>JAKPBN010000204.1 GCA_029778945.1 Spirochaetota bacterium
ATCCCAGAGGCAGATCACCCACGCGTTACTCACCAGTCCGCCGCTCTAGGGGTATTGCTACCCTTGCCGCACGACTTGCATGCTTAAGACACGCCGCCAGCGTTCATTCTGAGCCAGGATCAAACTCTCCATGATATATTCTATCAGACCGAAGTCTGGTAGATACCATAAAGATTTGAACGTTCGTCTTGTCGTTAGACAAGACCGGCATTCGATGTATTGAATCAAAGCGCTTTCAGGCGCCTTGATGCTTACCTCGTTCTATCCCATCCCTAATTACCGTGTGAAGGACCATTGTTACCTGCTAGCAACTTTCGTGCCAGAAGGCGTATTCTTTGTAACACTTTCGTGTTATCTCTGTCAAGCAGTTTGCTTTGTCAGTTTCTTGCTTTTTTTTATCGCTCTTTTCGTTAGCGGCCTGACCCTCATGCAAGACGCAAGTAGCTCCCGGAACCGTCAGTCCCGGTTATGCTCGTGGCCCCCATGGTCGCTGTGCCGATTTACGTTTAGAGCGCTTTGTCAACGTAGTGTTTTCACACCCTCGTTGTCAAGCACCTGATCCCCAGCCCTGATCTCTTTTCTCGCTTTTTGTTCTGCTCGTGGCCACCGCAACTAGGCGTTCCGGCGCGGGATGTATAATTACCGCAAGCCCACTCTTTTGTCAAGCACGACAGAGAAAAAGAGCACGCTTTCCATGGGATTTCTATTTCATCGCCCATCCTGCCAAAAATAGTCCCCATCCCCATAGCGCCGATGCTGGACTGCCTCAAGGATATCATCCTCCTCGAGCCCTTCCCTCCCCTCAAGGTCGGCGATAGTACGGGCTACCCGGAGAATACCGTGGCAGGCCCGGGAGGAAAGGCTTAAGCCGTCGACGGCCCGGTCAAGGACTGCCGCGACACCGGGGCCGAGGGGGCAAAAGCGCTCCACCAGGCCCGGGGGAATCCTGCCATTCCTGAGAAAGCCCAGACCGGCATAGCGCCTGGCCTGGATCCTCCGGGCAGCCTCGACCCGGGATCGGACAGCCGAGGAGTCCTCCCCGGGGGGACCCAGGAGATCCCGGGCCAGGGCCGGTCTTAGGGGGACCCGGAGGTCGATCCTGTCCAAAAGGGGGCCCCCAAGCCTGCGCCAATAGCGCTGGATATCCTGGATGGCGCAGGTGCATACCTTGCTGTCCCTGCCCAGGTTTCCACAGGGGCAGGGGTTGGCGGCCAAGACGAGCTGGAAGTCCGCGGGAAAGCGCACAATCCGCCCGGCCCTGGCCAGGCTGAGCCTGGACTCTTCGAGGGGCTCCCGCAGGGCCTGGAGGGCGTCCCGGTGGAATTCGGGAGCCTCGTCAAGGAAGAGGACGCCCTTGTGGGCAAGGCTAGCCTCCCCAGGGCTCAGGCCGCGGCCGCCGCCGACAAGGCCCTCCCGGGACGCGGAGTGATGGGGGGCGCGAAACGGGGGGCGCCGGATAAGGCCGTGGACCTCCGGGAGAAGGCCCGCGAGGGATTGGAGCTTGGTGACCTCGATAGCCTCCTCTTCGCCCAGGTCGGGGATGAGGGAGGGCAGGCGCCGGGCGGCCATAGTCTTGCCCGAGCCGGGGGGCCCAAAGAGGAGGAGGTGGTGGCTCCCGGCCGCCGCCACCTCGAGGGCCCTTCGGAGCCTGGGGAGGCCCCGGATCTCTGAGAGGTCCCCCTCGGCTCCAGGCTTGGCCAGGGACTGGAGCCCTCCCAGGCCCTGGGAGAGAGGATCTTCCGGCTCCTGGCCCTGGCGCAGGCGTCCGAGGACATCGACGGCCTCCCCGAGTCTAGAGAGGCCGTGGATCCTCCCCCTCCCCAGGCTCCTGGCCTCGACTACATTCTCCAGGGGAACCACAAAATCCTCTATGCCCGCCCCAAGGCCAGCGGCCACGGCCGCCAGGATGCCCCTCACGGGCCTTACCCTTCCATCGAGCATCAGCTCCCCCGAGGCTAGGAAGGGACGGCCCGGATCGGGAAGGGCGCCGGAGGCGCACAGCACCGCAAGGGCTATGGGCAGGTCATAGCCGGGGCCTTCCTTGGGAAAGGAGGCCGGGGCGAGGCTCACCAGGACCCGATCCAGGGGAAAGTCGAAACCGGAATTCCGGCTGGCGGCCCTCACTCTTTCCCGGGCCTCCTTGACGGCCCCCGCCGCGAGGCCTACCAGGTCAACGGCCGGGATGCCCCTGCGGATGTCCACCTCCACGGATACGAGGAGCCCCTCGTAGCCTTCGGGCTCGTGGGCTGCGATGAGCATAGGCGCCTCCTCTTTCGCGGAAGGACGCCCAGGATCCGGCTGGCCGATTGAGGGTGAATGGCTATGCCAACGACTGCGGCGCAAACGAGGGCGCGAAAGGGATGCTAGCGCCCTCGTTTGCGAAGGATCATCACGATAAACGCCGCGGAAAAGAAGAGGTAGGGCAGATTGGAGAAGAGGATCTCCCCCAGGGGGATGCCAAGGGGCGAAAAACCCTCCTTGTCGAGGAGGCCATAGGACACGAGGAGGTCAAAGAGGAGTCCCGCATAACTCGCGATGATCCCGATGACTATGAGCATCCAGGCCAGGTCCCTGGTCCTTGACCACAGGAGGATGGCTAGGAAGGCAGTCACGGCCACGACCACGAGACGGGCGACCAGGACACTGACATCAAGGCTTGGGCTCATCAATCCAAGTATCGGCAGGACAACATCGTTCTTGACAGGAGCCTCGGATGGGGCCTACCCTTTTTCACGATTTCATAAGGAGGCCTCGATGGACCTGTGGTACAGCTGTCCTGAAAGCCCGGGCGCGGACTATCGCATCAGGATCAAGAGGCCGCTCTTTTCCGCCGAGAGCCAGGAGAGAAGGATTGACATATTTGACACCGACGACTACGGGCGCATCCTGGTCCTCGACGGGAGGATAGCGGTCTCCGAGCTCGAGGGGGAGTCTTACCGGGAGATGGCCGTCCATGTGCCCCTCTCCGTAAACCCCAGGACGGCCGCGGCCCTGGTCATAGGCGGAGGCGACGGGGCCGTGGTCTCCGAGCTCGTAAGGCATGGGGGACTGGAGCGCATAACGGTCGTGGAGGCCGACTCGGGGGTCATCGAGGCCTCCCGCCGCTGGTTCCCGACCCTCGCCGGCTCCTTTGCCGACCCCAGGGTCAAGGTGGCGGCCATAGATCCGTCCAGCTTTGTCCGGGACACCAAGGAGCGCTTTGATCTCATTGTGGTCGATGATCCCCGGGGCGGGGCCTCGGGAGAGGGCACGACGGCCCAGCCCTTCTACAGCGACTGCTTCAGGATCCTGTCAGGGGATGGGATCCTCGTGAGCCGGGCGGGAGGGGCCGGGAGTCCCAAGGGCAGGCGGGAGCTGACCACCCGGGCGGGAAAGCTCAAGCGCCTCTTTCCCGTCTACCGGGTCTACCGGGCCGCCCTCCCGGCGGGCGAGCCCGGAGAGATGCTCCTGGGCTTCGCCTCAAAACGCTATGACCCCACCAAGGACTTTGAGGCCGCGAACTGGGAAAAGGCCGGGATCGAGACAAGGTTCTACAGCCCGTCCATGCACCTGGCCGCCTTTGCCCTGCCTCCCGCGATCGAGGCCGTGATCGCGGGGGCCTAGGCCCGCATGCCCCAGCCGGGAGCCTTGATCTGGGGCGCCTCGGCCTTGTAAAGGAAACGGCGAATCTTGCCTGAGCTCGTCTTCTCGAAGTCCTCGGCGCGGAGCAGGAGCTCGACCACCTTCATGTAGGCCGGGAGGCTCTTGTTGATCCTGGACAGCTCCCCCCTCACGAGGTCGGAGACAAAGCCAGGATCCCCGGCCTGGTCGGGATACACGGCCTTGATGGCATCCTGGTCGGGCACGACGATGGCGACCACATCTTCGCCCTGGACGCCGGGCCGGGCCGGACGGCCCACAACCAAGGACTCCTTGATCCAGGGCGAGGCGTCCAGGCGGACCTCGATCTCCTCAGGGTATACGTTCTTTCCCCCCTCGGTGATGATGAGGTTCTTCCTCCTGCCCGTGATCGTGAGCATGCCCCGGCGGTCCAGGCGGCCCAGGTCCCCGGTCTTGAGCCAGCCATCAGGGGTCATAACCTCGGCGGTCGCCTCCGGAGCCTCAAGATAGCCCCGCATGAGGGAGGGGCTTTTCACCTGGATCTCCCCTATGCCGTCCGGGCCCGGATCGTCGATCCTGAGCTCGGTGTGCTTGACCGGAAAGCCTACGGTCCGGTTGTCCTTGCGCTCGGGCAGGTTGACCGAAATCAAGGGGCCATTCTCGCTCATCCCATAGCCCTGGACGAGGCAGATCCCCAGGGCGTCAAAGAAGTCCGCCGTGGCCGGCGAGAGGGGGCCCCCGCCGGAGACGGCCAGGCGCACCGAGCCGAGCTTGGCCTTTTCCCGCAGGAAGCCGAAGAGGGGCCTTCCCAGGTTGATCCCGAGCCTGACCGCGCTGAAGCGGCTCAGCGCGAGGAGGGCCCTGATCAGGCCCCGAGGGAGGAGAGGAAGGCGGGAGAGCTCGGCCTCGATCCCCGCCCGGATCTTGTCGAAGAGGAGGGGGACCCCGATGACAAAGGTCACGCCGCAGTCCTTGATGGCCCTAAGCACAACCGTCGGCGCGATCCGGTCCACGATCGAGATCGTGCATCCCGCCTCCACTCCGGAGAGGAAGGCGCAGGTTGTGGCATAGGTGTGGTGGAGGGGGAGGAGGGCCACAAAGACGTCCCGGTCATCCACGATGAGGGACATCCGGGCGGCGTTGACATTGGCCAAGATAGCCGTCTGGGAGAGGACAATGCCCTTGGCCAGGCCCGTTGTGCCGGAGGTGAAAAAAACGATGGCGTCGCTGCCTGGGTCGAGCTCCCCGGGCCGGGCCAGGCTTGGAGAGGGCGGGAAGGCCGTGGCGGCCAGCCAGGACTCCCTGCAGTCTGGGCCATGCCCGGCTTCCGGGCCCGCCCCCCCGGCCAGGTCGAAATCCAGGACAAGGTCCAGGCCGAGGCCCCCGAGGCGGGCAGGGTCGGAAAGCTCGGGATGGCGGAGGAGGAGCTTGCCAGAGAGGCAGATGGCCTTGCACCGGGCCACATCGAGGTTGCGCAGGATCCCGGGGCTATCCAGGGAGACATCCAGGGGGACCACCACAAAGCCTGCGGCGACGATGGCCAGATAGCTGACGCACCATTCGGGCCGGTTTTCCGAGAGCAGGGCTATCCGATCCCCCGGCTCAAGGCCGGCGGCGAGAAAACGGGACGCCAGGCCTAAGGCCTGGCGTCCCAGCTCGGCGTAGGTTGTTACCCGCTCGTCCTCGTCGTTCCCGGGCCGCCAGCGGAAGGCGGCCTTATCGCCCCCCCGGGCCGCCACCCCATCCAGGAAAGCCCGAAAATCCTGATAGGGACAATCAGGCAACCGAGAATAGTAGCGGCGATAGTTCATGGAGCCTCCATAGTTGCTAGCCAAGAAGGGCGTCGAGGTCGACTTCGCCCCCTGCGCAGGGAACCGTGATGCCCCAGGCCTCGAGGACGCCCGGGTGGATCTCACCATAGACTCCGACCTTGCGACCCTTGTAGAACACCGCGGCCTGGCGGCCGGGAATAAAGCGGGAGTCCTCCCCGCCGGGGCCGGCGGCCGGCTCGGCCACGGTAAAGTCCCGGCCCAGGTAAAAGAGGAGGGTCGAGAAATGGGCTGCCACCTCGTTGAAGTCCGCCCCGGAATGGGCCGTGAGGAAGCCCAGGTATTGCCGGGTAGCCACCCCGTAGTTCTCCGCCTGGTCCTTGAGGGCGACCTTGCCCACCTCGTAGAGACGATGGGGATAGGCGGCCTTGCTCGACACCGATTCGGAGTAGAGGAGGGAGGGAAGGGAGGAGGAGCGGACAAACTCGTAGTTCTCCGACATAGGGTTGGAGATCCGGACTAGGCTTGCCGGATCCTGGCCCATGCGCTCGGCGAAATCCTTGCCCGAGCCGAGGTAGTTGTAGATCATCTCCTGGTAGCCAAGGCCCACGAGGAGGCCCTTGGCCTTGCGGGAAAAGAGCTCGATCGGGGAAAGCCGGCCGATGGTGAAGTCCCGGGGCCGCTCGGGCTTGAAGGCGTCCATCCCAAAGCCGATCATCACATCCTCGACCACGTCGACGGGGTGGAGGAAGTCATTGCGGTACTCCGCGGGAGAGGCGATCACGTACTGGCCATGGGTCTCGACCCCCGAGCCCATCCGGGAGACGGCCTCGGAGACCTCGGCGACGGGAAAGGGCCGGCCAAGGAGGCGGGCCGCGCGGGTGGACTCGATGCTCACGGGCTTCTGGAAGTACCAGGGGCAGGTCAGGCGGGTCCCGAGGCCGCAGTCATAGGGATACTCCACGGCGACGGGCTCGACCTTGTGGCCAAGGTCCGCAAGGTCGCAGGCGATGATGTTGGCAGAGAGGAGGACCGAGGAAAGATCGGTGCCCGTGATCTCGATAAAGAGCTCCGTGTCCCCTACCTGGACGGCCCCGAGGTCGGCGGAGTTGATGATCGGGGGATAGGAGAGGATGGCCCCCGTCGAGTCCGTGAGGAGGGGATGGAGGGGCTGGCCCTCGTTGATAAAGCCGTATTCCTTGCCCTTGGGATGCTGCTTGAGGATCTCATTGAGGGTGAGGGGACGATCCCACTGGAGGGGCACAAAGCTCACCGAGTCCGGGGCCACGGCCTTGTACACTACGGGCCACTTGATCGAGGCCGAGCGGTAGATGCCCATGGAGACGGTCCGGCGCTTGCGGCCGAAATTCCAGCACACCTTCTCCTGGGTCTGGATCATGTCCCGCAAAATAGGATCGGTGACCGCCTTGCCGGAGACCACAAAGCCCGCGAGATAGGGGCGGACACCCTTGACCGAGGCCTCGACGAGGACCCTGCGGTCCGTCGGCCTCTCGTCCCCGGCGCGCGAAAAGAAGGGATAGGCCGGGCGGGGATTCCCGCTATGGAGCCTGAGCTGGCGGGCAAGGCCGGCGGTCGACCAGAGGTCGGGACGGTTGGTGTCGTTGAGCTCGATCTTGATGGTCCGGGCCTCGGGAGCCACCGAGGGGTCCTTGCACCATTCGTCGAGCTCGGCCTTGGCGGCCGGAAGAAGAAGGTCAAGTTCCTCGGGGCCCAGGCGCTTGCCGAGGAGGCTAAAGAATAGGTTCTCGTTTACTTCGATCTTAGGCATGCTTCTCTCCCTTCATGTGTGTCGCGAGAGGCCCTTTAGCCGAGCTTGGCCCGGCGAAGGCGGACGTTCTCGATATCGGGGCTGAAAAGCTCCCTAAGGTCGTTGAGGCCGAGGGCCATCAGAGCCATCCGGTCGATGCCGATGCCCCAGGCCAGGACGGGCACATGGACCCCAAGGGGCTCGGTGACCTCGGGCCTGAAGATGCCCGAGCCGCCCAGCTCAAACCAGCCTAGGACAGGGTGCTTGATGTGGACCTCCACCGAGGGCTCGGTGAAGGGAAAGTAGCCGGGAACGTACTTCACCTCGGTGGCGCCGGCGACCTCGACCGCGAACATCTCGAGGAAGCCCAGGAGGGTCCGGAGCGATACGTCCTCGCCCAGGACTATGCCCTCGGTCTGGTAGAAGTCCGAGAGGTGGGTGGCGTCCACCTTGTCGTAGCGGAAGCAGCGGGCGATGCCAAAGTACTTGCCCGGCACCTTGGCCGTGGGCAGCTGGCGGGCCGAGAGGACCGTGCCCTGGCTGCGGAGGAGGAGGCGCTTGGTAAACTCCCGGTCAAAGCCGTAGTTCCAGCCCCGGCTCTCCGTGGCCCCGCCATTCTCGTGGGTGGCGGCGACGGCCGAGAGATAGGGCTCCTCGATGGACTTGGCCTTGGTGGGCTCGGCGACATAGTAGACGTCGTGGATGTCCCGGGCCGAGTGGAACTGGGGCATGAAGAGGGCGTCCCCGTTCCAGAACTCGGTCTCCACAAGTCCGCCGTCGAACTCCTCGAAGCCGAGGGAGGCGAGCTTGTCCTTGACGCTCTCAAGGAACTCGACATAGGGATTGCGCCGCCCCGGGATGAGGCGGGCCGTGGGGCTGTTGATGTTGTAGGGCCTGAAGGTGGCCGTCTTCCAGGTCCCCTTCTCGAGGATCTCCGAGGTGACCGAGGAGAGCTCCTCCCCGGTGACGCCCGCGGCCCGGAGCTCGGCGGCGAGCTCGGGGCTCTCCGCCGAGAGGCGGTAGGTGACAACCTCGCGCTCGGCAGCCCGGAACGCCGCGTCCCCGGCGCCCCGCTTGCGGGCGATGCCGGCCATGGCCAGCTTCTCCTCCGCCGAGAGGCTTGGCTCAGGCAAAAGACCCCCAGGCGCCGCCACTCCCTTTTCAAGGAGGTCCCTGACAAGGGCGACCCGGGGCTTTTTCCCGCCCGCATGGGCGGCGGCGAACCATTCGGGGGAGACGGCGGCGCGCTTTTCCGTGTCCATCGACAGGGCGCCTTCCTTGGAGAGGATGCCAAAGGCCGAACCCACGTCCTTCTGCTCGAGGCCGAGGGCAGCGACAATCTCGGGTAGCCGGGCGGGCCCCTTTTCGCCTAGGAAGCGCAGGATTTTCTCCTCGGGAGTCCCGGAGTCCGCCATGGACCGTCCAAGGGGGGTCAATTCGTATACCGTCGTGGCCTTGCGGCCGACTTCGGAGGCGAGGCCCTTGGCGGCAAGCCAGGAAAAGGCCTGGTTGGCCTGGCCTTCCTTGTACGAGAGCTCTGCCTGGAGGCGGGAGGAATCGAGCTCATCGCCAGGCCCGTAGCGGAGGAGGAGCTTCACCTCAAGGGGGTGGAGGCTCTTCACGAGGGATCGTGCGTCCATACTGGGTGCTCCGGAACTTCAGGTTGCGCCCCCGCGGATAGGCAGGTTGCGCGCAGGATGGATCATTGTGTCGAAAAGCGGGCCGCCCGTCAATTCGGGGCCTTGGAGGAATCCCGCGTTTTGTATCTCCAAAGAGATTCAAAATTCCATTTTTATCGATAAATGGGGGGTGACAAATATGAGCTTTTCTGCATACTATAGCCCTGCCGCAAACTGCGGCAGGGGTCTGACCCCGCAATTCCTGGTCCCGACCTTCACGGAGGCTGTATGAAGAAGATCATCGTCGCCCTCGCAGTCATTGCCCTCGCTGGGGCTCTCTCTGCCCAGACTGCAACCAAGTATTTTGTCGCCCACCAGGGAGGCTACATTGGTGAAGCTACCGTAACCATCGACAAGGCCGGAAAGGTCGTGAGCGCCTCCATCGCCGAGTGGCAGGGTCCCGGCGGATGGGCCGAGAACAACTCCCCCGATGGCAAGTCCATTGTGGACGGCGCGATTGTCCGGGTGCCCGATCCCTTCGCCAATCTCGCGAACCCCAATCCCCAGATCAAGGGCTATATGTTCTACATCTACAATGTCCAGAACAACGTAGGCGTGTGGTCCCAGTATACCCCTGCCAAGGACGGCTTTGTCCGCCCCGCCAGGCAGTTTGAGCGGGATTTCGAGGGCCTCATGGGCAACCCGATCCGCGCCGAAGCCTATGTGAAGGCTGCCAAGGCCGATGCCCTGGTAAACGTGAAGATCGATGGTCTTACCGTCACGGTCGGCAAGAAGGCCTCCGAGACCGTCCACTATGGCAATATGGACAAGGCCAATCCCGCCGCCAACTATATGCCCCTGAACGACAACTCGATCGGCTACAGGTACAACAACCAGGCGACCCTCGCCTTCTTCAAGGCCAACCCCACGGCTGACTTCGCCGCCGCCACCCTCAAGAAGGTCAAGGTGACCCTCAAGGAAGACAAGAAGATCGATGCTTCCGCCTCCGTGGCCGCCTATACCGTCCCCGAGGACAGTGTCTACGTTGTGGCCGACGCCGTCTCCGGCGCCACCTACTCCGATTTCCAGCACTACAGCCTCGAGCTCCAGATGGCCTACAAGATGGCCCTCGCCGAGACCAAGGTTAAGTTCAAGAAATAAGCAATCCTGAGCTAAAAAAAGCGACCCGCCTTGCGGGTCGCTTTTTTTTGGGGTCTGACCCCGCTTTTACTCCTCGCTGCAAAAAACTTGACTAGGGTCACAATCCTGGGCAGGGACTGGCCGGGAAACCGTTTTCCGGATAATTGCCTGGCTCTTCCTGCCGTCCATCAAGATATCCATGGGAGCCGGTAGCTCGGTCCAGGAGCAATGCTTGGTGCTCATCCTGGGCGGGAAGGACCCT
>JAKPBN010000216.1 GCA_029778945.1 Spirochaetota bacterium
GATGTAGTAAGCGATCACAGGAGAAATCCTCCTAGACGGGGTTGTGCTTGCTGGACACGCGCTGGTCATAGGCCCTGAGAAAGTCCGCGATTCCCTGGGCGTGGGACCAAAGGCGGGAAAGGTACTTGAGCTCCGCCTCAAAGGCCGCGCGGTAGGCCGGAAGGCCCGAGGCATATTCGCAGTTTCGCGCAAGGATGACAAGCCAATCGGGCTTGCCCAGGAGCTCCGTGATCTTCGCGATGGGTCCCTGTATGCGCTCAAGGCCGAGGCTTCCCTCGGCAAAGAGCCTTCCCGCCTTGGCCAGGTATCGGCCGGCCCATTCCAGAACCATGTCCTGGTCGGCAATCGCATCCATTCCCAGGATGAGCTCGCAATCCTTCCGGATTACCGTAGCATCTCCTGGCTCCCGCCCTGCGAGGGCCCTGAGGGCCGGGCTGGAATCCCCCTCGGCGATCCGCTCGGCTGCCCATTCGAGGCATGAGGCATAGCCTGTGCCCAGGTGCCGGGCGGAAAAAAGCGCATCCACAAGGTCGAGTTCTGTTTTTTTCATGCTTTTCCTCTGGTCCCTAGGCGATGGAACGGGCCTTCAGGAGATCAAGAAAGCCCTCGTCACCCAGCTTGACCATGAGGGGGTGGGCCAGGTCGAGGCCGCTGTCCCGGAAACATCGAGCCAGGGGCCTGATAGCGACAAGATTGTCCAGCACCAGGAAGCTCTTGCCCATGCAAAGGACTTCCCAGGCAAGATAATCGAGGAGATGGAGCCAGATCTCGTCCTTTTCCGGTTCTGCGGGGAAGTGCGCATGGATCAGTTTAGAGACTCTCGGACCATGGGATGTAGAGATGACAAAGGCTAGGGGTGCGTCATCGGCCTGGGCGATAGCCATGGCCTCAACATCAGCCTTATCCCAGACTCCTCCGGGATTGAGGCGGGAAAAGATATCCCGCCTTTCCTCGTCGTCCTCGACAAGATGGTACGTTACGAACACAAAGGCCATTCCTCCCGTCATGAACGGGCACATTATTAGATATCCGCGGGCCCTGGCCCGCGATAGCTTGGTAATCGGCCGCCTGCAAGGGGCACCCGGATATAAGTTTAGCCCATATTCCTGGCTTTGCAAACGCTGGAAGGACCGGGTTTCTCCAGGGCCACCTCCCAGAGCCATTTCTCTTGGCCAAACCGGTGGATGGATTTTTCGCTGCCTGCGATCTCTATCCAATCCTTGGAAAAGACCGCCTCGAGGCCGGCTCGGCTAAAAAACCGCTTATAGCAGCCCTCATGGAAGAAAAACCCCGGCTCCAACTCGAGGCCCCGGCCCGCCCCATGGTTTACATCCTTGGTGGAGTTGACCCGGCAGAGCAAAAGGCCCTGGGGCACGAGGACCCGGGAAATACCGGCCACGATTCTTCGAGTCTCTTCCAGGAAGAAATAGTGGAGGCTGAGGTCGGCTATGGCAATTGCGGCCGAAGCATCCCCAAAGGGCAATTCATCCCGCAGGTCGAGGCACCGAGTCTCAAGTCCGGGATGCCTCCTTGCGACAGCCTCGAGGGCCGGCCTTGAATAGTCGCAGGCCACAACCCGGTGGCCCCGCTCGAGAAGCCAGTCGGTGTCGTTTCCAAGACCGCAGCCGAGGTCGAGGACTAGGCCTCCCTTGGCCGCCTCGAGGCGGGAAGAATAGGCTTCGAGCCAATCATCCTGGCCGGGCCCAGGGGCCCCGGCGCCGCGGCCTATCAGGCCTTCCCAGGCCTTGTCCCAGCCTTCCCTCTGGGCATCCCTGCCCTCCCTGTCTTCCATCAAGGCTCCTTGATCACGATATCAAAGCACTCCACGAGGGCTAGAACATCGGGCACAGAGAAGATGGCCTTCTCGATCCGGTTGCTCCTTGGATCGATCGAATAGCCGTGGGCTCCCTCGAAGGAGGCCTTGCGCAGG
>JAKPBN010000242.1 GCA_029778945.1 Spirochaetota bacterium
GCCATGATGGCCAGGCCCGTGGGCTCCCCGACCACGCAGCGGTCGGCCCGGGGGCCATGGCGCACGAGGTATTCGGTGCCCTCGGAGCGGTCCTCCTCGTTGATCACCCCCGCGAAGAGGACATCCCCCTTGAGCTTCAGGTCCTCCTCCTTGAGGAGGCGCATGGCCGTCATCATGCAGGCTATCGCGCCCTTCATGTCCACCGCGCCCCGGCCGTAGAGGAGGCCCTCCCGGACAAAGGGCTTGAAGGGGGGATAGTCCATCTCGTAGGCCGTCACCGTGTCGACATGGCCATTGAGCATCAGGGAGGGACCGCCTCCCGAGCCGCGGAGGATGGCCTGGACGTTGGGCCGGCCCTCGAGGACATCATGGAGGGAGACCTCAAGGCCCCAGGCCTCGAAGACCGAGGCTATCTTCCGGGAGCATGGCCCCTCCCTGCCCGGGGCATCCCGGTGGCTCTCGATCGCCACAAGGGAAGAGGCAAGTTGTACGACCTCATCCATGTCGAGCCGGTTTTCCAGGCTTTTAAGGAGCTTGTCCATCGACATCCTCCCTAGGGGGCTAGGTGATTCTATAATTATTTATTGGCTACGATGATATCATGCGTCAGAACAGTGTCAAGGCTTTATCGCTTTCCTATCGGGGGGGGAAGGCAAAACAGGCCTACTTCCGCTCCGCGAGGGCAGCGGCGGCGTACTTAGCCGTGGCCATTCCCCGGCAGGGCTTCCTGGTCCCCCAGCTCGGGGTCGGCCTTGTGGTCGGCCTGCCAGTAGGCGAGTATAGGATTAAATCCTTCGCCGCCAAGGGGGGATTAGGAGGAAGCCTTGGATCCTAAGCCCGTCACCGCAATGGAGCTATCCCGCCTTGACCCCGAGGAGGCGCGAGGATTGATGGCATCGGCCCTCGTCTTGCGGGGTTTTTCCCCTGAACGCGCCCGGGAGTGTGCCCGCCTCTTCGCGGAGGCCGACCTGGACGGGGTCTACACCCACGGCCTCGAGCGATTTCCCCGCTTCGTATCCTACCTGGAGAAGGGCTGGGTGAAGGCAGGCGCCAAGCCGAGCCTGGTGGCCTCCCTTGGCGCCTGGGAACGCTGGGACGGTAATCTTGGCCCTGGCAACCTCAATGCCCTTGAGTCGATGGACCGGGCCGTGGCCCTGGCCAGGGTCTCGGGCCTGGGCTGCGTCGCCCTATCCAACACCAACCACTGGATGCGGGCCGGCCAGTATGGGTTGCGCGCCGCCGATGAGGGCTGCATTGGCCTGTGCTGGACCAACACAATCCCGAACCTTCCTGCCTGGGGAAGCCGGGAGGCCCTCCTTGGCAATAATCCCCTTGTCATCGCTGTGCCCCGGGAAGGTGGCCATGTGCTCCTCGACATGGCCATGTCCCAGTTCTCCTATGGCAAGCTGGAGGCCTATGCGGCCCGGGGAGAGGTCCTGCCCGTGGAAGGGGGCTATGACGGGGAGGGCAAGCTTACCCGGGTCGCGGCCTCGATCCTGGCTTCCCAACGTCCCCTTCCGATCGGCTACTGGAAGGGCTCTGGCCTCTCCCTCCTCCTCGACCTCGCCGCGACTATCCTCTCGGGCGGACTGAGCACAGGCGGGGTGGGAAAACAGGAAGGGGAGTACGGCCTCTCCCAGGTCTTTCTCGCCTTTGATCTCGGGCGCCTAGGAAGGGTCGAGGGCCCCACGGCCATCCGGGACGCTGTCGAGGAGATGGCTGAGAGGATCCACAGAGCTAGCCTAGCCGAAGGCTTTGGGGCCATCCACTTCCCTGGGGAAGGCCGGGCCTCAATCAGGGCCGAGAACCTGTCCAAAGGCATCCCCGTGAGGGCCGGACTACTCGAGAAGCTCCGGAGCCTGGCCTCAGGATAGCCAGAGGCCAGGCTCGGGCGAGGGAGCTACTTGATCTCCGCGAGGGCAGCGGCGGCATCCTTGTTGCCCATTTCCGCGGCTTTCGTGAGGTCGGCCCGGGCCTCGGCGGTCCTGCCGGCGTCCTTGTAGAGGAGGCCCCGGTAATACCAGGCGTCCTTGTTGGGAGCCTTGCCGGTCCCATAGGTCGTGATGTACTCGGTGAAGAGGGCCTCGGCCTTTTTCACGTCCCGGCCGGCGATTCCAGGCAGGACCTGCCAGAAGCGCCCGAGGGAGATGATGGGATCCCCGTTCTCATATCCCTTGTTGGTGTTGTAGGCCATCTCAAAGCCCTTCTGGGTCTTGCCCTTGAGGCCCTCTCCCAGGGCGGTGAGGATGGAGACGCAGTCCGAGTAGGTGCCCACGCAGACCCCATACCAGTACCAGCCTTCCACGCCATTGGGGTTGAGCTTCTGGGCTATCTCCCCGTACTTCATCCCTTCCTTGGCGGCGACCTTGGCGGTGTCCTTCCAGCCCTCGGCCTTTTGGCTCACAAGCTCGGCCCCATATTTCCTGAGGGCCATGGACGCCTTCCAGTTGGAGGCATAGTCGGTGGGAGCGGCGTTCGCGGCCTTGACCGCCGCCTCGGCGTTGGCCTTGAGGACGGGGATAGTCTCGGCCGCAAGGAACATCGGGGCAAGGGCTAGGGCCAGGGCCAGGATGGATAGGCGCTTCATCATCATTCCTCCTTGGAATGGAAACATGAAGCCTAAGGCTAGCCTGTCCGGAGGCGGAGATCAAGCGAGGCCACGGCCCCCCTTTCTATTTGCCCGCCCCGGCCGGGCCAGCCGCCAGGTCCTGGGCCCTCGGGGTCAAGGCCAGGCTGGGCCAGAGGGCGGGATCCTCCTGGCCCAGGCGCCAGAAGCCTATGTTCCTCACCGTGGCCAGACGCCAGTCCCCCAGGCGGGCGGCCAGGGAGGCCGCGTCGTCAAAGAAGACCTTGACGGTCACCGTCTCCTGGTACTCCGCGAAGGGTATGCCCTCCTGCCTCTGGATGGGCACCTGGGGCTTTTCCCCCAGGAGGCCAGCGAGGCTTGAGTACTTGTAGGCCCGGGAAAGGCTCTTGTCCGCCCAGGCCCGGCCATAGAGGGGCGAGCCCATCACAAGCTTGGCCGGGGCCAGCCTGGACAGGGCATAGGCGGCCACCTTGCGGCTCCACTCGAGGGAGGAGACGGGCCCGGGCTCGCTGCCGCTCCAGTGCTCGTCATAGGCCATGATGACAACCTTGTCGGCCACGGCCCCCACCCTCTCGTAGCCAAAGCGGTCGAGCTCGGGCTTGGTGCAGGCCGGCAGGGCCACGCTCAGGGTCTTGGAGCCCAGGCCGGCCTTGAGGAGGCGGATAAATTCCTGGTAATTGTCATAATCCTTGGCGGCCACGGACTCAAAGTCGATCTGGACCCCGTCAAAGGCCGCCGCGCCCTGGACAATGTCGGCTATGAGGACCTCCCGCAGGGGCAGGGAAGGGTCCATGCAGAAGTGCAGAAGGGCATAGTTGCCCAGTTCGGCTATCACGAGGTGGACCCTGCCCGGGTAGGCCCCGAGCCTCGAGCGGTCGGGGATGCCCGAGAGGCGGCCCTGGGAATTGATGCCTGCCCCAAAATAGGCGAGGTCGGAGATGGGCAGGGCCGGATCGAGGTAGCGCTCTTCCCCGTCCATGAGGTAGGCCCAGATCTCGGAGAAGTCGAGCCTCTCGGCCGAGAGGGGAAGAGGAAGGAGGAAGAGGAGGAGGGCCAGGGCCGCGAGGGCCAGGGGATGGGGTTTCATGGACTTCCCATCCTAGCGGGACATGGGGTCAAAGGGCAAGCTCGAAAGGGACCCTCACACGCGGACCTCGGCGTTGAGGGGAAAGCGCAAGGAGAATCTCGTCCCGGCCCCGCCGGAGAGCTCATAGCTTCCACCTACCTGGCGGGATAGGCTCTGGACGAGGGAATAGCCGAGGGTCCTGCCCCCCTCGAGGGCCAGGCCCCCGGGGAAGCCCACCCCGTCGTCCTCGATCCTGAGCTCTACCTGGCCCTGGTCCAGGCCAAGGCCCACCCTGATTGTCCCGGCCCTGGCCCCAGGGAAGGCATGCTTGAAGGAGTTGGTCACCACCTCGTTCACTATGAGGCCGCAGGGTATGGCCTGGTCGATGGGGACGAGGATGGCCTGGCAGTCAAAGCGGGCCCGGATCTCGGGCCGGCCCGAGGCCGAGTGGATTTCCCCGACCATCCGCTCCAGGTACTCGGCCAGGTCGATCGCGGCAAAGGACTTGTTCTGGTAGAGCATCTCGTGGACCACGGCCATGGTCCTGATCCGGCTCTGGCTCTCCGCGAAGGCCGCCCTGAGCTTTGGGTCCTCATGGCTCCAGGCCTGGAGGCTAAGAAGGCTCGAGACCACCTGGAGGTTGTTCTTGACCCGGTGGTGGACCTCTCCGAGGAGGACTTCCTTTTCCGCCAGGGCGGCGCTCAGGGTGGCGTTGGCGCCGGCCAGCTCGTCGGCCCGGGCGCTCAGCTTGCCGTAGAGGGCCCGGTAGGGCGAAAGGAGTATAAAGGTGACATTCGCGCTGTAGCAGAGGCAGAGGGCGACAAAGCGCAGGTAGGAGAAGACAAAGGAGAGCCAGACCGGGGCGTCCATCGAGAACATGAGTCCGAGGCAAGCCAGGCAGGATAGGACCAGGGAGACCATGGTCCGGACGGCGAAATACTCGGGCTCCTCCCGCCAGGTCTTGAGGAAGCTAAGGGCCATGTAGCCATAGATGCCCAGAAAGCCCAGGGTGTGAATGCCCAGATACCAGGTCCGCCAGGGCCCGGCTAGGGCCCGGGGAATGCCAGGCCAGAGGAACTGGATGCCCAGGAGGACAAGGCCTATCGTGGAGCAGACGAGGATCACCGCGAGGAGGCTCGCCGAGGCTCTCCTGCGCTTGATGATCACCAGGAAGGTGGAGGCCTGGTACCATTGGGTGCAGATCCAGAGAAAGAGGCCCGGGGCGGCCAGGCGAAAGCCCGGGCCGCCGGAAGTGGTGGTCACATAGCCGTAGAAGACGTCAAAGACAAAGGTGGAGAGGAAGGTCGTCCCCCAAAGGAGGGCCGACTTATCCTCGGAGTAGTCATGGATGCCCAGGGCAAACATGAAGATGGCCACATAGACCACCCCGCAGGCCAGCTCGATTGTCCAGAAATAGAATTCGGCATTGTAGAGGGCCAGGCCTCCGCATAGCGCGA
Source organism: Spirochaetota bacterium (assembly GCA_029778945.1). GTDB lineage: Bacteria > Spirochaetota > Spirochaetia > Treponematales > Rectinemataceae > JANYKC01. Next base: position 5,111 of record JAKPBN010000242.1, read on the forward strand.
GAAAGCCCAGGAGGAAGCTCGCGGTATTGCGGTTTTCCCGGCGGCGGCGCCCGGGATCAAGACCGTCATCCCGGCCCCTGGCTTGGGGGTTTTGGAAGGACATAAGGCCTGGATAGTAACAGCAGGGGCCACGGCCCGCCAAGCCTTGGCCCGCCCTCCGGCGGCGAGGGCCGCCGATTATTCCCTATGGCATTCCTTGCAGCTGACAAGCTGCTCGGTGTGGTGGCAGGAATAGCAGTACTGGAGCTTGGGCTTGGGGCCCGCCGAGCCCGGGGTATAGGGTATGGGATGGGCCTTGTGGCACTGGGAGCAGTCGGCGACCGAGGTGGAGTCATGGGGGACAAATATGTGGGGATTCACGGGCTCGTCCCATTCGGAGATAAAGCCCTTGGTCTTTTCCTGGAGCTTCTCGATCGGGCCATGGCATTTGAGGCAATAGGCCGCCCCGTCGGCCTCGGTGAGGGAACTGGCGGCGGAGACGGCCGCCGGAGCCGCGGGCTTGGCATCCTGGGCCGCGGTCGCCCCGGATACCGCGGAGGGGGCCTCGATCAGGGTCCAGGGCTGGCGGGCCGGAAGGGAAGCGATCCCAGGGGCCTCTGCCCGGGGGGCCTGGCTCCAGGAGATCGGGACAAGCCTGATACCGGCGCCCTGCTGGGCGAGGGTGGCTACAGCGGAGCCCTCATTCCCCGAACTGGAAAGGCAGGAGCCCAGGACCAGAAGCCCCAGGCCCAGCGCAAAGAGAACCGTATAGGCCCTGGGGCCACGAACAAAAGCCATCACATGCTCCCGGAAGAAAGGGCGGCCCCCCTAGGAGGCCGCCCCGGATAGGCTTACTTGGCCGCCTCGGCGCCGGCTATGTAGCCCTGGGCAAGACAGCGGGCCAGGCCGTGCTGGCTGCAGCCCGCGGCGGACTCGCCACCGCAATAGAGACCGGGGATGACATCCCCGTCGAGGGTCATGACCTGGCACTTCATGTTGATCCTGAGGCCAGAGTAGGTGTCGTGCACCGTGATCGTCGCCCAGGCCGCGTAGAAGGGGCCGGCCTCGATCTTGAACTGGGGCTTGGGCTTGCCAAAGGCCTCGTCCACGCCGGCGTCCACGGCCTTGTTGTACTCGGCCACGGTCGCCTCGAGGTTGGCCGCGGGCATCTTGACCTTGGAGTAGGGGCAGGCCGCGATCTTGGCGGCGAGCTCGGCCAGGGTCGGGGCGGAGAAGAAGTAGTCCGGGTGGGTCACGGTCCCGTCGACCACCCACTTCTCGCGCTTGACCGCCTCGCTGTCAAAGATGGCCCACTGGGGGCCGGCGCCAAAGTCGGGGGCCGCCGAGCCCTCGTTGATGGCCAGGGCCGCGTCCGGATAGTTCATGGGCCGATACTTGATGTTCTGGGCGTTGCGCCAGTCTCCCTGGACATAGGGCTTGAGGAAGCCCTCGGTCGTGCCGTTCGGGTAGCCGTCCTCCATCTCGTTGTAGAAGCGCTTGCCCATCTGGTTGACGATGATGGCATCCTGCCAGGTGCGGACATTGAGGCCCGAGGCCTTGACCTTGGGGTAGATGGGGGAGTCCTTGGTCCAGCCCACATAGTTGGTGCGGGTGCCGATGATGGGCCGCTTGCGCAGGGAGCCGTTGCGGTCCATGGTCTGGTTGGCGTTGCCCCAGAGGGTGGCGCCGATGGCCATGGCGGCGAGCTCGCCCGAGCCGTCCTGGGGGGAGAACTCGTCCCCGGCCAGGGGCATCTCCTCCGTGAGGCGGGGATCGTTCATCCGGCGCATGTTCACGTTGCCCGTGCAGCCGCCGGTCCCGATGATGATGGACTTCTTGGCCTTGACCGTGACGGTCTTGGCGCTCTTGTCGATGTTGCCATCGGTGCGGAAGCTCTTGAGGGGAACCGTGGCGCCCGGGAGGATCGTGGGGGTGTAGTGGGCGGAGATGCCCACGACCTTGCCGGCGTTGGGCTTCTCCCGGTAGATGGTGTCCATGTGGTAGTTGTGGAGGAACTTGACCCCGGCCTTGCGGGCGGCGTCCTCGATGGCGCGCATGAGGCTCGTGCCGCCGGCGCCGGCGGGGCTCTCGAGGCTCTGGCCCTTGGT
>JAKPBN010000251.1 GCA_029778945.1 Spirochaetota bacterium
AAGGGCTGGCGCCGGAAGAAGACGTCAAAGACGGCCTTGCGCCTGTCCCCGGCCTTCCAGAAGCCCTGGGCCATGGTGAGCTCGTAGAAATCCGTGAAGAGGGCGCTTGTCATGGGACCTGGCCCTCCCCGAGGATCTGGGAGGACACAAAGAGGGCCCCAAGGCCCTTGAGCTCGTTTACCACCTTGGCCTCCCTTCCCGCGGGCACATCGACTCCCCGGACAGCGTCCTGGACGACGACCACCTCAAAGCCCAGGCGCAGGGCGTCCAGGGCCGTATAACGCACGCAATAGTCCGTGGCCAGGCCCGTGAGCCAGAGGGAATGGACCCCCAGGGTCCGGAGCCAGCCCTCAAGCCCCGTGGGCGTGACCCTATCGTTCTCGAAGAGGGCGGAATAGGAATCCAGGCCCTTGACCATGCCCTTGCGGAGGATGAGGGAGGCTGCCTCGACCCGCAGTCCGGGATGGAGGGCGGCCCCGCGCGAGCCCTGGACGCAGTGCTCGGGCCAGAGGACCTGGGTCCCGTGCTCGGTCTCCACGCTCTCATAGACCTTGCGCCCCCAGGCCGAGGCAAAGGACACATGGTCCGCCGGATGCCAGTCCTGGGTAAAGACGATATGGCGGAAGTGGCGCGTCAGGCGGTTGACCGGGCCCACCACGGCGTCCCCGTCAGGCACGCCCAGGGCTCCGCCGGGGCAGAAATCGTTCTGGACATCAACCACGAGAAGGGCGCTGTGCCCGGCCTCGAATCGCATCTAGCTCATCCTCCTGCGGAAAGGCCTTAATGATAGCGCCTTTCTCCTGGAAGGTGAAGCCTTGCGGAGGGCGGCCGCCCCGGTCTATCCTCCCCCAATGCAAATTTCCGAGCGCGACAGGATCCTCTCCGGCCTCTGCAAGGCCATGGAGGAGGTTGGGGAATTCCAGAAGGGCCACTGGCGGGCCCAGGGGCCGGGCTGGGGAAACGAGAAAAGCTCCAAGGAGCTCGTCTCCTTTGTGGATGTGGAGTCCGAGCGCCGCCTCGCCGAAGTCCTCCTGGACCTGGTGCCCGGCTCGGGTTTCTATGGGGAGGAGACCCGGAAGGAGCGCAAGGACCTGACCTGGGTTGTGGATCCCATCGACGGGACCACAAACTATCTCTCGGGCCTGGATTGGTTTTGCGTCTCCGTGGCCCTCTATGAGGGCGAGAAACCCCTCCTTTCGGCTATCCTCCGCCCCGTCGCGGGGGAATGGTTTTGGGCGGCCCGGGGGGCGGGAGCCTACCACAGGCTGGGGGAAAGGCCCCGGGACTTCCCCGGCCCCGCCTCTCCGCTGGCCCTCCCCCGGGCCCAGGCCTGCCCCCTCCAGGCCGCCCTGGTGGATACGGGCACACCCTACCGCTCCCCGGACACCCGGGAGGCCTTCTATAAGGCCATGGACGAGGTCCTCACGGCCTCCCGGGACATCCGGCGCCTGGGCTCGGCCGCCCTCGACCTGGCCCTGGTGGCAGGGGGCTGGATCCAGGCCTTTTGGGAAGTCGACCTCCAGCCCTATGACGTGGGGGCGGCCCTCCTCCTTCTCGAGGAGACGGGCTGCGAGGTGTCGACTATCGACGGAAAACCCTACAGCCCCTTTTCCAGCCGCTCCCTGGTCACGGGCCTCCCGGGGGCCATGGCCGAGCTCAGGGCTATCGTTGCCCGCCACTATGCGGGCCTGAGGGTCTAGGCTCCCGGGCCTCTAGGCGGGCCCCCGGGCACCGGGCCGCTTCAGGGCCTCCACCCGCATCTTGCGGTATTCCATGATGGGCCTGTCCCCGGGAAAGAGCCTCTCCCCCTTGCCGCTGCCGTCGCCCTTGGGCAATTCGGTCTCGACAATGCGCCTATCCTGGTGGGCCACGAGGAGATTGAGCCTCCCACCCAGGAAGCCCATGAGCTGGCGCAGGACCGGGGCCTTCATAAAGCCATGGTAATAGCGCAGGTAGAGGATGCAGTGCTCCTCATCCACGGGGACAAAGGCCGCGAGGACGCGCATCTTGCCGGCGATGCGGTTCTCCCAGAGGTTGGGAAAGCGGAACTCCAGCTTATAGCTCCGGCTGGGATCAGGGGCCGGAACCTCCTCGGTGGAGCGGCGAGGGCTGCCATCGTCCGGGCGGTTATAGACATAGACAAAGAAGCCCTCCTCCACATGGAGGATGCCGGGGCCATCGACCACGGTCCGATTTCCCCGGCCAATCGTGCTTTGGTGGACAAAGGGTAGATGGGCCATGTCGAGCTGGTTCTCTATAGCCCGGCTATAGAAGCACTTCCAGGGATCCTGGACCGTGGTCCACACCAGGTCGGGGCCAATATCATCAAAGAATTTGGGCGGGGCCTCGGGCTCGCCTGAGCCCCAGTAGATCCAGATAAAGCCCGCCTCCTCGTGGGTCCTGTAGGTGGGCATGCGGAATTCCTCGGGCACCGGGGCGGCTTTTCCGTTAGCCGGTATCAGGCGGCACCGGCCCGAGGGGTCATACTCAAGGCCGTGGAAGGGGCATTGGATAGCCTCCCCGCAGACTACCTTGCCCAGGGCCAGGGAGGCTCCCCGATGGGCACAGATGTCGAAATGGCAGACCGCCTTGCCGGCCTTGTCCCGCCAGAAGACGAGGCGCTCCCCCAGCCTTGTCACCCCAAGGGGCTTCTTGCCCAGTTCCTTAGACTCCAGGACCACATACCATTGCTCTCGGATCATTCCTTTGCTCCTATGCCACACCGTCTAGGCGGCCATGGCACAATTTCCCTCGTCTAGGAGTATCCTTTTCCCCGGAGCCTGAATCAAGGTTCGGACGGGACTGGCGGTCCGAGGGGCCCAGGTGGCCCCGGGAGGGCCCGCCTCCAGACAAGGCCGAGCCTCCACGGCGGCCCCGCGGCGCCAGGGGCGAGGATGGAGAGCCCCAGGCCTTCCAGGCTTGCGGAGAGCCTCAAGGACTCGCCCATTCCAAGCCCCTCCTCAAGACCGAGCTCAAGCTCGAGCTCGAGGCGGGGATAGGCCTGGTCCTCGGTCTGGCCAAGACCGAGGCTCATGGCGGGCCGCAGAATTAGCTCCCGACCCAGGACAAGGCCCCGGCCCGGGGGGGCCTCGGCCGTGAGGGAAAGGCTCCATTGG
>JAKPBN010000252.1 GCA_029778945.1 Spirochaetota bacterium
ACCTCGCGATAGCCGGCCTTGGCCTCCTGCCCCTCGTCCTGGCCCTCCTCTCCCTGGCCTTCAAGGCCGAGGCGAGCCGGCCGGGAAGAATCCTGGGCTGGGTGTCCACGGGCCTCGGCATCCTGGCCGTGGCGGCCATCCTCATCCTCTTTGGCACTATCTACACCAAGGCCCATCGGGTGGCCGGCCCTGTCCCGGCGCTCAATCTCCTGGACCCCTCCAAGGGCCTTGTGCCCGGGACCTCGGGCCCCGACGGCCCCATCCTCCGCCTCGCCCTCTCCTCGGACCCCCATTGGGGCGCGGACAACGCGGCCAAGGAAGAGCGGACGGCCATCCTGGACTCTGTGGCCGCCGCCAGGCCCGACGCCTTTTTCCTCCTCGGTGACCAGACCCAGATGGGCTGGAACGACGCCGAGTGGCGGGCCGAGGCCACGGATATCCTTGCCCACCTGGGCAAGACAGCCTTCAGGCCCATCCTGGGCAACCATGACGCGATCATCGACGGGGAATACCACTTCCGCCGCTACTTCTTCCCCAAGGGCCTTTCCAGCGACTCCGGGAGCCCCTTCTACTACTCCATCGACGCTGGCCCTGCATGGATCGTCGTCCTCAACCTAAGCTGGGGTCCCGAGGGCTTTGGCTCCCGCCAGAGGGCCTGGCTCGAGAAGACCCTAGCCGCCATCCCCTCAGGCAAGCGGATCATCGTCCTCTCCCACTCCTTCTTCGCCTCCTCAGGCTATGTCGACGGGGACACCGGGATGCCCTGGTACGACCACAGGGACAACCTGGCCGCGGTCGCCCCCATCCTGGAAAGGCACAAGGTCGACCTGGTGGTCCAGGGCCACAACCACTACATGGAGCTCCTGAAAAAGGACGGCGTAAGCTATGCGACAATAGGAGCGATGGGCGGCTTCCCCGACCCCGTGCCCTCCCATGTCTCCCCCTGGTCCCTCTGGTTCCAGCGGGGCATCTTTGGCTGGCTCGACCTCGAGGCTAGCGCCAAGGGCCTCTCCCTGAGCTTCAGGGACCAGGATGGCAAGGCCCTCAAGACAGCATTTATCCCGGCCACGCGCCAGTAGAGCGAGGATTGGATGAGACACACTTCGATCATCAAGATGCAGCTTGCGAAAATCAACCATCGGCTCGGCCTTCTGCAGGGCAGCACGAGCCATATCACCAAGAAAAACCTCTTGAAGACCGTCCATATCCCCATCACCTACAGCCGCAAGGACAATGCCCATATCCTGAAGGCCACCATAGGCAGCGGCACAGGCTACTCGGAGATTTTCTGCGCCGCGACCCTGGCCGACAACAACGACAACACCTCAACCATCAAGATCAGGACCTACTACTCCACCATCTATCGGGTCCTCATGTTCATCCTCCTGGCGGTCACCCTCTTTTACTCGGGCGAGCAGATCTACAAATTGGTGGAAGGCCGGAATGCCGGCCTCCTGACTTTCCGGGCGGTCCTGAACATGGTCCTTCCGGTGCTGATCAGCGTGATCTCCTGGCTTGTCTACTCTATCATGCTGGACAAGTACTCCAGGCTCCTCATGGATTTCCTCTTCCAGAAGATCCAGGACAGCCCTGACAATTAGGGCTATCCAAATTTAGCCGAGCCAAGGAGGGCCGATGCCGGCAAGATATCACTGGGATCCCGAATGCTATGTCAGGGCCTATAAATACGCCGCCATAGCCCACGCAGGCCAGCTTGTGCCGGGCACGGACATCTCCTACCTCATGCACCTGGGCCTAGTCTCCATGGAGCTGCTCAACGCCTTCCAGCAATCGGACCTGGGACCTGAGGAGATGGACCTGGGGATCCAGTGCGCCTTGCTGCACGACACCCTCGAGGACACCCCGACAAGCTACGGGGACCTGGAAGCCGCCTTTGGGAGCCGGGTCGCGTCGGGCGTCCTCGCCTTGACGAAAAACAGCGGGCTGGCCAAGGAGGACCGCATGGCGGACAGCCTGGCCAGGATCAAGGCTTGCGAGCCCGTGATCTGGATGGTCAAGCTCTCGGACCGGATAACCAACATGCAACCCGCCCCTCCAGGCTGGGACAGCGCAA
>JAKPBN010000276.1 GCA_029778945.1 Spirochaetota bacterium
AAGGCGACGAGGAAAGGCGGGATATCTTTTCCCGCCTCAATCCCGGAGGAGTCTGGGATAGGGCAAGTGTTGAGGCCATGGCAATCGCCCAGGCCGACGACGCAGTCCTGGCCTTTGTCATCTCGGCATCCCATGGTCCGAGAGTCTCCAAACTGATCCATGCGCACTTCCCCTCAGAGCCGGAAAGGGACGAGATCTGGCTCCACCTCATCGATTATCTTGCCTGGGAGGTCCTTTGCCTGGGCAAGAGCTTCCTGATGCTGGATAATCTTGTCTCCATACGGCCCCTCGCTCGATGTTTAGGGGACAGTGGCCTCGACCTGGCCCATCCCCTCATGGTTAAGCTGGGCGACGAGGGCTTTCTTGATATCCTGAAAGCCCGCTCCATCGCCTAGGGACCAGAGGAAAATCATGAAAAAAACGGAACTCGACCTTGTGGACGCGCTTCTTTCCGCCCGACACCTGGGTACAGGCTATGCCTCCTGCCTCGAGTGGGCCGCCGAGCGGATCGCCGAGGGGGATTCCAGCCCAGGCCTCGCGGCCCTCGCAGGGCGGGAATCTGGAGAGGCTACGGCCATCCGAAAGGATTGTGAGCTTATCCTGGGAATGGATGCGATTGCCGACCAGGACATGGTTCTGGAATGGGCAGGCCGATACCTCGTCAAGGTGGGGCGGCTCTTTGCCGAGGGAAGCCTCAGCCTTGAGCGCATACAGGGACCTATCGCGAAGATCACGGAGCTCCTGGGCAAGCCCGATTGGCTTGTCATCCTTGCGCGAAACTGCGAATATGCCTCGGGCCTTCCGGCCTACCGTGCGGCCTTTGAGGCGGAGCTCAAGTACCTTTCCCGCCTCTGGTCGCACTCGCCGGGTATCGCGGATTTTCTCAGGGCCTATGACCAGCGCGTGTCCAGCAAGCACAATCCAGTCTAGGAGGATTTCTCCCGTGATCGCCTACTATATTCCCATCGACTCCGACACCCTTGCCGCCCTCGAAAGGGGGGACCGGGACCTTGAGGACTATCTCTCCCTGGCCTTGGACAACGAGGACCTGTGCTTTGACATAGATAAGGCCTGGGCGGCCATCCATTTTCTCCTCTGCGGATCCCCGGAGGAAGGCGAGGGGCCCTACCATGACGCTATCCTGGGAGGGCGGCCCTTGGGGGAGGAGGATTTTGGCTCCGGTCCGGCCCGGGTCCTGGATCCAGGCCAGGTCCAGGCCGCGGCTGCGGCCCTGGGGGAGGTGGATTTCCAGTCCAAGCTCGAGGATTACCGGCTCCATGTCCTGGGCCAGGCCAGCATCTATCCGGGTTACGATGATGACGAAGGCTTCAATTACGTTGAGTTCAATTTCCAGAGGCTCCGGGACTTCCTTGCCCGGGTGGCCAAGGATGGCGCCTACCTCATCCTGTGCATTGCCTAGGGCCGGGGCAGGTCCACGGCAGGGAAAAGCGGCTTGCTTAATCCTCTCTTCAGGATATTATAGGGGTAGGCGGAAACCCGGCCCAGGAGAAAAAATGTCCGTTACCCAGCATCTCGTGCATGATTCCAAGGACGCGCGGATTATCCATGACAAGGTCACAGGCAAAATCGGTTCCTATGAGCATAAGGACGAGGATTTCTTCTTTTGCCTGATGGATGATGGCCGCTACGTAGGCTATTCGATCGCCCTTCCCCATGCCCAGGGACGCTATCTCCTCTCGGAGTTGGGGATCCAGGACAAGTACCGCCAGCCAAGCCGCATCGCGAACCTTCTGGGGTATATGCTCTTCGAGCTCCAGGACGCGGGGATCCAGGAGCTTCTCGTGGATATGAGCCTCTTCGAGGCTGGCCCCGATATGGACGCCTTTTTGGCATCCCGGAAGGCTGTGGACTTTGAGGGCAAAAAGCTTCTCAAGACCGGCACGAAAAAATTGCGATGGCGGCTTTTCAGGCGCAAGTCCCAGGCCTAGGGCTCTTCCACCCAGGCCGCTAGGCATGGACAGCCAGCCTGTTCTTCGGTCCGCTGGATCCCAGGATATTCCAAGCCTCGTTGAGCTTAGGCTCGAATTTATGCGCATTGTGAAGGATGGGGGCATCCCGAACGAGGACGGGTGGCGCCAGGGCCTTGAGGCGTATTTTTGCGCCTGGATGGCCCGGGGCAGGCTCAAGGCCTGGCTGGCCCAGGATGAGGCGCAGACTGTGGCCACCGCGGCCCTGAGGCTGGATCGGCCGCGGAAAGACCCGGGCCGAGGCTGGGACGGCTACGTGATGAGCGTCTACACCTGTCCCGAGTGGCGCCATCGGGGCCTTGCCCGGGCCCTGATGGGCCAGGTGATCCAGGAGGCCTCAGCCCTGGGCCTAGCCAGGCTTGTCCTCCATCCCACACCGGCGAGCCTTTCCCTATACACTTCCCTGGGCTTTCGCCCCTTCCGCCAGGTCATGATCCTGGGCAAGGAGAAGTTTCATGAAGCACAAGATTGAAGCCTTTTTGCCCGCTGACTATGATGGCGCCCTGGCCCTTTGGAAAAGGACCCCCGGGATGGGCCTTTCGGACGCCGACTCCCGGGAGAGAATTGGGGCCTTCCTGGAGGCCAATCCGGGTCTTTGCTTTGTGGCCAAGGACGAGGCGGGCCGGCTCTCGGGGACCATTCTCTGCGGGAGCGATACCCGGAGGGGCTATCTCTACCACCTGGCCGTCGACACCCAGGCCCGCCGCCAGGGCCTGGGCTCCCTTTTGGCCGGGACCGCCCTTGCGGCCCTGCGCGCCCAGGGAGTCGACAAGTGCCACCTCATGGTCATCCGAGGCAATGAGCTCGGCGAGGCCTTCTGGAGGTCCCAGGGCTGGACCCTGCGGGACGACATAGCCCTCTATTCCCGGGCGACAAAGGGCTTCAATCCAGCTTGAATAGCTTTTTAAGGGTCTCGAGGTTCCGGGCGTTCTCTGTCCGGAACCCTTCAGAGGTGTAGGCAAAGTCGATCAGGTCCTTGTAGACCACGCCTATCCGGTGCCTGACGATCTTCATCGTCGAGTTGACGGTGCCGTTCCGGTCGTTGAAGGCCTCGGGGATGATGTGGAAGGCCGAGGGGATCCAGTTGCCCTGGACCTTCTTGGCCTTGGGGTCCGAGCGGAAGGCATAGAACTCGGCCTTGAGGGCGTCCAGGAGGGCAGGCGTCGTGGCTAGGCCCTTTTCCTTGATCAGGCGCTTGACCTTGGTCTCGTCCAGGGTGACAAAGGCCGTGGTGTACTTCTTGTGGTCGCAGTAGACCATGATCTGGTCGATCACGTCAGTGGAGAAGGTGACCGCCTCCTCAATGTCCTCGGGGCTGTACTTTTCCCCGTCCTCGGCTATGAGGAGGGCCTTCTCCCGGCCCACGACCACGAGGAAGCCGTCGGCGTCGTAGTAGGCCAGGTCCCCTGTCCAGAGCCAGCCGTCCCGCAGGGCCTGGGCCGTGGCCTCGGGGTTCTTGAAGTAGCCCTTCATCACGTTGCCACCCCGGATGACTATCTCCCCGGTCTCGCCCACGGCGCAGAGGGAGCCATCGGCCTTGCGGATAGTGCATTCGGTGGACTCGGCGATCGCTCCCGAGGTACCGAACTTGTGCTTGGCCGGGCCGTTGGAGGAGATGATCGGCGCCGCCTCGGTGAGGCCGTAGCCCTGGTAGATCGGGGCGCCGAAGGCGGCGAAGAACTCCTGCTGCTTGACGTCGAGGAGGGCCCCGCCGCCGATGCAGAACTTGAGGGTCTTGCCGAAGACCATGTTCTTGATCTTCTTGAAGATGAGGGTCTTGGCCACAAAATAGGGGAAGAAGGCCTTGGCCCGGACGGCCAGGGAGGGGCGGTTGTAGCCGTCCCCGTTCCAGGCTATGCCCGCCTCGATGCCGGCCTTGAAGATCTTTTCGATCAGGCCGCCCTTCTCCTCGATCCCGGCGATGATCTTCTTCATGAAGTTGCCCGAGAGGGCGGGGACGGTGCAGAGGAAGGTAGGCTCGGTCTCCTTGAGGTTGATGGGTATGTTGCGCAGGGTGGCTATGCCGCCCCCCCGGGAGTCCACAAAGTAGAGGGAGATGCCGCAGACCAGGGCGGTGTAGATGCCCACGGTGTGGGCAAAGGAATGGTCGACCGGGAGGATGAGGAGGGTGCGGTAGTGGTAGGGGTCGGCGAACTTCACCGCATCATGGCAATTGGTCCAATAGTTCAGGTGGGTGAGCATGATGCCCTTGGGGTTGCCCGTGGTGCCCGAGGTATAGCAGATGTTGATCGTGTCGTCTTCCCGGGCCGAGGCCACCCGGGACGCCAGGTCCTTGGCCACGGTCGAGTCCGGGGACGCGAGGGCGGTCCTGCCCGCCGCGCGGGCCTCATTGAGGCCCACGAGCCGCTCCGCGGCGATGCCAAAGCGGGCAGCGACCGTGCGGGCCTCCTCGGTGTCATCGTCCAGGTAGACCACGAGGATGGACTTGTTTTCCACGTCCTTGAAGGATCCCAGGACTTTCTCTAGCTGGTTCTTGGTGGTCAGGATGGCCTTGCATTCCGCGTGGTTGAGGCGGAAGGGGATCTCCTCGGCCAGGAGCTTGATGGACAGGGGGACCGAGACGCAGCCAGCCATGATGAGGCCGAATTCCCCGATGATCCACTCGGGGCTGCCCTCCCCCAGGACTGCGAGGCTCTCGTCCTTTCGGAAGCCCTTTCCGATCAGCCAGGCGGCGAATTCCCTGGCCCGTTCCCGGGCCTCCACGAAGGACACAGGCTCGTAGCCTGCGTCACCCTTGCGCAGGGCGTAGGGATCGTCCTTCCATTTTTCCGCGGCTTCGTCGAGCATCCGGAGAACGGTGCGTTCCATTGTGACTCCAGTGGTTGGGGGTACGCCTCCTGGGGAAGGCCGCCATGAGGATAGCACGGGTCTTGCCCAACCGTAAAGCGAAGCGTGCCCGCCTGGGCCAGGCCCAGACCCTCCGGGATTGACAGCAAGCCCGGCCCAGTGTAGCTTTGTGTCACTCCCCTCTCCCAAAGGTGCGCCCCCATGAATTACTCCGACCCCACGAAGCTTGGGATTCTTGCCTGCCCTGGCGGCGAAGTCCTGGCCAATCAGGTCATACGAAGGCTCGGAGCCATTTACCGGCGGCGCTTCGACCGCAAGACCGAGCTCCTGGCCCAGCGCTACCACATCTCCCAGGAGCTGGTGACCCGGAAGATCAACTTTAGCACCGACATCCAGTCCAGCCTCCTGTACATCCCCGGCAACGTCAACAAGTACCGCTCCCCCCAATTCAGGGTAAACGCCCGCCACACCTACTTCGCCAACGGCGAGGTCAAGACCGAGATCCTCGACTCCGTCCGGGGCAAGGACCTCTTTATCATCCAGGACATAGAGAACCACCAGCCTATAGCCTTCAATGACGGGGCAACCCAGCGGGTCCTCTCGGTCAACGACCATATCTTTGCCCTATTTGCGGCCATCGACGCCGCTGCCCAGGCCGGGGCCGAGCGGATCAACCTGATCCTCCCCTCCTACCCCTATTCCCGCCAGCACAAGAAGAAGGGCCGTGAGGCCCTGATGGCGGCCCGGGTCTCGGAGATCCTCGAGGACCTGGGGGTGGCCCGGATCATCACCCTGGACATCCACTCGAAGGAGATCGAGAATTCCTTCAAGAAGATGCGCCTCGAGAACCTCCATGCCTCCCTCCAGATAATCGAGAAGCTCATTGGCATAGCGGATATCTCCCACGACGACCTGGTTATCCTCTCCCCAGACACGGGCGCCGTCGACCGGAACAAGTTCTACGCCAACGCCCTCCAGCGTCCCCTGGCCCTTCTCTACAAGGAGAGGGACTACTCCAAGGTCTCCAAGAACGCCGCGGAGTCGAACATCACGGACATGCGCCTCCTGGGGGATGTCCGGGGCAAGACCGTCTTTATGGCCGATGACATGATCGGGACGGGGGGTACCCTTCTCAAGGGCATGAAGAACATCAAGGAGCTCGGGGCCACCCGCATCATCTGCGCCGCCTCCCTGCCTCTGTTCTCAGGCTCGGCGATCGAGGATTTTGACGCGGCTTACAAGCAGGGCCTCTTCTACCGGGTGATAGGCACCAACGCCGTCTTCCACAAGGAACTCCTCACCAAGGAATGGTATATCCAGGCCGACGTGACGGGCCTCTTTGCCCAGATCATCAGCCTCCTCCACCACAACCGCTCCCTGTCCTCCATGCTGGACAACCGCGAGCTTGTGGCCAAGCGGATCAAGCGGCAGATGGACAAGCGGGACACCAAGGCCCCCTCCCTGCCCTGGCCGAGCCCCGAGGCCGATAGCGCCGGTTGATGAAGGTCCACGCCCTTCCGGCCAAGCCCCGGGCCCTCCTCCTGGATTTCGACGGCACCCTCTACACCCATAAGGCCTATGCGGCCTTCCAGAACGATGTCCTTATCGAGCGCCTGGCCCAGGAGCGGGGGGAAAGCCCCGAGGCGACCAAGGCCGTCCTCGAGGCCCGCAGGGCCGAGCGCAGGGCCGCCGGTGGGGGGCCCACCTCCCTGGGCAACCTCTTCGTTGACTTCGGGGTAGACATCGCCACCAGCGTGGCCTGGCGCCTCGAGTTGATCGACCCAAGGAAATGGCTCACTCCGGATCCCCGCCTGGCCGAGACGCTTGCGGACCTGGGCCTGGGCCTGGCCCTGGTGACCAACAACCCTGCCGAGCTGGGCCGCAGGGGCCTTGCCGCCCTGGGCCTCGGGACTATCGTGACCGTCGTCGTGGGCCTGGACGACTGCATGGCCTCCAAGCCCGATCCCGCGCCCTATGCCCTCGCGGCTAAGCGTCTTGGGGTCGCCCCTGGGGACTGCATCTCCGTGGGGGACCGCTACGACGTGGACCTGGCCCCAGCCCTGGCCTTGGGCATGGGGGCTATCGAGGTCAGCGGGGTTGAGGATGTCTACACCCTCCCGGACTTCTTTGCCTCCCGCGCCTAATACATGGGGATATCGAATTTCCAGGCCCAGACATAGTATATTCTTGGAATGGAACAGCCCCTTGCCGCGCCTATCCAGCGCCTGATCTCTTCGGCCCGCCTCGTGGGAGGCATCCTCCTCCTCCTCGCCCTGGCCCTTCCCGTCGAGGCCGCCACCCCGCCTAAGCGCCTTCCTTCCCTGGCCAGCCTTATACCTCCGACCGCGGCCCAGGCCTTGGCCACCCAGGATTCCTTTGTGCTGACGGCCAAGGCCGGGGACGGCCCCTCTATCCTGCCGGCCTATGCCGGCTCAGAGGCCCTGCGCGCTGCCCTGGGGGCGGAAAAGCCCGGCCTTGTCGTGGAAGCCCTCTACGTCCTTCGCCGTCCTAGCCCGGAATCCCCCGAGGCCGAGCTGCGCAGGATCTACTCGACCCTGCTGGCCATCTCCTCCCTCGAGGGCATCGAGTACTGGTCGGCCTCCCGCCAGACGATGAGGACCTTCTATGCCGAGTCCTGGCGCATCGACAGCCCCGAGTCCGCCCAGCGCCTGCCTGATGCCCAGGCTCCCGCCACAGGCCCTCTTCCGGCCTCGGCCCTGTATTACACCTATCAGCGGGACCTATCCTTTGGGGCCAACAAATACAGCTATGACTACCGGGCCTATCCTGAGGGGATTGGCCTGGAGATGATCAACCTGACCAAGATGACCTACAAGGGCATCCCCCTCCTCTCCCCCAAGGCCCTCAAGGTGAGGGTCCTGATAGTCCAGGCCGAGGAAGCCCTGCTGTTCTATGTCGTCAGCGCCGCCGATGTGCCCAGCCTGCCCTTCGTGCGGGGCAAGGTCCAGGAGTCCGTCACCAACCGGGCCGAGGCCCTCTATAAATGGTTTGTCGCCCGGCAGGGCATAAGCGCAAGGCCCTAGGGCCATGACCCTTATGGAGGGGGCTTTTCTGGCCGATTAAGAGGTATGGGTCTCTTTTTCGAGTTGCCGGTAATCCTTCTCCTGGCCTTTGTGGCCGTGGAGCTCTATCTGCTCCGGGCCGACCTGGCCCGCCTACCCCTTCTACTGCGCCAGGCGGAGGAAAAGAAGGATAGCCCGACCATCAACGTGAATGTGGGTACCTTGGCGCCGGCTCCAGTGGCCGAGGAGGTCAAGCTCGCCGAGGCCCCGCCGACAGAAGAGGCCGGAGCAGGGGAGGCCCTCGAGGCCCAGGCCGAGATCGAGGCGCCGCCGCCCCCCCCTCCTCAGCCAGAGCCCCACCGGGGACCGATCACGATGAACCAGACGGCGAGCGGTATTGTCGCCCTGAAATGCCCCAGCTGCCAGGCTGAAAACTCAAGCTACCGCAGCGAATGCTTTAACTGCGGCTCGGCCCTGCACTAAACACCGAGTCCCCTATATCGGGCCTAAACCAGGCCCCCTCAAAGGCCACCATCCCAGCCACCTCATAGGCCCTGTCCCTGGCCTTGCTCCAATCCTGTCCCAGGCCCACGGCGGTAAAGCAGCGGCCTCCCCCGGTCCTTATTCCTCCCTCACCGTCCCTGCCCGTCGCCGCCTGGAAGAGGAGGGCCTTGGCTCCCGCCTCTCCGGGATCGCTCCCGAGCTCGATCCCGGGTTGGCCCAGGGATACCGAGCCCCCCAAGGCTGAAAGATCGACGGGGAGGCCCCGGGAATGGGAAATGGGATAGCCCGGGGCGGCGACCACAACCCCGCAGGCATAGCGGGCGGAAAAGTCCGGGCGGGGGATTGCGCCTCCCCGGGATATGGCGGCGCAGAGGGCCGCAAAATCCCCCTCCAGGCGGGGCAGGAGTACCTGGGTCTCGGGATCCCCAAAGCGCACATTGTAGTCCAGTAGCCTTGGGCCTGCCGGGGTGGCCATCACCCCAAAGACCAGGACACCCCGGTAAAGGAGGCCTTCCTTGGCCATCCCCTCGAGGCTTGGGGCAATAATGTCCTTCTGGATCTGGGCCAGGAGCTCGGGACTGGCAAAGGGCAGGGGGGAAAAGGCCCCCATCCCGCCGGTGCTCGGGCCACGGTCCCCCGCCAGGGCCCGCTTGTGGCCCCCCAAGGCCGGCAGGGGGAGGTGCCCGGCCTCGGTCAGCAGGACGGGAAGGGAAAGCTCCCGGCCCTCGAGGTATTCCTCGGCGAGGAGCTCGTCGTTGCATAGGACGGCTTCCCCAAAATTCAGAAGTTCGCCCGTATCCTTGGACTCGAGCACTCCCTTGCCCGCGGCCAGGCCCGATTTCTTGAGGACTAGGGTCCTGCCCCGGTTGGCCTCAAGGTAGGCCTTGAGATCCCCCAGGCCGGTGGCAGGGGAAAAATGGACCGTGGGGGCACAGGGGATGCCATGCCTTTGGCAAAATGCCCGGGCCTCGGCCTTGGAGGCCTCCAGGAGGCTAGCTTTCCTTCCGGGGCCAAAGACCGCGATGTTGGCTGCTTGAAGAGCATCCCCAAGGCCCGCCGCCAGGGGAGCCTCGGGCCCGACTATCACAAGCTCGATCCCGAGCTCCCGCACCGCGGAGATAATGCCTACCGAGTCGAAGGGGTCCAGGGGGAGGTTCCGGGCCAGGCCGGCGGTGCCCGCATTGCCAGGGGCGCAATAGAGCTCACTGACCCTCGTCGTCGAGGACAAGGCCCAGCACAGGGCGTGTTCCCGGGCTCCCTTTCCAATAACGAGTGTTCTCATGGCGCTCATCCTCCAACCTGAATCCTGGAGGATGGGAGGCGCCCTGTCCATAGTCTTTTGCCGATAGTGGCCTAGGCGTCGGGTAGGGACTCAAGGCCCCCGCCCTCTTCGTCATCGATTTCCAGGGACGGGGGCGGGGGGGTGGCCTCCGGGCCAGCTCCGGCATCCCCGGCCGGGAGCGTGGAAGGCGGGCTGGCGGCCCCAGCCGCGGCCACTCCCACGACCCCTGGAACACCCAGGGACGGAACTTTCACAAAGGTGAAATTCCTCATCACCTTGACGAGGAGGAGGATGCGGTCCCGGCCCTGGAGGACCTGGGCCATGATTTCCCGGTTTCTGCCCCCCGCGAAGGTACGGATGTTCGTCACCAGGTCGGGGCTGGCCCGGCGATAGTCGTTGAGCAGCTCCGAGATGGCGTCCCCGAATATCGCAAAGAGGCCGGCTTCGTCCTCGACGATCTCCTTGGCCTTGAGGTTGATCGCGTCCACGAGGCGGTTGAGAAAGGGGGCGATGTCCTTGCCCCGGCGCATCTCGTCGACATAGCGCCGGACGGCCACTACGGATATCCGGCCTGAGCCCGTCATCTGGGCCTCAAACTCCGCGATGCGGGCTCCTGCCCGGTCGCACTGGTAGAGAATATTGGCCAGGTTGTTCTGGTAGTTCTTGTTCTCGAAATAGCCCTCGACGAGGATTCGCTTGACCGCCTCCTTGAGGAAGGGATCAAAGACCATGGAGATAAAGGTCTTGAGGATGCGCATGGGCTTGATCCAGGCGAAGCTCGTGGGGCTTTCCTTGCGCAGGAAGGCATCGGTTTCGTCGTCGTAGCCGTCTATCTCCAGGATCTCGGTCTCCCCAAAGAGGTTGCGGATATCCGCCGTTATGGCATTCTCGTGGCGCTCCCTCTGGATCCGGTCCCGGTCATGCTCGAACTGCTGGATCAGGCGGCGGCGATAGGAGTCCACAAAGTCCCGGCTGTCCCTTTCCGTCAGGGGGCTGTACTTGGGGTCCCCCTTGGCCGAGCGGATCAGGGCCACGAGGACCTCTGCGGGGAGCTTGTCCCGCAGGATCTTCGACAGCTGGTTGCAGATCTTCTCCAGCTTTTTGCGCTTGGCCTCGCCGGCCCCTCCAGGGCTCCGCCTCTCCAGGAGCCGGAGGAGATTGACCTTGAGGGCCTCGGTAAAGACAAAGCCCTCGGCCACATAGTAGAAGTCGATCAGCTCCGAGAGGATCTGCTCCCCGTCGGCGGCGGAGAAGTCCGGCCTCTGGCCAGGCCCGTCCAGGGAGATGCCGGGGTCAAAAAGGCCCAGGAGCCGCTCGTAGTCATGGCGGGAAAGCTCGATGAAGCGATCGACCTCGGCGAACTCCGCGTTGACCATGCGGGCTCCCAGGGCATCGATCTCCCCCAGAAAGGCGGCGAATTCCTGGGTAAGCCATTCCATCTCCCGGTCCGGATCGAGGGAGGTGGTCACCCTTTCGGACATCGCGTCATAGGTGAGGGACATCTTCCTGTCCCGGCCCGACTCGGGCAGGCGGGCGTCGATGAGCCAGTCAAAATAGCGCTGGCAGACCCGGACATCGGAGTTGGCCACCGTGGCCCGAGCCAGCTCGGTCAGGGGCTTCATGGCCGTGGCAAAGGAATAGACCGCCTGGGCAAAGCCTGGGAGGACGAGGTTTTGCTTGGGCCGGTAATAGGGCGGGTGGAAGTCGGTGAGGATGGCGTGGAAGCGCTTGAGCTCCGAGCGGCGCTTGGCTTCCTCTGGATCCTTGGCGAAGAGGCGGGAGAAAAACAGCTCGATTGATGAAATAAGGCCCATGGGCCCATTGTAGGGCCGCTATGGCGGGCCATCAAGCCATGCTTAGCCTGCCCGGCCGCTTGGGCGCAGATAATAGGCGTTTGCCTCGGGGACCATCGCTGAAAAGGCCTCCTCCGCATCCTCCCGGCTGTCGAGGAGCCCGGCTTCCGCGCAGATTGGAGCCTTGAGCCTCAGGGCTAGGGCTATGGCGTCGGAGGGCCGCACCTCCCGGTCCCGGCGCTGGAGTCCCCGCCTATAGACCAGGCGGGCCCTGGGGCCGGTTTCCCGGCTGCCGAACAGCACCGCCCGGTCGAGGCGCAGGCCCCCTTCCCTGAAAAAGGTGGCCAGGAGGTCGTGGGTGAGGGGTCTGGGGGGAGAAATGCCCTCGAGCTCGATAATTATGGCCGAAGCCTCAGAGGGACCCACTTGGAGGGGGATCCCCGAACAGGCGGTGGGATCGAGGAGGAGGACCACGGGCATGCCATCGCCCCCATCCACCGCCACCCCATGCACTCGAACTTCCACGAGTCCCTTGCTCATGGGCCTAACAATACCCCGCAAAGACCCCTCTTTCAGGCTCCAGGCCCCAGGCGCCGCTATTGACACCCACCCCCACCGCGCCTAGACTTTTTTTCAAGTCTGCTTGAGGCCCGAGCAAAAGCGGGAAAGGCGCCAAAGCGAATGTCCGAGTTTCTCGGCGACGCCGATTTTGAGCTGTATAGCAAGCTCATCTATGATGCCTCAGGCATCCACTTCTCCACCACGAACCGCTCCATCCTGGAGAGCCGGCTGAAGGAACGTCTGAGGGAAAAGAAGCTGGATGGCCTAAGAGCCTATTACCAGCTCCTCCTTTCGGACAAGGAGGAGCTGAAGACCCTCCTCGACTCGGTCACCACCAACCTGACCCGATTTTTCCGCAACCAGGCCCATTTTGACGCCATTGAGCACTTTGTGGTCCCCGAGCTCGTCAAGCTCAAGGGCGCCGGGGGGGACCGGAAGGTCAAGGTCTGGAGCGCCGGCTGCTCGACCGGGGAGGAGCCCTACACCATTGCCATGCTCCTCAAGGAAATCCTCCCGGCGGGCTGGACCTGCGAGGTTGTGGCCTCCGACATCAGCCTCAAGTCCCTCATGGTCGGCAAGGAGGGCTTCTACCCCGACGCCCGCATCGTGGGCATCCCCGAAAATTACCTGGGCAAGTATTTCGAGAAGAAGCCCGGGGGCTACCAGATCAAGGACGAGGTGAAGAAGCTGGTCCGCTTCGACTACCACAACCTCAAGAACGACTCGGGCCTCCGAAATCTCGACATAGTCTTCTGCCGCAATGTCCTCATCTATTTCGACGAGGCGGCCCAGAAGGCCAGCGTCGAGCGCTTTTATGAGGCCATGTCCTCCAAGTCCTTCCTCTTTATCGGGCATTCGGAGTCGCTCTTTGGCATGAACACCAAATTTGAGTTCGTGAAGACCGACTGGGCCTGCTTCTATCGAAAATTCGTCTAGGGGGAACGCCCGTGCCTGATCCGGTCTCAGTCCTCGTCGTCGATGACTCAGCCCTCATGCGTAACCTTGTCTCCAAGATCATCGAGGCCACCCCCGGCCTCAAGGTCGCGGACAAGGCCATGAACGGCATATTTGCCCTCCAGAAGATCCCCCGCTGCGACCCCGACGTGATTGTCCTCGACATCGAGATGCCCGAGATGAACGGCATCGAATTCCTGAAGGAGCGCAAGCGCCTGGGCCTTGCCGTTCCCGTGGTCATCCTTTCCTCGGTGGCCACCGAGGGGGCGGCGATCACGATGGAAGCCCTGTCCCTTGGGGCCGTGGACTTTATTACCAAGCCCTCGGGCTCGGTCTCCTCGGATATCCATACCGTGGCGGGCCAGCTTTCCCGCCTCCTCCTGGCCTATGGCTCCCAGTACCAGAAAAAGCGGGGGCGGGTGGCGCCCCAGTACAATTTCGAGGCTCCCGAGCGCTTTTTTGAGCCTGCTCCCCTGCTCGAGGAGAGGGCGGCCGAACGAGCCCGGCCCCAGGCCCCGGCCCCCCTGCGGGCCCCCGGCCCCGTCGAGCTCATCGCCATTGGCATCTCCACCGGGGGACCCAATGCCCTCCGGGAAGTCTTTTCCAGGATCGACCCCCAGCTCCCCCAGCCAGTCCTCGTGGTCCAGCACATGCCCCCGGGCTTTACCGAGGAATTCGCCAAAAGCCTCGACAGGATCTGCCCCCTGGAGGTCAAGGAAGCCGCCGAGGGTGACCTTGTGAAGCCCGGCAGGGTCCTGATCGCCCAGGGGGATCGCCACCTCGAGGTCGAGCGGCGGCCCCTGGGAGCCGTGGTCCATGTGACGGAAACCCCGGCGGTCAATGGGCACAGGCCCAGCGCCGATGTCCTCTTCGCCTCGGTGGCCAAAGCCTATGGCAACCGGGCCATGGGGATCATCATGACGGGCATGGGCCGGGATGGAGCCAAGGAGCTTGGAAGCATCTTCCGGGAGGGCGGGATAACCCTGGGCCAGGACGAGGGCTCAAGCGTGGTCTACGGGATGCCCAAGGCGGCCTTTGAGATGGGCCATGTTACCCAGCAGGTATCCCTGGCAGACATGGCTGCGACAATCTCCCGCCTGGCTCGCCAGCAGCGCTAGACCCCCGCTTCCTCAGCCTGCCTAGGAAGGCCCCGGTCCTCCGGGGCTTTTTTTTGTTCCCTTTGGCGGATATGCATTAGTACATTGGTCATATTAAGGAGGCTCGAGATGGGCAAAAAGTTGGATGAGCCCCGTAAGGGCGATGGTACCCCGGGCCTTGAGCCCTGCACCCATTCCGCGGATCCTGAGTCCTCGCGGTCCGAGGATGAGGACATGGCCTGCGACGACGGGGTGGGCTAAGGGGTCCGGAAATGAGAGCGGCCGCCCCGAGGGGCGGCCGCACAAGCTTCCAGGCCTGAAGCCTAGGCCTGGACTACCGAGGTAACCTCGGGGATCATCTTCTTGAGATAGGACTCGACACCCTGCTTGAGGGTCATCACCGACATGGGGCAGGAGCCGCAGGCTCCCGTAAGCCTGACCTTTACCACTCCGTCATCGCCGACCGAGACAAGCTCTATATCGCCACCATCGGCCTGGAGCGAGGGACGCACGTCCTGGATTGCGCGCTGGACCTTCTCTGTGAGCATGGGCCCTCCTTTTGTGCTAATGTACTTGCCCCGGGAGTCCAGGGTCAAGGATGGGGCCCCTTATAGCGCACAGACCCAGGCTATGATAGAATACTGGCACTTCCGAGGGTAGAGGTCCTGATGGCACGTACCGTAGTATTCGTCAACCAGAAAGGCGGCGTCGGCAAGACGACCACCGTCATCAACCTTGGTGCCTACCTTGCCCTCCAGGGCCAGAGGACCCTCCTCGTCGACTTTGACCCCCAGGCCAACCTCACGAGCGGCGTGGGCGGCTCGGCGGGCAAAAAGGGCATCTACGAGGTGGTCTCGGGCCAGGCAAGCCTGGCCGAGGTGACCCTCCCGACCAAGGTCGAGGGGCTTTTTCTTGTGCCCTCCTCCATCGACCTTTCCGGCGCCACAGTCGAGCTTGTGGACAAGGAGGACCGGAACGGCTACCTCACCCGGGCCCTGGCTCCGGTCGCCGCCGACTACGACTATATCCTGATCGACTGCCCTCCCTCCCTGGGAGTCCTGACCCTCAACGGCCTTGTGGCCGCCGATGAGGTGATCATCCCTCTCCAGTGCGAGTACTTCGCCCTCGAGGGACTCTCCCTAATCCTCCAGACCGTGAGCCTTGTCCAGAAGAGCATGAACACCCGGCTCAAGGTCGGCGGCATCGTGTTCACGATGTACGACTCCCGGACCAAGCTGGCCCAGGAAGTGGTCCAGCAGGTCACCGAGTACTTCAAGGACCGGGTCTTCCGGACTATCGTGCCCCGAAACGTCCGCCTTTCCGAGGCGCCTTCCCACGGCCTCCCCGTCTGCCTCTACGACTCTGCCTGTATTGGGGCCAAGAGCTACGAGGCCCTGGCCAAGGAAGTCCTGGCCAGGGATGGTCGGGGGCCCGCCTTCCCGGCAGCGCCGGGCGGCACCAAGACCGCCGAGCCCAGCCTATTCGCTTCCGAAGCATCCAAGGGGTCCATTGATGGCTAAACCGCAATTCGGCCTAGGCCGGGGCCTCGGGGCCCTTATCCCCGAGGGTGACCTCGAGCCCGTCCGGGTCGATCCGGTCCCTGCCCAGGCTGGCGCCGACGGCCAGGCTATCCCGGGCTCGGACGTCCCCGAGGCCGCCCCGGGCTCGGCCATCGAAAAGGGCCTCCTCCGCCTTCCCTTGGGTCGCATCGAGCCCAATCCCGACCAGCCCCGCAGGGTCTTTGCCCCCGAGTCCATCTCCGAGCTCGCGGAGTCGATCAAGCGCCACGGCCTTATCCAGCCCATAATCGTCGAGGACATGGGCGAGGGCATGTACCGGATCGTGGCCGGCGAGAGGCGATGGAGGGCCGCCAACGAGGCGGGCCTTCGGGAAATCCCCGTCCTCGTGCGCAACTACAGCCCGGAACGGCGCCTCGAGATCGCCCTGATCGAGAATGTCCAGCGGGAGGACCTCAACCCCGTCGAGGAAGCCGAGGCTTATAGGGCCATCATGGCCCTCACCAACTGCACCCAGGAAGAAGTCGCGGACAAGGTCGGCAAGAGCCGGCCGGCGGTGGCCAATGCCCTGCGCATCCTCCGCCTGCCCGCGGCGGGCCTCGAGGCCCTCAAGGAAGGCAAGATCAGCTCCGGCCATGCCCGGGCCCTCCTCTCCGTCCAGGATCCCGGCCAGAGGGAATTCCTCCTGGCCCGCCTTCTCACGGAGGAGCTTTCTGTCCGCCAGGCCGAGGCCGCGGCCCAGGACCTGAACCGGGGCAGGAAACCCGAGGGCCCCGTCGGCCCGGCCAAGGTGGAAACCCGGGAAGCCGAGATTGTGGAGCTTGAGGGTCGCCTGATTGGGACCTTTGGCACCAAGGTCGCCGTCAAGGGCTCCTCCAAGCGCGGCACAATCGTGATTGAGTATTACTCCCTCGAGGACCTCGAGCGGATCATCAGCGTCGTCGGAGCCACCGAGGGCTGAGCAGTCCTACGGCTCCTCTACAGAATCCGCAGCCATTGGAGACACGGAGCGTGACCCTCTTTCCCTGCTTGCCCAGCTTCCGCCGCCGGGCCTGCTTCCTAGTCCTTGCTCTATTCCTAAGCATCCACCCGGCCCCAGCCGAGCCGACGGAGCTGGGCCCTGCCCCCGCCCTGGGGGGCTTTGCGGGCTACGATGTTCGCTATGGCCTGGATCCCAAGGCCGATCCCCAGGCCCTCCTCGCTTCCCCTGTCCTCACCCACGCCTCGGTCCAGAGCTTTACGCATTCCCCGAGCGGGGAAGCCAGGCTGGAGGGCCTCAGCGAGAGCCAGGTGATCGTCGACCTGCCGGTCTCCCTCCGGGCCTCGGTGCTCGAGGCCCAGACTGGGGCCGAGGCCTGGCTGCCGGGCACCATCCTTTCGCGGGTCGAGTCCCGGAATGGCCCCGAAGCCAGGCTCTACGAGGAGGCGGGAAGCTCCTTCCTGGGGGTCAAGCTAGCCTTAAGGTATACGGTAAGCCAGGTGCGGGATGAGCTGCTCGGGGGGGCTATGGGCTTCAGGAGTCGGCTCGTGGAGAGCCACGATGGGAAGCTTTTCGAATCCTGCACCTCCTGGTATCTGCTGCCCATCGTGGTGGACGGAAAGGCCAAGACCTACGTCAGGTACTTTAACCGCTCGGGGCTTAGAAAACCCTTCCTGGGGGCCGAGACCCTGCTCAAGTCCTATATGCCTATACAGATGACGGGAATGGTCAAGGCGATCATAAAGGAAGCCCGGCGGCGCCAGGCCGGGGCCTGACCAGGCTCGCGGGCCGCGGGGCCTGGCGGGTCTCGGGGCGATGCCTTCGGCTTGACTCTATTCACCTGTACGGATAGTCTTTTATCGTTACCGAATCTTAAGTCACAAGGAGACATACCATGAGCGTTATTGAATATGTCGAGGCTCGCGAGGTCCTGGATTCCCGCGGCAATCCCACCGTCGAGGTGGACGTCGTCCTCGAGGATGGCACCCTGGGCCGCGCCGCCGTTCCCTCCGGAGCTTCCACCGGCGAATACGAGGCCGTCGAGCTCCGGGATGGCGACAAGAAGCGCTACCTGGGCAAGGGCGTCCTCAAGGCCGTGGAGAACGTCAACACCGCCATCGCCTCCGAGATCTGCGGCCTCGACGCCCTGGAGCAGGTCGACATCGACCGCACCATGATCGACCTGGACGGGACGGAGAACAAGGGCAAGCTCGGCGCCAACGCCATCCTGGGCGTGTCCATGGCCGTGGCCAGGGCCGCCGCCGACTACCTCGGCG
>JAKPBN010000288.1 GCA_029778945.1 Spirochaetota bacterium
GGCGTCCTGGGCGCGGCGGCCCTCTTCGAGCCGGAGCGGCCATGAGCGACGATAGGCCCGCCCGCCGCCCCGGCCGCCCTTCTGGGGCCTCGGGCCGGCCGGCCGCGATCGACGCCGTCTCCGAGGCGGTGCTCAGGGCCGGGAGCCGCAAGGTGGCGGACCTGGCCCTGGACCTGGGGCTCTCGGAGGTCACGGTCCGCACGGCCCTGGACGCACTCGAGCGCCGGGGCGTCGTCAGGCGCTACCACGGGGAGGCCCGGGCCTATGACGGAGACGCGATACCCTTCCGCATGGGTCACCACTACGAGGAAAAGCGGCGCATCGCCCTGCTCGCCAGCGGCTTGGTCCAGGCGGGAGAGACAATCCTGATCGAGGCGGGCTCGGCGGCCGCCTTTCTAGCCGAGAGCCTCAAGGAAAGACGGGACCTCACCGTCCTCACCCCCAACCTGTTTATCGCCCGGATCTTCCGGGGCTCCAAGGTGAGGGTTGTCGTCTTGGGAGGGGCCTATCAGGAGGAGAGCGAAAGCCTCGTGGGAAACCTGGCCGTCAAGGCTTTGGAGGGCCTGGGATTCTCCAAGGCCTTTGTGGGAGTCTCGGGCTACACTCCCGCCTCGGGCTTTACCCTCAATGACTTTGCCCGGGCCGAGCTGACCCGGGCCATCCTCGCCCGAGGGGCCGAGAACTGGATCCTCACGGATTCCTCCAAGTTCGGGGCCTCCCACGCGGCCTCGGTCTGCCAGGACCTCTCGATCCTCACGGGGATCGTCACCGATCCGGGCCTGGCTCCGGAGACCCGGGCCAGGCTAGAGTCCGCGGGTCTCCGGGTACTGTGCTAACAGGCCACAATCTCCTTGATCAGGAATTCCTTGCCTGTGAGAAGGTCCCAATCCTTGCCAGAGCAGGAAGGGCAGGAGGACTTGTGCTCGAGGAGGTTAAAGACCTTGCCGCAGGCCTTGCAGAGGGCATTGCCCGGGATGATCTCGATCCTGAGCTTGGTGTCCTGGAGCCTGGTCCCGTCCACGGCGGCCGGATAGCAATCCTCGATGTACTTGGGCACCATGGCGGAAAGCTCCCCGATCTGGAGGACGACCGTGTCGATCTGGCTAAGGCCATTGGCCGCGGCGAAATCCTCCACGGTCTTGACGATCTCTATCACCACCCCCAGCTCGTGCACGGCCCTTCCCTCACTCGGCCTTGGGCTGGCCGCCGTGGACGAGGTCTGAGAAGGGACGGGCCACGTTGTGCGCCGCTATCCTGAGCTTGCGCTTCAGGACGCTCTTGACGATCACGGGCTTTAGGTCCCGGTAGTCGACCCCGGCGGCGTCGTACTTGCGCTCGAGGCTGATGGCCTCGAACTTGCAGCGCGTCGTGCACAGGCCACAGCCCACGCACATGGTCTCGTCCACATAGGTGGCCCCGCAGGTCAGGCAGCGCTGGGCCTCGGCCTTGATCTGCTCGGGGGTGAAGGTCCCCCGGCCGTCCCGGAAGGAAGCCGGGGCCTGGCTGGCATGGGCAAGCCTCTGGCGGGGGATGTTGTCAAAGCCGTCAAAGTCCACGTTGTCCTTGTTGAGGGGGATGTAGTCCCGCTTGAGGCGGCCCATCACGAGGCTCTGGCCGTTCTGCACGAAGCGGTGGAGGGAAATGGCTCCCTCCTTGCCCGCGGCGATCGCGTCGATCGCAAAGCGGGGCCCCGTGAGGACATCGCCGCCCACAAAGACGTCGGGCTCGGCGGTCTGGTAGGTCAGGGCATCGGCGATGACCCCCTTGTTGGACTTGAGCTCGACCTTGGAGCCCTCGAGGAGGCCACCCCACTCGATGGCCTGGCCGATCGAGGAGAGGACATAGTCGGCCTCGACCACCATGGTGTCGGCATCGTCATAGCTCGGGTTGAACTTGCGGTCCTGGTCAAAGACGGCGGTGCAGCGCCGGAACTCGATTCCCTTGACCAGGCCCTTTTCCACGATGATCCGCTTGGGTCCCCAGGAGTTGTGGATGGCTATCTTCTCCTCCTCGGCCTCGGCGATCTCGTCCAGGGCGGCGGGCATCTCCTTGCGGCTCTCCAGGCAGTACATGGAGACCGTGGCTGCCCCGACCCGGGTCGCGCTGCGGGCCACGTCGATGGCCACATTGCCGCCGCCGATCACGACCACCTTGCCGGAGAGGCTCGGGCTTTTGCCCAGGTTGACGGCGCGCATAAAGTCCACCCCGGTGACCACGCCCTCGGCGTCCTCGCCCTCGATCCCGAGCCTGCGCCCGGCCTGGGCGCCAATGGCCAGGTAGAAGCCCTTGTAACCCTGGACGCGGAGCTCCTTCAGGGAGACATCCTTGCCCACCTCGACCCCGGTCCTGAACTCGACCCCGAGTTCCCGGAGAATGTCGATCTCCGCGGCGATCACGTCCTTCTCGAGGCGGAAGGAGGGTATGCCCAGGCTGAGCATGCCCCCCAGGATCCCCTCCTTCTCAAAGACCGTGACCGCGTAGCCGTCGAGGGCGAGGAAGTAGGCGCAGGAGAGGCCCGCCGGCCCGGCGCCGACAATGGCGATCTTCTTGCCGTAGTCATGGGCCTTCTTGGGCAGGTAGCGGCGCTCGGCGGATAGGTCCTGGTCGGCGATGAATTTCTTGATGTCGTCCACCGCGACCGCCTCGTCGAGGCCGTTGCGGGTGCAGCCCGCCTCGCACCGCTTGGAGCAGATGCGGCCGCAGACCGCCGGGAAGGGATTTTCCTTCTTGATCAGCTCGAGGGCCTCGGTGTACCTGCCCTCGGAGGCGAGCTTGATGTAGCCCTGGACCCCGATATGGGCGGGGCACTCGGCCTTGCAGGGGCTCGTGCCCGTGCTGACCACGAGCTTGCGGTTCGTGCGGTAGTCGGCGTTCCAGCGATCGGCGGTCCATACGGTGTTGGAGGGCAGGTCGGGCTTTCGGTACCTGGGCAGGGGGCTCTTGGTGCCGATCTTCTGGCCAAGCTTGAGGGCTCCCACCGGGCAGGCCTCGACGCACTCCCCGCAGGCCATGCACTTCTCCTGGTCCACCCGGGAGACGTAGTTGGAGCGCACCATGTCCGTGTTGTGGAACATCTCCGCGGTACGGAGGGAGAGGCAGCCGCAGCCGCAGCAGTTGCAGATCGCGTGGGTCTTGTTGCCCCCGTCGATGTTGGGGATCTGGTGCATGAGGCCGTTTCCCTCGGCCCGCTTTATGATCTCAAAGGCCTCCTCCCGGCTGATCTGGCGGCCCCGGCCGGTGCGGATATAGTATTCCGCGGCATGGCCCATCTGGATGCACATGTCTTCCTTGAGATGGCCGCAGCCCTCGCCCATGATCTCCCGGGTGGAGCGGCAGGAGCAGTTGGACACCGTGAAGATGTCGTTCTCGTTGAGGTACTTGGACACCTCCTCGTAGGAGGCCCGCCTCGTCTCGCCCATGATGGCCTTCTCGATCGGGATGACCCGCATGAGGCCCTTGCCCACCGGGAAGATGCCCGCCGTGGCCGGCCCCCGGACCCGGCCATAGGCCTCCATGGCCCGGCCGATCTGGGGGTGCTTCTCCACGTTGGAATACTTGTTGACCATCATCTCCATGATGCCCGGGATCCAGGTGTCGTACCAGAACTTGTCCTGGCCGTCCTTCACGTTGACAAAGCAGACGCCAGCGTCGGCGAGGTCCATGAGGAGGCGGTGGGTCTCCTCCACGGACTTGCCGCAGAGGGGCGCCAGGTCCTCGGCGCTCCGGGGCTCCCGGAAGGCCAGGC
>JAKPBN010000303.1 GCA_029778945.1 Spirochaetota bacterium
GCTGCCGGCGCGCTTGATCGCGTCGATCGCGAGGAGGTAGCCGTCAAAGCCGAGGACGGCGGTGCCCGAGGGGAGCTTGCCGTACTTCTTCTGGTACTCGGTCACGAAGACCTTGGAGTTGGGGGTGAGGGGGGCATCGTTGTCGAAGAAGGTGGACATCACGGCGCCCTCGACGGCGGCCTTGCCCACGGTCACGAACTCGTTGATCTCCCAGGTGTCCCCGCCGAGGAAGGGGGTCTTGATCCCGAGCTCCCGGGCCTGCTTGATGATCAGGGCGGACTCGGTGTAGTTGCCCGGCGCGAAGATGACATCGGCCTTGAGGCTCTTGATCTGGGTGAGCTGGGCGGAGAAGTCCTGGTCGCCGGTGTTGTAGTTGAGGGTGGCGACGATGGCGTTCTTGTCCCCGGTGAGTTTCACGAAGGAGTCGACAAAGTACTTGGCCAGTCCCACGGAGTAGTCATTGGACACTTCCCGGATGATCACGGCCTTCTTGGCCTTGACGCTCTTGCTGGCATAGGTGGCCATCACGGTGCCCTGGAAGGGGTCGATGAAGCAGACCCGGAAGTAGTAGGGGTTGCCCTTCGTGACCAGGGGGTTGGTGCAGGAGAGGCCGATCGCGGGGATCTTGGCGGCCTGGAAGATCGGGCCGGCGGCCATCGAGAGGCCCGAGCCCCAGGAGCCGAGGACGACGTTGACCTTGTCGCGGTCCACGAGGCTCTGGCCGGCGTTGGCGGCCTCGACCTTGTCGGACTTGTTGTCCGCGATCGCGAGCTCGATCTTGTACTCGACCCCGCCGACCTTGACCGTGGGATAGAGGGACTGGGCGAGGCGTATGCCATCGAGCTCTTCCGCGCCGCCGGCGGCATTGGCGCCCGTGAGGGGCTCGAAGACGCCGAACTTGACCACCTTCTGGGCAAAGGCGGCTCCGGGGAGCAGGACGAGGACCGCGATAGCGAGGACGACCACACTGAATCTTCTCACATCAAGCCTCCTGGTTTTGTGCCTTCCGATAAGCAAGTATCGGAAAGGCATTTCATCCTAGGGTCCCTAGGTCCAGTTGTCAAACCGAAACACACGCTCAACACGAGAAATGCCGGCTTGCTGACCCTGGGCCAGGTCCCTCATTGTGTCCCTGCCTTGGGCGGGTGTATCCTTGTCACCCATGGAAACCATCCTTCCCTTTGATGCCGACCGCCCGACCCGGGTGGAGATCCGCCTGGGTGCCCTGAGACGCAACTTTGCCCTGGCCCGGAGCCTCGCAGGGCCGGGGGGTAGGGTAATGGCCGTCGTCAAGGCCAATGCCTACGGCCACGGCATACTCCAGGTGGCCCGGGAATTCGTCAAGGCCGGGGCCGAGCACATCGGGGTGGCCTTCCTTGAGGAAGGGATCTTCCTGCGTAAAAACGGGGTCACCGCCCCCATCCTCGTCCTTGGGGCCGTGGCCACCGGGCAGATCGCCCAGTTTATCGAGCACGACCTCACGATCACCGTCCCCTCCCTGGAAAAGGCCCGGGCGGTGTCCGCCGCGGCCCTGGCCGCAGGCAGGACGGCCCGGGTCCACCTCAAGGTCGACACGGGGATGGAGAGGATCGGAGTCCACTGGTATTCCTCCCAGCCCTTCCTAGAGGAGGTCCACTCCCTCCCGGGCCTGGAGATCGAGGGACTCTTTTCCCATTTCGCCACCGCCGACGAGGACCTGGATTTTGCCCGGGTCCAGCTGGACCGCTTCAACGAGGTGGTGGACTTCCTGGAGGCCTCGGGCAGGCGGCCGCCCCTGGTCCACATGGCCAACTCCGCCGCCCTGGCCAACCTGCCGGAGGCCCGCTATGACCTCGTGAGGCCCGGCCTCCTCCTCTACGGCTACGAGCCGAGCCCCTTGAGGACCCTCGGCCTCGACCCGGCCATGCGCCTCATGTCCCGGGTGTCCTATTTCAAGTCCGTGAAGGCCGGGGCCGGGGTGAGCTATGGCCGGACCTGGATCGCCCCCGTGGACACCCGGGTCGCCACGGTCCCCCTGGGCTATGGGGACGGCTATTCCCGGGCCCTCTCGAACAAGGCCGAGGGGATTATCCGGGGCCGGCGCCTCCCCGTGGTGGGCCGGG
>JAKPBN010000346.1 GCA_029778945.1 Spirochaetota bacterium
ACGCTCGCGGGGATCTTGGCTATGCCCGTGATGAAGAGGATCGTGAAGTAGCCCACGTACTTCCAGACATAGACGAGGATGGTCGAGAGCTGGACCATGGTGGCGTCGGCCAGGAAACGGTGGTCGGTGCCCGGCGTGTTGGCCACCCAGTTCACGAACTGGTTCCCGAGGCCCCGGGGATCGAAGATGAGGAGCCAGATCAGGGCCGCGACCGCCGAGGAGAGGACGGCCGGGGAATAGAGGGCCATCTGGAGGGTCCGCTTCCACTTGCGGCGGGAGACGATAAGGATGGCAAAGAGGAGGGAGAGGACAAAGAGGGGGATAAAGGCGCCCAGGGAGAAGGTGACTGTGGCCCTCAGGGAATTCCAGAAGTCCTCCGAGCCCAGGACCCGCTCGTAGTTCTGGAAGCCGATGAACTTGGGGGCCTTGAGGGAGAGGAGCTTCTTGTTGAAAAAGCTTGTCCAGAAGGCGTTGAGGATGGGATAGAAGGAGAAGATCGAGAAGAAGAGGATCCCCGGGGCGACGAAGAACCAGCCCCAGCGGTTCTGTCGGGCCTCGAGGGAGGCGCTCTTAGGTCGATGTTTCATAGCTCATTGCTCCGAAAACAAAATGTGCCACAGAGGCCCAGAGTCACAGAGGTGAGAAAAGAAGGGGGAATGAGGCAAACTGAACCATGGTTAGGGATTCTCCTCTGCCTGCTCACGACCCTCTTCGTCCCAATTCCCTCTTCTCCTCCATGCCTCTGTGTCTCTGTGGCTTACCCTCTCTTATTCTTCGGCGAGGATGGCGTTCACGTCGCTGCGAAGCTTGTCGAGGGCCTTCGCGGGCTCGACGCCGGCGAGCATCACGGACTCAAAGGCGGTCTTGAGGCAAGCCTCGATCTTGGAGCTCGAGGCGCCGAAGTAGACCATGTGGGCCGCGGCCAGGTCCTTGGCGAAGACATCCGAATAGGGGGAGTCCTTGAAGGCCTTGGATTCCATGAGGGCCTTGGTGGGCTGGACAATGGCGACCTTGTTCAGGTAGTCCTCTCCATGGGAGAGCATGTAGCCCACGAGGGCCCAGGAGGCCTGCTGCTCGAGCTTGGTGGACTGGGCGTTGACCATGTAGTAGTGGCCATAATAATTATTAGGAACCTTGGCCTTGGCGTCCTTCCACTGGGGGAAGGGGATGACCATCCAGTCCTTCGAGTTGTAGAAGGCGGGATTGGCCTTGTTCATGCGCTGCTCCTGGTAGAGGCCGGACAGGGACATGGCGATCTCGTTCTTGTCGTTGTCGAAGAGCTTGCGCGCGTCGGTGTAGGTGGGGGAGCCGAGGTTCTTGCCCGCGGGCCCGAAGTCCCGGAAATAGGAGAGGACCTTGAGCCAGGCCGCGTCGTTGGTGATGGCCGTCTTCCCGTCCTTGGACACCAGCTGGCCGCCGAGCTGCTCGACCATGGGGATGACCGAGGTCAGGTAGTAGGGATAGCGGAAGTCAAAGCCGCGGCGGGTGATGATCTGGCCGTTGCGCTGGGCGATCTTCTCGGAGACCGCCATGACGTCTTCCCAGGTCTTCGGATAGTCCTTGTCGGGATCGAGGCCGGCGTCGCGGAAGATCTTCTTGTTGAGGTAGATGCACCAGTTGGTCAGCTCGAGGGGCATGCCGTAGGCCTTGCCGCCCTCCATGACGGGGGCGATCATGCCGGGCAGGTACTTGGCCTCGAGGTCCTTGGCGCTCTTGGCCCCGACCATCTTGTAGTCGACGGGGGCGACGCGGCCATTGGCCATGAAGGGGTACTCGTCCTGGAGCTCCATGTTGAAGATATCCGGGCCCTGGTTGGCGGCGAAGCCCGTGGTGAGGATCTCGCGGATCTTGCCGGAGGGATAGGTCACGTAGTTGACCTTGACCCCGGGGTTGGCGGCCATGAACTCTGCGATGAAGCCCTTCTCGAGGGGGGTGCGGTTGGCGTCCTCATGGGTCCAGATCGTGATCTCCACGGTCTTGCCCTTGAGCTCGGGGATGGCCTTGGCCTGGGCGACGATAGGAGCCGCGATGGCGAGGGCCAGGGCGGCGATGGAAGCTAGAATGGCAATTCTCTTCATAGATACCTCCTGGAAAGGATGATGACTGTGACCGGTATATCCTCCACCCCCTTTCCAGAAGCCCGCAACGGGACGATCCGGGCATTTTGTGGACAAAACCTGCGCCAAGGGGGCGCCCAGACCCGAGCTTTACCCTTGCCCAGGGACCGTGCTATCATCGTTTCCCATGGTTCCAGCCAAGATTATCGGGATTTGCGGGGGCTCGGGCTCGGGTAAGACCACCATTGTCCGGAAGATCTCCGAGGTTGTCTCCGACTTTGTCTTTGTTCCCCAGGACAACTATTACAAGTCCGCGGAGTTCATGTCCAACCGCAACATCACGGCCTTTAACTTCGACCACCCCGATGCCTTCGACAACGAGCTCCTGATCAGCCAGCTCGATGCCCTGAGGAACGGTGAGGCCGTGGACATGCCCACCTATGACTTCGTCAAGAACCGCCGCCGGGAGGAGACCGTCAGGGTCGAGCCCAGGAAGCTGGTGATCTTCGAGGGCATCATGATCTTCACCAACAAGATGGTGAGGGACCTGATAGACCTCAAGATATTCGTCGACACCCCGGACGATATCCGCTTTATCCGCCGCCTCGAGCGGGACATAAAAGAGCGGGGCCGGACCATGGAGTCCGTGATCGAGCAGTACCTGACCGTGGTGCGCCCGGGCCACTACCAGTTTATCGAGCCCACCAAGCAGTTTGCGGACATCATCATCCCCGAGGGCGGGAACAACGAGATAGCCCTGGACGTCCTCGTGACCTTTATCAACTCCATCATCCGGGCCTAAAACACCTCCAAGACAGGATTTTGATTGACGTCCTGGCTCCTCAGGTCTAAAAAGGATGCCGATACAAGGTTAGTGGAGCGTCCAGAGCAATGACCTACCTGAAAGAGAAAGGGCTGACTGCGGCGGGGGCAACGGCCTTGGCGGCCCTTGTTTTCGCCATCGTGCCCCAGATAATACCCGCGGGCCTCGGTCCGTGGCCCATTATCCTCATAACCGCCGCCGCCTTTGTCGTTGTTTTCCTGGGCCGCAGCGCCTTTGTGGGCCGCCTGGACGAAATCCAGCAGCGCGACCACGCCCAGAGGCCCGAGAACCGCATCATCCATGACTTTGCCGCCCGGGTCAGCCAGGCCTTTACCCTCGCCGACCTCTCGGAGGCGGTCAAGGACTGCCTTGAGAAGCCCGCGGACATGTCCGTGCTCTTTCTCCGCTCGAACACCTGGGAAGTCATCTACCAGAGCCCCACGGCGGTCACCACGGATCCCGCCATCCTGGGGCTCCTGGAGAGGAACTTCCGGGACTGGACCGAGGGCTTTACCTTCATGAACGAGGCCCTCTCCCTGGCCGTGTCCGCCAAGGGCGCCCGGGGCTTCTTTATCCACTCCAAGGGCTTCCACTTCTTTGTCTTCACCCGCCTGTGCACCCTCATCGAGGAGGAGGCCTTCCGGGACCTCTACGGAGAGCTGCGCATCTACTTTGACCGCACGATCACCATCTCCGACCTTTTCGAGGTGGCATCCCTCTCCAAGGAGTGGGAGCTCGTCGCCGAGACCCAGCGATCCTTCCTGCCCAAGAAGCTCCCCACGGTAAAGAAGCTCGACCTCTCCATCTCCTACCGTCCCCTGATCAATGTCTCCGGGGACTATTACGACGTCCTCGCGGTGGACGAGGACAGGACCCTCCTCCTGATCGGCGATGTCTCGGGCAAGGGCCTGGCCGCCGGCCTGATCATGGGCATCATCGTCAACACGATCCGGGTCGCCCCGGACAAGTCCGACCTGGCCGCCATTGTCCACACCGTGGACGAGGCCGTCCGGGAGATGGGCTTTGACGACAAGTACACCGTCCTCTTCCTGGGCCTTGTGGACACGGCCAAGAAAACCCTGCGCTACATCAACGCCGCCATGGCCGATCCCCTCCTCGTGGCCCAGACGGCCCTGGGCCCCAAGGTCAAGCGCCTGGCCCCGACCATGGGCCTGATTGGCCTCGTGCCCATCGAAGAAGAAGTGGTGATCGAGGAGCTCCCCTTGAGGACAGACGAGGTCATCCTCCTGGCCTCGGACGGGGTCACCGAGGTGGCCAACGCCGGGGGCCTCAGGCTGGGGGACGCCGAGGACTACGAAAGGGCCATCCTCAAGGCCTCGAAATACGGGGCCGAGGACTTTGTCTCCTCCATCACAGGCCTCCTCTACGCCTTTGTGGGCGATGAGCCCCTCAAGGACGACGTGACTATCCTGGCAGCCAAGGTAGGCAGACTATGGGACTGAGCCTTGTTGCCTTCCTGACCGCCCTGGGCATACTGGCCCTCTCCCTGAGGACCCTCCGCCGCAACCCCAGGCTGCCGGCGGCTCGCATAGCGGCCCTGGTGGGCCTCCTCCTCGCGGCCTACGCCATCCTCCGGGGCATCGCGGCCCTGGGATCCACCACCGGCAACCCCAGCCTGACCCTCCTCGTGGCCCGGGCCTCGGCGGCCACGGTGTCCTCGGCGGGGATCCTGCTCATAGCCTTTGCCCTGGCCTTCCCCCGCTGGATCAAGCCGTGGCTGCGGCTGGCCCTGATCCCCTTGGCCGGCCTTGTGGCCGTCAACTTTATCTATGCCCTCACAAGCGCGAGCTTCCTCTCGGGAGCCCGCTTTGGCTCCTCGGGCTTCTATGCCGTGGCCGGCCCCTCCCGCAATGCCTACGACACGGCCGTGGGCGCCCTGGGCGTCCTCGCCATCCTCCTCCAGGGCCTACGTCTTATCCTTGCGAAGGACCGGGTCAACCGGGAGCGCACGGCCCTGGCCCTGGGCGCCCTCCTTATCGGCCTGCCCGTCCTCTGGCTCCTCCAGCGGCCGACCCTGACCAATTCCGGCCGGGCCTGGGCCATGGTCATCCCCCCGGTGGCCGGCCTCTTCATGGTCTCCCTCCTGGCCTATGCCCTCTCGATCTCCCGCCTCTTTGACTGGCGGGAATTCTTCCGGACCCTCGCGGGCTATCTTGGGGTAGGCCTCATCGTGGGCCTCCCCCTTGGCGGGGCGGTCTACCTCCTCGTCCTCCTCTCAAACGGCTCGGTCCTGGGCCTGGGCTTTGGCTCCCTCCTCCTCTTCTTCCTGGCCCTAAGGCTCTCCCGTGCCTTCCTGACCCGCTTCTTTGCCCGCCTTGCCTCAAGGCGCGAATACAAGGAAACCCTGGGCTCGGCCCTGGCCCATGTCGACCTCTCGGCCGGCCGCGACGCCGTCCTTGCGGACCTCACGGCGCTTCTTAGGGCCGAGCTAGGCTGCAGCGAGCTGGCGATCCTCATCGAGGATGACCGGGCCGTCCTCCGCACGGTCTGGGCCCAGGGATCGGCCAGGCCCAGCCTCGAGCGGACCGACGCCGTCCGCTCGGCCCTGGAGCGCTCCAGCGTCGACGTCCTCCTCGTCACCGAGGTCATGGCCGACGAGGCCTGGGCCGAGCTCCGGCCCGAGCTCCTCGGGCTTTTTGAGGAGCTCAAGGCCGAGGTCCTCATCCTGGCCAGGGAGGGCCGGCGCATCATAGGCATCTTTGCCTTTGGGCCCCGGTCGACGGGGGGCGCCTACACGGCCTACGACTACGCGGCCTTCCAGGGCCTCTGCGGCAAGCTCTTCGTGTTTGCCTTCTACCTCAAGAACGTGGCCCGGGAGTCCATCCTCTATACGGTCGACCGGGAGCTCGCCCTCTCGGACCAGATCATCCGCTTTGCCCTCGAGCATGTGGCCCCTGTGGACAACCCCAAGGCCGACGCCGCCTGGGCCATGAAGTCCACCCGCCGCCTCGGGGGGGACTTTGTGGACTTTGTGAAGATGGGCAAGGAGCGCTATTTCTTTGTCCTGGGGGACATCTCCGGAAAGGGCCTCTCGGCCTCGATGAACATGCTCATCCTCAAGTCCATGATCAGGACCTTCCTCAAGATCGAAAAGGACTTTTCCGGCCTCGTCCAGCGGATCAACGCCTTTATCAAGGACTACCTGCCCAAGGGCTCCTTCTTCGCTGGGGTCTTTGGCTACTTTGACTTCGAGCGGAACGCCCTCTACTTTATCAACTGCGGCATCCCCTCGATTCTCCTCTACTCCCCGAGCTTCGACGCCTTTGTCGAGGTCCAGGGGGAGGGTAAGATCCTAGGCTTTGTCCGGGACGTGAGGCCCCTCCTCAAGCCCCGGAAGATCACCTTGGCTCCCGGGACAGCCCTCGTGCTCACCACGGACGGCCTCCTCGACAGCGAGAACATCCGGGGAGAGCGCTACGGCAAGGACAGGCTTAGGAAGGCCGCCCGGGACAGCCTGGCCAAGCCCGCCCGGGCCATAGCCGATGGCGTGATGGACGACCTTCTCCGCTTTACGGAAAACCGCCAAGAGGACGACATTACCCTCCTCGTCATGAAAATCAAGTGAAGGAGCGCCTAGGATGACCCAGCTCGATATTGTGGAAAGGGAAGAGGAGGGACGCTTCCTCCTCCTCCTCTCGGGGCCCGTCAACAGCTACACCTACACCGACCTCCAGGAGAAGCTGGGCAAGGCCCTCGCCCTCTCCCCCCTCGTGGTGGTGGACCTCGAGAAAGTGACTAACCTCTCCTCGGCCGGGATCGGGGTCCTGATGGCGGCCCTGGACGACGCCGAGGCCGAGGGCAAGCGCCTCGTCCTCCTCCGCCCCTCGGAGATCGTCCGCCTGGCCCTGGACTCCACGGGCTTTGCGGAGCGCTTCCCCGTCGCCGAAAACCTGCGGGAGCTCTGATGCCCCTCAGCCCCGCCGCCCACCCCTCTCCCGGTACCCGGGAGGAGGTGACCGATCCTGGATCGGCCCCTCCCTCCATCCCGGCTAGGCAGAGGGAGGCCGAGGCCACCGAGACCTTGGTGGCCACCGTGGCCGGGGTCCTGGACTTTGAGGCCTTTGTGGATTCCCTGGATTTCCTGGACCCCCAGGAAGCGATGCGGGTAAAGCTGGCCGGAGGGGAAATCTTCGACAACCTTGTCCGCCACGCCGCCCCCCTCTCCCAGTCCGTCATTCTCGCCCGCTGCTCCCGCCGTTCCGGAAAGGCCCTCGTCCTCGCCTTCTATTTCAGGTCCCCGGGCTTTTCCCGCTTTGCCGCCTCGGCCTTAGAGGGCAGGATAGACGCCTGCCTCGACGAGGAGGGAGGGATCTCGGAAAGCCTTGGGGCCTGCGCCAATGACGCCAAGGCCGAGCCCTTCTTCGATCCCCTCATAGGCCGGTGGAGGGGTATTGGGCTGCGGATGTGCAGGAACCTCACCGCCTCCTTCCTCCTGCGCTCGGGCTCCTTCCTCGACCGGATCTTCCTCGAGTTCTGATCGCCCCTCTCCCATAGTCTGGGCATAATTTTCCCATCCTGGGAAATAACTGTCCACCCAACGCTTAACCTGCCTAGGTCCCGGCTCCTTCCCACCGATGCTGCCTACACGCAATTCATTGCCTTACATGCACTTAATAATTAATCTGAATAAACCAAGAGCTTGGCACGCTCCATGCTTAATTATTGATGCCTCGGATTGAGGCTCCTGCCCCTTGTGGACAGGACAGAACACACAAGGAGTAACTTATGAAGAAGACCGCTATTGCCCTTATCCTTATCGTCACCGGCCTCGGAATCGCCTCGGCCCAGGGCATGATGGGCCAGGGCCCCTATGGCTACGGCTACGGCCCCCAGGGAGGCCAGGCCAGCCAGCCTACCCCCGTCGCCAAGAGTGTCGATGGCAAGCTCGCTTTCCAGGGTGAGTATGTCGTCCTCCAGGCCAAGGACAAGGCTTACTTTATCCACATGCCCAGATTCTACTATTACGCCTACACCG
This sequence comes from Spirochaetota bacterium, assembly GCA_029778945.1. GTDB lineage: Bacteria > Spirochaetota > Spirochaetia > Treponematales > Rectinemataceae > JANYKC01. The sequence goes on from JAKPBN010000346.1 coordinate 7,877, forward strand.
ATGGCATCAAGGCCGGAGCCGATGTCCATGTGGACGGCTACGAGATCGCCGCCATCCCCGGCTCGGACAAGGCCACAATCATGGTGACCAAGGCCACGATCAACGGCAAGACCTATGACTTTACCGCCAGCTTTGGCCGAGGCCGGGGCGGCATGATGGGCGGCTACGGCCAGGGCGGGATGATGGGTGGCTACGGCCGCGGCCGCAGGTAATTCTTGCCAAGGGAGCGTAACCTTCCGGAGGCCCAGCGGTTAATTGAGTGAAGCTTCCCACAGCGACCCCAAGGGCCGCCTGGGCAAAGCCCTCAAGGCCGCCAAGAAGCGTTTAATGCTTAAGGATCCTCCGCAGGGTGTCGCTCCCCCTCCAACGGTGTTTCCAGCATCGACCCGCCCGAAAGGGCGGGCCTTTTTTGTGTCTCGGCCCCGAGAGCCTCTATAGGGACGCTATTGGGCGGGGCCTGGGGCGGTGAGGCAGACCCCGGCTCGCTGCGCTCGGGGGTCTGTCTCACCGCCCCACCCGCCGCGCCACCCCGTCTCCACAAAGCTCACGGGGTTTAGGCCTATAAAGCCTGTCCTTCGGGCGGCCGGTGCTTATCGCCATGGGGGAGAGTACATGCAACGAGGGCATAAGCCAGCCAGCCCTCGCTGCGCTCGGGGGGCTGGCTTCATTGCCTGCCCAAATTCCGCTCAAGTCAAGGCTGGGGGGCTGACTCCTCTTTGTTCTTAATTAGGTATATGCTCTTCACCTTTCCCGACCTTTCCTCGTTTATCCAATACTTCATCCCCACGGCCCTGGCGACGGCCTTGGAGGCCTCATTCTCCGGGTCGATGACCGCGACCACCTTGTCGAGCCTCTTGGTGTCAAAGGCATAGGCCACGAGGCTCCTGGCGATCTCCTGGGCGTAGCCTTTTTTCCACTTTGTCTTGTCTATGTAGTAGTTGAGTTCGATATAGGGCTTGTCCTTGATCTCCTTGGGGACCAGGCCGGCGTGGCCGATGGGCTCATGATTGCCCTTGGTCTCCAGGACCCAGAGGTCGTACTCCTCCTTCCGCGGATCGTCCCCGGTCTTGCGGAATTCCTCGATCAGGAAAGCCTTATCCCTCGGGCCGCCCACAAAGCGGGTCATGTCCTCGTCCATCCAGAGGGAGACGAGGAACTTGATGTCCGAGCGCCTCTGGTAGCGCAGGATAAGCCTTTCGGTCTTGATAATTGTGTCATCCATGGAAAGCTCCTGGTCGCGGAGGCTTGGGAAAAGGGAGACGGGCCTAGGGCCTACTTCGGCTTGAAGATCATGACCTTGCGGAAGAGCTCCGCCTTGCCGGCAAGATAGAGTCCCAGCTTTCTCCTTACCCCCAGGAGGGTGAGGAGGAAGGCGAAGACAAAGAAGCCCAAAATCACGGGATCGGCGGCAAGGCCCTCAATCCTGGCCACCAGGAGATAGAGGAAGGGCAGGGAGAAGGCCGTGAGGGCCGCGCAGACCGCGACATAGCCACTCAGGGTAAGGGTGAGGAGAAAGACCGCCAGGCAAAAAGGCGCAAGCAGGGGAAAGGCCGCGCTGATCGCTCCTGCGGCGGTGCCAAAGCCCTTCCCCCCCTTGAAGCCCGCGAAAACCGGATAGATATGGCCGAGGACTGCGGCCAGGGTGGCTACAATAAAGAGCGCAGAAGCGGGAGCCGGGGAGGAGGGAAAAACCTTCAGCTGGGTGAGGAGGGCCACGGCCGCATAGCCCTTGGCGATATCCACAAGGGCCACAAGGATGCCGGCCCTCCAGCCCAGGACCCGAAAGGTGTTGGTCGCGCCGGTGTTCCCGCTGCCGTGGTCGCGGATATCGATCCCGCGCAGGAGGCGCCCGGCTAGGATGCCTGTCGGAAAGGAACCCAGGAGATAGCTCGCGATGGCGACGAGGGCTAGATTCAGCATGGAAAGCCTCCTTGGCCCGGATTCAGGTTCTCAGGATCTCCCAGCCCGCCTTCAGGGCTTCCTTGCGCAGGATCCTGTCGGGGTTTACGGCGACGGGCTTCCCGACGGCCCGGAGAAGGGGGAGATCGTGCCAGCTGTCACTGTAAAAGGCGCAGTCCGCGGGCTCGATGCCCCTGGCTTTGAGATAGGCCAGGATCCTCGAGCGCTTGCCCTCGGAAAAGGCCGCCTCCCCAAGCACCCTGCCCGTGGCCAGGCCAGCCTCGAAGCCTAGCTCGGTGGCCACTACTTCTGTGATGCCCAGATGCCGCGCCAGGGGCGCCAGGATTATGCCAAAGGAAGATGAGGCGATCATGACGCCCTCCCCCTCCCTGCTGGCCTGGACCAGCCTGGCCACGACGGCCTCATCGATCCGGGGAAGGATGCGGGCGTTGAAGACCTTCTCGGCCAGGCCCTCCAGCTCGGACTGGGCCACTCCCCTGAGAAAGGGATAGGCCCGGGAAGAGCCCTCCTGGCCAGGACCGGCCAGGCGATAGCGCACAAAAAGGGCGGGCAGGTGCCAAAAAAGGGAGAGACCCACGGTGCCCTCCAGCAAGGCCCTGGCAAGGTATTCCCTGACCGTGGAGCGGCGGACCAGGGTGAAATCAACGTCAAAGATGTGCAGCCTCATGCAAGGTCCTTGGGGGGGGGGGAGATAGGGCCTACCAAACCTGGGGCATTTTCTTGATGTCCGCCACCTTGTAGCCCCGGAGCTCGAGCTTGGACAGGATCTGGGCGTAGTCCGACTCCGACAGCTGGGCCTGCCTGGCCATGATCCAGACATACTTGTAGTTGTTGGTGCCGATCACCACATAGCGATAGTCCTCGGCCAGCTCGATCACCAGGTAGGGAAGCCTCAGGGGCCAAAGGGGCTGGACCTTCCACTCGGTGTTGCTGGCCTTGTCCATGATCCAGCCTTTCTGGTGCATGACCTTGGGCTTGCCCGAGGGACTGCCCTTGCGGAAAACATACTCGACCCTGATGATCCCGTCCTTGTCCAGGCTATAGGTCTCGATGCCGTTAGCCGCATCCTTCTCGAAAGGCGTAGGCAAGAGGCCTATGACATACCAGGACCCCAGGAAGCGCTGCATATCCATATAGGGCACAACTTTCTGAAAAGGCGCCTGCCTCGACTGGGCCGAAAGCCCCAGGGCCATGGCGGCCATCATGACTAGTCCTACCGTAAAAACCTTTGCCATGTTCTCTCCTTAGCCAAAAGAATCAGTTCTCGGCGGTAAGCTCGACAGAGCTGCGGGGAAGGCCCAGGACGGCCGGCGCCTCGAGCCGGAGAAACCGCCCATCGGACTTGCGCAGCCAGAACCGCGAATGGAAAATAAACGATGGAACGCCAGAGACCGTCAGAGAATAGCCTACGGCGGCCACGGCTTTGCCGCCTATCGTGATAGTCTCGGCCTCCCCACGCTCCGCCCTGAACTCATTGGGCTTGAGGGTCTTCCGGTCGATGGTCCAGAAGCGCGCCTCCGTCCGGCCCGAGGCGTAAAGGTCCTCGTAGGAGACCTCATGGAGCTGATACCAGGGAAGGTCGCCGATCTCATGGAACCTCTCATAGGGCTTTCCCCGGTAGCTGCCCCAGACCCTCACCCGGGAGCCCAGCCTCACAGCGCTGATATCGGTATTCTCCGAATCCACCCGGCGCCGCCAGGAGATGGTCGAGCGGTTCTTGTCCAGGGCAAGGCTGTCATACTCACCCACACTGGTGGTCAGCACGGCTGAATAGCCTGAATCGGTCGGGAGGACCTTCTCGTCAAAGAATACCGTATCCTCCCCTACCCGCCACGTCATCTTGGTCTCCAGGGCGCTTGTGGCCTGGGGGCTGAGGGCCACAAGAGCCGCAACCATAGCATAGGCGAAAATTGGCACGAACTCCTCCTTGGGCTACAGGAGAGAATATCCTGCCCGAAGAGGAGCTAAGTCAAATCCAATTCGCCTAGGGCGAGGACGCCCAGGGCCAGCCCCCTAGATCCAGTGGAGGATCCCCGCAAAGACGACCATGGCCACGATGTCCAGGGCCACGAGGCTCACGATCACGATCCTTTGGACCCGGGGCTTCCAGTCATAGGCAAAGTTGGAAGCCAGGAAGAAGGGGATATAGACGGTGACAAAGACCGGCAGGGCGCCCCACCAGGGATAGACCCAATGGAAGGCCGGTGTAGTCGCGAGGAAGATCTCGAAGAGCGAGAAGAAAGCGGCGTTGCCTATGGCTATGAGCACCCTGTTGTTGATGCCCAGGATCTTCGCCTTGGGGTCCGCGGGCAGGAGCTTGGAAAAGATAACGCCCGAGACGGCGAACATCAGGGAAAGCTCGACGCCGACCCCGACGAGGAGGAGAAAGGAAGTCCCGCCGGGGACGGTCCAGAGGGCGTGGCCGGAAAAATGCTGGATGAGGGCGTTGCAGATCTCATAGAGCCAATGGACTGAGTAGAGGGCCAGTCCCGAGGCTACGGCCTTCCAGTTTCGCTTCTCTATCTCAGTGAAATAGACGTAGACCACAAAGGCAAAGAGGGGGATGAAGTACCACTGGAAGGTCGCAGGGGAGCGGAGGATGGAGAGGGCCTGGGCCGTGAGCTCGGGGTGATTGAGTGGCATGGGCGACTCCTTGGGCGGGAAGGCTGTCTTGGGATGATACTACGCTGGAGGAGCTAGGGGAAGTCAGGAGAGAAGAAGGAAGCGAGGAGACGCAAAGGCGCAAGGGGAAGGAAGGAAGGAAGGAAGGAAGGAAGAAAGGAGGGGGTTCAAGGTTATGCGATTTAAGGTGAAGTATATCAATTTTCTATTTTAGCTATAAACTATATTATTGGGATTCTCTTTCATTCCTATCTCAATCTTCCCTTTGCGTCCTTGCGCCTTTGCGCGATCTCTCCCTGGCAGAGCTAGTGCGTCTTTGCGCGATCTTTCCCCTAGTGCCCTTCCCCGTGGGCCATTGCCCGGCCATGCTCCAACAGGGGCGCCAGGAGCGTGGCACAGAAAGTGGCCGCCTTTACCGAACCCGGGAAATTGACAATGTACTGCCTGCCCTTCATCCCCGCCGCCCCCCGGGAAAACACGGCAAAAGGCGTCTCTCTCAGGGACTCGGAGCGAAGCCAGTCCGCGAGGCCGGGGAGGTCCCGGTCGCAATAGGCCAGGGTCGCCTCAGGCGTCAGGTCCCGGGGCGAAGGCCCTGTCCCGCCCGTGGTGAGGATCCAGTCGGCCCCGGGGTGCCCGGCAAAGGCGGCCTGGAGGGCCTCGATCCCGTCGGGCACGAGCTCGAGGCTGATGTCCCAGGCCGCGGTCTCGGGAGAGGAGGCCCGCAAGGCCGCCACGATGGCCGGCCCGGAGCGGTCCTCGTAGACCCCGGCAAAGGCCCTATCCGAAACGGTAATGACAGCGACTACCACGGCCGACCTCCCCGCCCCGGATCACCCGCACGAAGATCCCCTTGCGGGGCATCACGCAATCCCCCACAAGGCGGCGGATCTCGCAGGCCGCGTGGCATTCCTTGCCGATCTTGGAGACCTCGAGGACAGCCTCCCCTACCTCGATCCTCGTGCCCAGGGGAAGCTCATGGAGGGCCAGGCCCCGGGTGGTGATGTTCTCCGCAAAGTCCCCGGGGACAAGGACCGTGGGGGCCCCCGAGGCCGGAGCCGAGGCCGCTGAGCCTCCATCGGTGGCCGCATAGCCGACACAGCCCGCCTTGGTGGCGATGGTCGCCGAGGCGGCCTCGATCTCCTCCACGGCGAGGAGGGAGACCTGGCGGTTCTCAAAGCCTTTGACGCCCTCCACAAAGGCGTGGGCGTCCCCGGCCATGCCGGAGCCGGCCACGAGACTCACCCTCTCCACGGGCTTCTTGCGGATCCCGGTGCGGTCGGAGAGGTTGAGCGAAACTATCTCGAAGTCGCCCTCGGGCGGGATTCCTGCCATACTCACTGGGTCTCCTTGGTCTTCTCGAGGAGGCTGATCTCCCCGATGCGCATGCCCTTGTCCACGGCCTTGCACATGTCATAGACCGTGAGGGCCGCCACGGAGACCGCCATCAGGGCCTCCATCTCGATTCCGGTCTTGTCCGTGCAGATCGCGACGCTCTCGATCGCCACTCCCCCCTCGTCCAGGACGAGGGAGAGGTCGACCTGGTCGATCTCGATATTGTGGCAGAGGGGGATGAGGTCGCTCGTGCGCTTGGCCGCCATGACGCCGGCTATCTTGGCGACGGCCAGGACATCGCCCTTGGCAAGGCCGTTGGCCCGCACCAGGGCCACCGTCTCCGGGGCCAAGTCGATGCGGCCCCTCGCCCGGGCCGTCCGCCTCACCCGGGGCTTCTGGGAGACGTCGACCATCCGGGCCCTGCCCTCGCTGTCCACGTGGCTCAGCTCTTTGTCCATCGCCCTAGCCTCCTATCTGCCCGACCTCGAGGCCGTCGCCCACTCCGCCCGAGGGCGGCTTGGCCCCCACGGCCTGGAGGATCGAAGCCTCGATGTCCTTGAAGTCCACTGGAAAGGAGAGGCCCGAGTGGAGGCAGGGCCGCAGGGTGCCGTCCGCGAGAAGGCGGAGGCGGTCGCAGTTGCCGCAGCGGGGGGGCCTGTCGTAGTCCCCGCCGTCGACCTTCTGGCCATGGATGTCGTAGCGCGCGATCAGCTGGACCTGGGCGCCGACCTTGGCGGCATAGGCTCGCAAGGCCGCGAGCTCGGCCTCGCTGGAGTCCTCGAGGACCACGACGTTGAGCTTGACCGGGAGGCCGGCCGCCCGGGCCGCCTCGACGCCGAAAAGGCAGTCCTGGAGCAGTCCGCCCCGGGTCAGTTTCGCATAACGCTCCGGATCCATGGAGTCCAGGGAGATGTTGACCGAGCCGAGGCCGGCGGCGGCCAGGCTGGAGGCCAGGGGGGCGAGGAGGGTTCCGTTGGTGGTCATGCCCACCTTCGTGATGCCCGGGATCCGGGCGATCATGCCCACGAGATCCACGATGCCCTTCCTCACCAGGGGCTCGCCCCCGGTGAGGCGGATCTTGCGGACCCCTAGGCGGGCCGCGGCGGCTACCACGGCGGCGATCTGCTCGAAGGAGAGGATGGCCTTGCGGTCGAGGTGCTCGACGCCCTCCTCGGGCACGCAGTAGACGCAGGCCAGGTTGCAGCGGTCGGTCACGGAGACCCTAAGGTAGCTTATCTCACGCCCGGAGGAGTCGAACATCGACGGAACTTCCTTTGTCGAGCCTGGCCTCGCCTATCTCGAGGCGAAGCAGGCCATCTGCCCAGGCCAGGGCCTGGACCATTGTGGAGCCGGTATACCGGACGGGCCTGGCCTCCATGGAGGCCGAGCCGGCCGGGGAAGGCCCGATTTTCACGGGCAGGTACTCAAGCCTCTCGGTGTCCTGCCTCTCCACGGCCTCCCCAAGGCTAGCCCGCAGGAGCCTGGGAGCGGGGTCGAGGCCCTGGAAGGCGGCGATGGCGGGGCGGACAAAGAGCTCGAAGCCCACAAAGCTCGAGACCGGGTTGCCTGGAAGGGCAAAGACCAAGACGGGGCTCGCCCTCCCCTGCCCTGGGGCTCCGCCTTGCCCTGGCGCAAGGCGCCCAAACCAGAGAGGCTTGCCGGGCTTCATAGCCAGCTTGTGGAAGATCCTCTCCACCCCCAGGGAAGCCAGGAGGCCCGGGAGGTAGTCGAATTCCCCCATGGATACCCCCCCCGAGGACAGGAGTATATCACACTCCCCCAAGGCCTGGACGAGGACGGCCTCGAGGAGGCGGGGATCGTCCCGGACTATGCCATAGCGCCGGACCTCGGCCCCGGCGAGCTGAGCCAAGGCGGCGAGGGTCGGGCCGTTGGTGTCGTATATGGAGGTGGGACCGAGGGCTTCCCCGGCGGCCCGGAGCTCGTCCCCGGTGGAGAGGACCCCGACTAGCGGCCGGCGCCCCACCTCGGCCTGGCCGTAGCCCGAGGAGGCCAGGACCCCCAGGTCCTGGGGACCCAGGCGGCGGGGTCCGATAAGGAGGGCTCCGGCCCGCAGGTTGGCCCCCTTGGGATTGACGTTCCGCCCGTCCTCGGCTTGGGTAAGGACGATCCACTCCCCTTCCAGGCCCGGGGTCTTGAGGGGGGCCGTGCGCTCGACCCGATGGACCATCGTCGCCCCCGGGGGCAGGGCCGCCCCGGTCATGATGCGGACACAGTCCCCGTCGGCCAGGGAGGGGAGGAGACCAGAGCCCGCCGCCGCCGTCCCGACCACCCGAAACTGGCTACCGGCCGCGGGCGGCTCCGGGAGGGCCAGGGCAAAGCCATCCATGGTGGCCCGGTCAAAGGGCGGCTGGTCAAAGCGGTTGGACAGCTCGGCCAGGAGGACCCTCCCCAGGCACTGGTCCAGGGGGAGGACTTCGACGCGGGGAGGGGCAATCGAGGCTAAAACGAGGTCGAGGGCCTGGTCCGGATGGAGGAGGACGGGGCTTGGCACGGTTCCTTCCTTGTACCCGGATAAAGCCGCTCTTTTCGGAGCGAATGCGGGCCGCCTCATTTATATCCGACCTTCCTTATGGCAGGTCAAGGAGGCTATGGACGATAATTAATTGACAAGCAAGGGGTATCGTGCTTTACTTTCTTCGGGAAAGTAATTATTCCCTCAAGGAGGCTCCATGATCACCAGCAAGAATCGGCGCGCTGGACTGGCCATCGCCATCGCCCTCTTCGCCCTTCCCTTCTTCGCACCCGCCCAGGCACCCAAGGGCGAGATTGTCCTCAAATGGCCCTGCATCTGGGTCGGCAAGGACTCCAAGGCCCCCGCGATCGCCGAGATCGTGGACAGCTTCAACAAGGCGAACGCCGGCAAGATCCGGGTCGAGATCGAGCCCCAGCCCGACTACAACGCCTATGAGCAGAAGGTCCGGACCTCCCTCATGGCCGGCGTGGCCCCCGGGGACATCTTTACCCTCAAGCTCAACGCCACCACCAAGGACTACTACAACAACAAGCTCCTGATGGACTTCTCCAAGGACTTCAACGGAGCCTGGAAGGCCAGCTTTGACGCCGGCGCCGTGGCCCAGTCCACCGTGGACGGCAAGCTCAAGACCCTCCCCTACGAGACCGCCATCCTCCCCCTCTGGTACAACGGCGACCTCCTCAAGAAGGCCGGGGTCGACAAGGTCCCCGCGACAATGCCCGAACTCTGGGCAGCCATGGACAAGCTCAAGGCCGCCTCGATCATGCCCTCGAGCCAGATGACCGGCGACACCAACGCCTGGACCTCGATGATCTGGTTCTCCTGGTTCGCCGCCTCCTATGGCGGGCCCAAGGTCTGGGAAAAGCCCTTTACCGACAAGGCCTTTGTCGAGTCGGCCAAGCTCATGAAGAAGGTCTTTGACTCCTACACCACCCCCGACGCCGTGGGCGCCTCCGCCGGCATCTCCGGTGGCCACTTCCTCGCCGGCCGCACGGCCATCTTCTCCAACGGTCCCTGGTACGCCGGCCGCGCCGACCTCCGGGCCACGAGCTTCTTCCCCTCGGTCACCATCGCCCCCATGCCCCCCGCCGGCCCCAACAAGAACATCATCATCAGCCGCCTCCAGGCCAACATCGCCGCCGGGGAGACCAAGGACAAGGCCAGGCACGAGGCCATCATCTCCTTCCTCAAGTTCCTGACCTCCAAGGAGAACTCCGCCAAGATGGCCCAGACCTCGGGCGCCATGATCGCGGTCAACTCCGGCTATGTCCCCACGGACGGCCTCCAGAAGCAGTTCTACGCCTTTGTCGGCCAGAAGGGCGTCATCGGCGTAAACGACCTCGAAGCCGCCCTCGGACCCGAGGCCACCCTCGAGTTCGGCCAGCAGCTCGGCGCCCTCATCCTCGGGAAGATCAGCCCCGAGCAGTTCTGCGCCCTGGTAGAGAAGAAGATCGACCGCTAGCATTCCCAGGCCCTTCAGAGGATACTTCCCTGAAGGGCCGCATTATCATTCACCACAGAACGCAGTTTAGCAAAGCGTTAGACACGGAGAGCACTGAGAAAGAGGCATTAGGAAAACAGGTGTTGGAAAATGGTATAGGGGATTATAATAATCCCACCATTCCTTTTCCGGATTCCGGCCTATCCCCTCCGTGTCCTCCGTGCCTCCGTGCCTCCGTGGTGAATCAAAATTCGGTTTCCTAGATTCTCTTTTCCCGCAGCATCTTCGCGGAGGACCCATGAAGTCACGCAGAAACCCCAACACGAGATGGATTGGCCTCTACCTCCTCCCCCTGGCCATCCTCTTTGTCGCCTTCTTCCTCTATCCCCTGGCCTTCAACATCTTCACCTCCCTGATGAAGTGGAAGGGCGGCGGCTCCATGTCCTGGAACGGCTTCGCCAATTTCACCAAGCTCCTCGGGGACTCGGGCTTCCTCCTCGCGGTGCGGAACAACCTCATCTGGGCCCTCTCCCAGGGCCTCATCCAGATCCCCCTGGCGGCCATCGTGGCCCTCATCCTCGCCCGGGAGCCCAAGGGCTGGAAGGCCCTTAGGACGATCTACTTCCTGCCCAACGTCATCTCCACGGTGGCCATAGCCATGGTCTGGGTGGCCCTGTATAGCCCCCAGTACGGGGCCATCAACGGCATCGTCAAGCTCTTTGGCGGCGAGGCCAGGAACTGGCTTGGGGACACGGCCACGGCCCTGCCCTCGATCATCTTCATGACCGTCCTCTACATCGGCTACTTCATGATCATCATCCTCGCCTCGGTGATGAACATACCCAAGGAGCTCTACGAGGCCGCCGAGATCGACGGCGCCTCCAAGTGGCAGCAGGAGTTCCGCATCACCATCCCCATGATCCGGGGGACCTTGGTCACCTGCATGACCCTGGCCATGGCCTATGGCATGCGCCATTTCGAGACCACCTACCTCATGACCGGGGGCGGTCCGGCCTACTCCACGAACACCATGGGCATAGCCCTTTACCTCAAGATGGACGCCCTTCGCTACGGCGAGGCGAGCGCCGCGGGGATAATCCTCATCCTCCTCGGCACCGTCGTGATAGTCCTCCTCAGGCGGGTCCTGGGGAAGCGCGATCCCATGGCCGAAGCGGCCCAGTGAGGATGAGAGCATGAAAACCAGCAAGAGCCCCCTCCGTGGCCTCGCCACGACGACCAAGTGGCTTGTCCTCCTCTTTTTCCTGGCCATCGCCCTCCTCCCCCTCCTCTGGCTGGTCCTGGGGTCCTTCAAGACCAACCTGGAGCTCCAGACCTCGGCCTTCAGCCTCCCCTCGAGCCTCCACTTCGACAACTACGCCTCGGCGATAAAGACGGCAAGCCTGGCCACGCTCTTCCTCAACTCGGTGATCGTGGCCGCGGGGGCAGTCTTCCTCAACCTCGCGGTCTCGGCGATGGCGGGCTTTGCCCTCTCCCGGGAAAGCTTCAAGGGCCGGGAGCTGATCTTCACCATCGTGACCGCCGGGGTCCTCATACCCATCATCTCCTTCATGGTGCCCTATTTCTGGCTCATCACCCGGGCAGGCCTCTACGACAAGCTCCTCTCCCTCATCCTGGTCTATGCCGCGATCAACCTCCCGGTCTCGGTCTCCCTGATCACCTCCTTCATGAAGGCCATACCCAAGGAACTCGAGGAGGCGGCCATCATCGACGGCTGCGGCTTCAACCAGCGCTTCACCAAGGTGATCTTCCCCCTGGCCCGCTCGGGCCTGGCCACCGCGGGGACCTTCTGCTTTATCTACGCCTGGAACGAGTTCATCATGGCCATGCTCTTCACCTCGAGCCTGGCCTCCCGGACCATCCAGCTGGGCATCCGCTTCTTTGCCACCCAGTTTGTCACGGACTACACGGGCATGTTCGCGGCCATTGTCCTTTCGATCATCCCCAGCATCCTTGTCTACATCTTCCTCCACAACAAGATCATCTCCGGCCTCACCGCCGGGGCCGTCAAGGGCTAGGCCATGGAAGCGCGACTCGAGCTGGCCCAGGGCGGCTTCGACCTGGTCTTTGGGGCCTTTAGGATCGCCCATCGCGCCGAGCAGCCCTTCCTCCGGGCCGGCCGGGGCGAGGGCGTCTTTGAGATGCACCGGGGCAACTTCTCCATCCGGGAGGACCTGGACGAGCTCGTGGCCCTGAGGGACTTCGAGATCCTCTCCCAAGGCCCGGCCGCCATCCAGGTCCGCTTCCACCGCTCGGGCCTCTGGCCCATCCTCATGGAGGCCAAGCCCGAGGCCGGCCGCCTCGTCCTCTCCTTCCGGGCCGGACCCGGAGAAGAGAAGCCGAACCGTCTCCGCCTCAGCCTCCCCGCCTCGGCCACCGACCATGTCTACGGCTGCGGCGAGCAGTTCTCCCATTTCGACTTGCGGGGCAGGCACTTTCCCCTCTGGTCGAGCGAACAGGGGGTGGGGCGGAACAAGCTCACGGAGATCACCCGCCTGGCCGACGCCGATGACGGGGCCGGGGGCGACTACTACTGGACCTTCTACCCCCAGCCGAGCTTTGTCTCCAGCGCAGGCTATTGGTGCCACCTGGACACCACGGCCTGGGCCGACTTCGACTTCCGCCATCCCGGGCGCCACGAGCTCTATGCCTGGGAAATCCCCTCCCGTCTCGTCGTTGGCCTAGGCGCTACGATGGCCGAGCTCGTCCAGGACCAGTCGGCCTTCCTGGGCCGCCAGCCCCTCCTCCCGGACTGGTGCCTGGGAGGGGTGATCCTGGGCATCCAGGGCGGCACCGAGGCCTGCCTCCAAAAGCTCGCCGCCGCCCGGGCCGCAGGGGTCCCCGTCACGGGGATCTGGGCCCAGGACTGGGAAGGCATCAACATGACAAGCTTTGGCCAGCGCCTGCGCTGGAACTGGGTCCACGACGAAGTCCGCTATCCAGGCCTCAAGGAAGCCATCCCGAGGCTCAAGGCCGAGGGCGTGCGCTTCCTGGGCTATATCAACCCCTATGTGGGCAAGGACATGAGCCTCTTCAAGGAGGCCGCGGCGGCGGGCTACCTGGCCAAGACAGCCAATGGCGAGGACTACCTCGTGGAGTTCGGGGAATTCTACGCCGGGGTCGTCGACCTAACAAGGCCCGAGGCCTTCGCCTGGTACAAGGGCGTGATCAAGCGCAACCTGATCGGCTTTGGCCTCTCGGGCTGGATGGCGGACTTTGGGGAATACCTGCCCACGGACGCCGTCCTTTTTGACGGGACCCCGGCCCAGATCGCCCACAACGCCTGGCCCTCCCTCTGGGCCCGGTGCAACCGGGAGGCCGTGGACGAGGCCGTCGCCGAGGGCCTCGCCGCCAAGGACGATATCGTTTATTTCATGAGGGCCGGCGGGGCCGGCAGCCCCCGGGACTGCCCCCTCATGTGGGCCGGGGACCAGAACGTGGATTGGTCGACCGACGATGGCCTGGCTTCCGTGATACCGGCCGCCCTATCCCTGGCGATGTCCGGCCACGGCCTCCACCACTCTGACCTAGGCGGCTACACCACCCTCTACGGGATGAAACGCACAAAGGAGCTTTTCCTGCGTTGGGCGGAACAGGCGGCCCTCAGCCCGGTGATGAGGAGCCATGAGGGCAACCGTCCGAAGGACAATTGGCAGTTTGACTCGGACGAGGAGACCCTCGCGGGTCTTGGGGCCATGGGCCGCTTCCATAAGGCCCTCCTACCCTACCTGCAGGCCCTCGTGGCCCAAAACGCCCAGGCGGGCCTGCCCGTCCAGCGCCCCCTCTTCCTCCATCACCCCGAGGACAGCCGGGCCTGGTCGATCCAGGACGAATATCTCCTGGGGGAGGACCTCCTCGTAGCCCCCATCCTGACTGAAGGCGCGAGGACGAGGAAGGTCCACCTGCCCGCGGGCTCCTGGGTCCACCTCTGGTCAGGTGCGGCCTACGAGGCTGCGGGCGCAGGAGGCCTGGACCTCGAGGTAGCCGCGCCCCTGGGAGAGCCCCCGGCCTTTGCCCGCCTAGGCTCGGCCTGGCTCGGCGACTTTAGGTCTGCGGTCGCCGCCGCGCGGACAAAGAGCTAGCGCAGGAGCCTAGTCTTGCCAATTGATCATCCCTTGAATTGCGGCACTCTCCGCGCGGCCTGCCAGGGCCTTGCCACCGACAACTCCCGCTGATCCCCTCTTCGGGCTATGCCGGGAGTGCTTGCCCGCGAATAAACAGAAAGGGCCGCCCTTAAGGCGGCCCTTTTCTATCTGGTTATCGGCTTGACTTCTATGTTCTCCCCACGGATCCCCGGCCAGGCCCCGCGCTCGACGAGGATAGCCCGCTCGGGGTGGGCGATAAGCCACTTGTTTTTCATAAACAGGAGCCTTGCCTCGGGGTCTCTGGGCCCGGTCCCGCCCTGGCCCCGGCCCAGGTCCCGGGCGGCCGTGAGCTCCTTCTGGGTGAGGGCCTCGTTGGTGCCTCGGGGAAGGACGATGATGGACTTAAAGCCCCGGGGATGGACCTTGCAGGGAGAAAAATGGAGGACCTCGGGCCAGAGCTCGATCGCCGCCCCGGCGGGGAGGTAATAGGCCTCGACCCTTCGGGCCTCGTAGGAGAGGTCAGGCGCAATGTCCCGCTTTTTCCCCAGGAGGAGGACGAGGTCAGTCACCGCGATGTCGACCTCGGTCGACTTGTGGTATTCAAGGCCGTTGAGCCGGGAATTGGGACCGTTGCAGTAGCCCACCTGGATGGGGCTGCCCCCAAAGAGGATCCCCAGGGGAAGCGCGGCCGGATGGGCCTCGAGTTCAGGCAAGGAGGCGACGTAGCGGTTGGCGTCGGGCTCGATGCCCGTGATGCGGTCCGCCAGCTCGAGGAGGCCCGGGAGGCCCTCCAGGTCCAGGACCCGGCCGTAGGCCGCAAAGGCCGGGTCGTCGAGGGTCCTGATGGCAAGGCCTGGGTTGGCCTTCCTGATGCTGTCTATGCTCATGACCTTACTGGCCTCCATTGAACGCTAAAGTTATGCGATCCTAAATATCTAGAACAATCCCTTAAGGCTCCCCACGACCCTGAAGACCGCCGCGAGGATAAGCGCCGCGATGGGCGCAAAGACAAGGCCGGCCTTGGCCATGTCCGAGATCCGGAAATAGCCCGTGGAATAGGGCACGACATTGACCGGGGAGGTGGTCACGAGGATGACGGCCAGGTTGGCCGCAAAGCCCGCGGCCAGGGCCAGGCCCGTGGCGCCTCCGCCCAGGCTTGGGCCCAGGGCCAGGACCAGAGGGACAATGATGGTGCCCGTCAGGGTATTGGACGAGAGGGCGATCTTGACGACAAGGACTCCCAAGACCACGAGGACCAGGCGGGCGAAAAGGGGCAGGCCGCCGATGCCCCCAAAGACTATGGCCGAGAGCCAGCCCGCGGCCCCGGTCTCATAGAGGGTCGTGCCCAGGCCTATGCCCGCGGCGATCAGGATAATGCCCGACCAGTCCATCTCCCGCTCGATCTCCTTCCAGCGGAAGGAGGTCGAGCCCGGGAGAAAGAGGAGGACGACCGCGCCCAGGGCTCCCATCGAGATGGGGACTTTG
Source organism: Spirochaetota bacterium (assembly GCA_029778945.1). Classification (GTDB taxonomy): domain Bacteria; phylum Spirochaetota; class Spirochaetia; order Treponematales; family Rectinemataceae; genus JANYKC01. The sequence continues at coordinate 23,274 of JAKPBN010000346.1, forward strand.
AAGTGGGCAAGCTTTTCCACCAGGGGAGAGAAGACCCAGACGAGGATCGTCAGGGCAAAGACCACGAGGACGGCCTTCTCGTCCCGGGACATCCTGTCCAGGTCCCGGAAGGCCCGGGACAGCTCCGCCCCGCTTTTCTTGAGTCGCCGGGACTCGGGCGGGAAAAACAGCAGTATGACAAGCCAGGCGGCGGGCACGAGGAGGATGGCCGCGGGGATGCCATAGACCATCCAGTCGGTAAAGCTGAGCTCGAAGTGGGCGATCTGGGAGAGGAAGCGGACTACCACCGGATTGGAGCCCGAGCCGGCGGGGGTGCCCACGGCGCCCACGAGGGCCCCCCAGGCCACGGCCATCATCAGGGCGGCGCCAAAGCGGCTCTTGCCCGGCTCCTCGCCCTCGTCCTTGAGCAGGGCCAGGGCCAGGGGCATGAGCATGGCCGAGGCGGCCAGGGCCGTGATCCACATGGAGAGGACGGCCGAGGCCGCGAGGAAGCCAAAGACTACCGCGCGCGTGGAGCCCCCGGTGAGGGAGAGGACAAAGAGGGAAAGCCGCTTGCCAAGGCCCGAGCGCACGATGCAGGCGGCCAGGGCGAGGACTCCGATAAAGAAGACTACCGTGTCGTCCCCAAAGCCGGTCTTCACGATAGCCCGATAGTCCCCCGCGCCCACCAGGGCAAGGCCGAGCATCGCGAGGAGGCCTGTCACATGAAAGGGCAGGGCCTCGGTGATCCACAGGACGAGGGCCGCCGCGAGGACGGCCAGGGCGCGCTGGCCCCTTGGCTCGAGGATGGCCCCCCGGACCTGGCGGAGGCCCTCGGGCAGGGGCAGAAGCAGAAAGATGGCGAGGACCAGGGCCGCCCCGGCCAGGGAGGCCAGGCGAAAGGCCGCCCGGGGGGGCTTAGGCCCGGCCATGGCCGGCCCGACCCAGGGCCTCGAGGAGGAGCTCGCCAGCCTGGCTGGGCCTTCCGGCCACTTGGGCTCCCGCGGCCCTGAGCGCCGCGGCCTTGCCCTCCACCGTGCCCTTGCCCCCGGTGACTATGGCTCCGGCATGGCCCATGCGCCTGCCCTTGGGGGCGTTGCGTCCCCCCAGGAAGGCCACGAGGGGCTTGGTAAAGCGCCCATCGCGCATCGCCTCGGCCACCTCCTCCTCCATGGTCCCGCCCAGCTCGCCGATGATCACCACCGCGTCGGTGCCATCGTCGGCCTGGAAGTCAGGGAGCATCTCCGCGAAGCGAGTGCCCGGCACGGGATCGCCCCCCACGCCTATGAGGCTGGACACCCCAAAGCCGGCCCTGACCACCATGGCCGTGACTTCGTTGGTCAGGGAGCCCGAGCGGGTCATCACCCCGATCCTGCCGGGCTTGTAGACCCGGTCGATCCAGAAGGGGAACATGCCCATCATGGCCCGGCCGGGGCTGATCACGCCGGAGGTGTTGCCCCCGACAACCCTGGCCCCGCAGGACCGGGCCGCGGCCCGGATCTCCAGGGCCTCCTGGAGGGGTATGCCGTCGGCTATGGTGACTATCTTCCGAATCCCCGCGTCCAGGGCCTCGTAGACGGCGTCCTTGGTAAAGCGGGGCGGCACAAAGAGCATGGCCGCGTCGGCTGGAACCATGTCGACGGCCCGGCGCACCGTGTGGAAGACGCTCACGCCCTCGACGGCCTGGCCCTCCTTGCCCGGGGTCACCCCGGCCACTACCGTCGTGCCCAGGTCGATCATGTGCTTGGTCCAGAAGGAGCCTTCTCCGCCGGTGATCCCCTGGACGAGGACCCGGTCACTCCGATCGATAAAGACGCTCATCGCGAGCCCCCCTTGCCTGCCGCCGCGAGGCTGACGGCCTTCCGGACCGCCTCCTCGGTGTCAAAGAGGGGCTCGAGGCCGGCGGCCTTGAGCATCTCCACGGCCTTCTCCTCCCCGGTGCCGCGGATGCAGGCGACGATGGGGCAGGAGGGCTTGAGCTTCAGGATAGCCTCGGTGATGCCCTCGGCCATGATGTCAGCCCGGGCTATGGTCCCAAAGGTGACAATTAATATAACCTTGGGCTGGTTCTTGAGGCAGAGCTCCATGGCCTGGACGGCCTTCCGGTAGTTGGGCCCTCCGAATTCAAGGTAGTTGGCCACCGAGCCGCCCTCGTCCACGATCAGGTCGTAGACGACGGTGGTGAGCCCTGCCCCGGCGCACATGAGGGAGATGTCGCCGTCGAACTGGAGATAGGGTATGCCCTCGGCGGCGGCCTCGAAGGCCGCGTCGGAGTCATAGTAGTCCCGGCCCGGCTCCCGGCCGGCCTGGCGGAAGAGGGCGTTGTCATCGAGGGCGAGCTTGCCGTCTCCGGCCACCACGGCCCCGGACTTGGTGACAAAGAGCGGGTTGATCTCCGCAAGCTCGGCGTCGTTGGCCCGGAAGACCCTCCAGAGGGCCTCCAGGACCGAGGCGACCTTCTTGGCCGTGTCCCCCTCGAGGCCCAGGGCATAGGCCACATTGCGGGCCCGGAAGGGCAGGAGGCCCACGGCGAGGTCCACGGACTCCCGGACGATCTTTTCCGGGGCCCGGACCGCCAGGTCCTCGATCTCCACCCCGCCCTCGGCGCAGGCCAGGACAAGACCGCAGGCGGCCTCGGGATCGACGGTCACCGAGAGGTAGAGCTCCCGGGCAATGTCGACGGCCTCCTCGACGAGAAGCTTCCTGACCTTGTGGGTGGAGGCGAAGAGGGAGGCCGCCAGGTCCCGGGCCTCGGCCTCGGTCCTGACGACCTTGATCAGGCCCGCCTTGCCCCGGCCCCCCTGGAGGACCTGGGACTTGAGGACGCAGGGAAAGCCCAGGGAGGAGGCTGCCTTGGCGGCCTCCTCGGGCCCCGTGCAAAGGACCGACCGGGGCACCGGAATCCCGGCCTTGGCAAAGACCTCTTTGGCCTCGTGCTCGTGGAGTCTCATGGCAGCCTCACTTGCCGTACTTGGCCCAGAGGCCGCCAAAGATCTCCTCATCCGAGGGGCGGCTCATGGGGAGGGGAAGGGAAAGCCAGGTGACGTTGATAAAGTGCTTCCAGTGGATGTTCTCGCTCGTGATGTTGCCGCCCCAGGTCCCGCAGCCCAGGGTGACCGTCGAGGGCATGCCGTTGGCAAAGGTGCCCCCATTGCCCGAGGCCATGCCCTGGCGGACCATGATGCGGCTCGAGCGCATGGTTTCGCCCATCCTGCGGATATACTCGTCCTTGGAGCTGAAGAGCCCCGAGGAATGGCCGGTGCCGCAGGCGTCGGTGATCAGGACCACGGCCTCGAGGCCAAGCTCGAAGCTCGGGCACTTCCAGAGGGCCAGGACGGGGGAGATCTTCTCCTGGGCCCACTTTTCCGGGGCAGGTCCTCCCTTGCGGGGAAGCTCGGCCTCGACCATGAGGATCTTGGTGCCCGCGGGCACGGCTATTCCAGCGCCCTCGGCAATGACCAGGGCCGTGCGGGCTATGACCTTGGGGTTCAGAGCCTCGTGGCCATCTTTGCCCACGGGCCAGACCCAGGCGCGGAGCCTCGCCTTTTCCTCGGGCGTGCAGAGGTAGGCTCCCCTCTCTCTCATGGCGGCGACAAAGGCCCCGTAGACGGCCTCGTGAGCCACGACGGAATTCTCGCTCGAGCAGCTTGTGGCGTTGTCAAAAGCCTTGGAGACCGAGATCTTCGCGGCCGCGTCCACGGGGTCGGCGTCCTCGGCAAGAAGCTGGACGGCGTTGCCCGGCCCCACCCCGTAGGCCGGGGTGCCCGAGGAATAGGCGGCTTTGACCATGGGCCCGCCCCCGGTGGCCACCACGAGGTCGACCTGGCGCATGAGCTCTCCCGTGCGGTCGATAGAGGGCTCCTCGATGCACTGGACGAGGTCCTCGGGGGCGCCAACCTGCCTCAATGCGGCCCGCATAAAGTCACAGGCGATCTTCGAGGCGCCCTTGGCCTTCGGATGGGGTGCAAAGATGACGGCGTTGCGCCCCTTGAGGATCGAAAGGCCATTGGAGGAAGGGGTAGCCGTGGGATTGGTCACGGGGGCAAGTGCCCCAATGACGCCCACGGGCTTGGCGAATTTCATGAGGCCCTTCGCCTCGTCGTAGTCGATAAGGCCGACGGTCTTGGCCGTCCTGATGTCCCTCAGGACCCCGAGGACCTTGTTCTTGTGCTTGGTGAGCTTGTCCTCGTAGACCCCCATGCCCGTCTCGTCGACCGCGGCCCGGGCCATCACCTGGATGTTCTCGTCCTTGTAGACAGCCCAGCCCACGGCCAGGCATACCTCGTCGACCCTGGCCTGGTCCCAGGTGGCGGCGACAGCCTGGGCCGCCCGGGCCCGCTCGACCATACCGGCCACGACCCGGAAGTCCTCGGTGTCCCGGGCCTCGACCTGCTTGCCTGCGCTCATTTGAAGACCTCGTTCTCGTGCTCCTGGACCTTGCCAAAGGCATTGGTCAGGAAGTCCTTCTTGAACTCCATCTTCTGGGTAAACTGCATGGAAAGCCAGGCGTCCACAATCTCCTTGCCCACAAAAGGCGCGGTGATCCAGCCGCCCATCGTGATCACGTTGGCGTTGTTGACTATCTTTGCCCTCTCCCCGGAGAAGACGTCGTCCACGACGCAGGCATAGACGCCCTTGTGCTTGTTGGCCACGATGGCCATGCCCTGGCCGGTGCCGCAGATGAGGATGCCCTTGTCGGCTTCTCCTTTCTGGATGGCCCGGGCGACAAGGGGAGCCTGCTCGAAATAGGGCTTGGGGTGGTCGGCGTCGGGGATGCCAAAGTCGATCACCTCGATATCGGCCTTGGCCTTGAGGTGGGCGACGAGCTCCTGCTTGAGGGGAAAGCCCGAGAGGTCGGAGGCGATGGCGATCTTCATAGTTACTTCCTTTCCGCGGCCAGGGCCTTGACCCGGTCGGCGATGGCCTCGGCCGTGAGGCCAAAGCGCTGCTGGAGATAGTCCTGGGTCCCGACCTCTCCAAAGAGGCCCTGGACGCCGATCCGGGCGAGGCGGGGATGGACCGAGGAGGGGGGCAGCTCGGCCAGGAGCTCGGCCACGGCCGAGCCAAGGCCGCCTTCAGCCTGGGCGTTCTCCGCGGTCACGACGATACCGGTCTTGCGGGCCTGGGCCAGGATAAGCTCGGTGTCGAGGGGGCGGAGGGACAGGGCGTCGATCACCCCGACCTCGATGCCGGCGGCCTTGAGTAGCTCGGCGGCCTTAAGTGCCGCCGGGACCATCACGGCCCCCAGGGCCACGATCACGGCGTCCTTGCCCTCCCGGAGCAGCTTGGCCTTCCCGAGCTGGAAGGCTTCTCCTTCGGGATAGAGGGGCTCGATAGCCTTGCGGTGGAGGCGCATATAGGCCGGGCCGTCAAAGGCGGCAAGCAGGCGGACGTAGGCCGCGAGGGACACCGGGTCCGAGGGCTCGACGATGGGGAGGCCCGGGACGGTGCGCATGATGCCCAGGTCCTCGAAGGGCATGTGGGTCCCGCCGTTAAAGGCCGCGGAGACTCCCGGGTCGGTGCCCACAAGCCTCACGGGCAGCTGGGCATAGGCGCAGGAGACAAAGAACTGGTCAAAGGCCCGGCGGCTGGCAAAGCAGCCAAAGGTCGCCGCAAAGGGCCGCTTGCCCTCGGCGGCCAGGCCCGCCGCGATGCCCACCATGTTGGCCTCGGCCACTCCGGCGTTGACAAAGCGCTCGGGGTAGGCGGCCTTGAAGGGAGTCGTGCCCGTGGCCTTCATAAGGTCGGCCTCCACCACCATGACGCGATCGTCGCTTTTCGCGAGGTCTATGAGGGTCTCGACGTAGACCGCCCGCATTTCCTTGTTTGCCATATTGGATAGCTCCTTAGGTTCCGAAAGCTCGTGGCTGGGGAGCCGGGCCTAGCCCAGCTCGGCGACAGCCTTCTTGGCGGTCTCGTAGTCGAAGCTCATGTTGTGGCTGCCCACCTGGCCCTCGCAGAAGGCCGCGCCCTTGCCCTTGACCGTGTCGAGGACAATCATGGTCGGCTTGCCAGCGCCATCGCCAGCTCCGCTGGCGGCGCCAGCGACCGCGCGGGCCTTGGCGCGCTCGATCGCCGCGTCTATGGCCTCCACGTCATGGCCGGGGACACGCTCGGCGGCCCAGCCAAAGGCCGCCCACTTGGCCACAAAGTCCGAGCCGGCCTGGTCGAGGTTCATGATCTCAGCGGTGGTGCCGTCGATCTGCATTTTATTGTTGTCCGTAAAGGCTATCAGCCTGTCGAGCCTGTTGTGGGCGGCGAACATCGCCGACTCCCAGACCTGGCCCTCGTCGGACTCCCCGTCGCCGATGATGGCGAAGGTGTAGGAGTCCCGCTTGTCCAGGCGGTTGGCGAAGGCTATGCCGCAGGCCGCGGAGATGCCCTGGCCCAGGGAGCCCGTGGTCATGTCGATCCCCGGGGTCTTGTTGCGGTCGCAGTGGGAGGGCAGTTTGGTGCCGCCCTTGTTGAGGGTGTGGAGCCATTCCTCGGGGAAAAAGCCCTTATAGGCCAGGGTCGAGTAGAGGGCCGGGCCCGCGTGGCCCTTGGAGAGGACCAGGCGGTCCCGGGCGGGGTCACGGGGATTCCGGGGGTCAAAGCGCAGCTGGCGCTCGTAGAGGACCGCGAGGACCTCGACAATGGAGAGGGCCCCGCCTATGTGGCCGACCCCCAGGAAGCCTATCGTGTCTATTGTCCGCTTGCGGATCTCCTTGGCTGTGGCCTCGACGGCCGCCTTGTCACTGGCCTTCATACCTTGCGTGCCCTCCTGTACAGGTTGTGCGAAACAGTTACTTGATGATTTCCCAGCCCAGGAGGCCGGCGGCGATCTCGAGGGGCCTCACGTGGTCGCCGTAGACCATGGAGGCGTGGTGGGCCAGGCCCGTCCTGATGATGGTGTCCAGGACCTCCTTGACCGGCCGGTCAAAGACGGCCTTGAGGTAGGTGCCCTTGAGGTCCTTGTCCATGGGGACGGCGGTGGCCCGCTGGAGGAAGAGCCTCCGCTTGCCCCGGGCCGTGTCGAGCCTGGCGATGGAGAGCTCCCCGGACTTGAGGACAAAGTCCGCGGTGACGCCCTTGCCCCCGGCGAAATAAGTGTCCAGGGAGCGGACCGAGCAGCCGTCCCAGAGATTGCAGGGGGCGACCCCGCAATGCCAGAAGAGGGCGAAATTCTGCTCGAAGTTGACCTGGGAGAAATCGAAGAGATAGGGGGTCTCTCCCCCTATGGCCTTGTGGAGGAGCATCGAGAGGGCGCCCTCGAGGTCGCCCTCGCAGGCGAGGATCCGCCCCTCGGACTGGAGAATGGACATGGCCGCGCAGTGGGAGACCCCGTAGTCCCGGGCGAACTCGGGCCAGCAGCGGATGGCCAGGGCGTCGAGCTTGTTCTTCTCGTAGAAGGCGTTGAGCTTGGCCGAAAGCTCGGCGACCTTGGACACCTGGAGGGCGGAGAGGCCCGAGACGTCAAAGGTCTTGCGGATCTGGGCTTCCCGCTCGGCGACGGCGGAGGGATCCGCAGTCCCCCCCCAGACATCGGAGAGCTCGTAGTGGTCGAGGATAACCCCGGTCTCCTTGTAGAGGGTGGGATCGTCCACGGAGAGGTTAAAGAAGCCATGGGCCCGGAAGCCCGCGATGCCAACATGGGAATTCTTGAGCACGGAGATGGCCCGGATCGCGTCCACCCAGTCCTCGTCGAGCTTGTTGCCCACGATGGCCCGGGAGTTGTCCACCCCGGCCTTATAGAGGTTGGAGGCGTCGAGGTTGACCCCGCAGACCGAGTTGAGGCGGAGCTTGCCCCCGTTGTAGGGCAGCTCGTCCGGGGCCCAGAGGAGGATGGGGGCCTGGCAGCGCTTGCGCAGCTCCAGGACCAGGTGGCCCAGGTGGAAGGTGCCCGAGACGATGACTAGGCCGTCCAGGTCGGCCCCGCCGAGCTTTTTGGCTGCCGCTTGGGCTTCTTCTATGGAGATCACGAGGCCGGGGATTGTCTCCCAGCTGACATTCTCCACCTTGGCCACATCGGCGATAAAACCCTTGTAAATCTCCGCCGCAGCGGCAAAATCGTAGGTTTCCCGGGCCAGGCAGACGAGGCCAAGACGTATATGTTGTTTCACGGTCGACTCCTTAGGGTTATTTTCTTAATGTAAGTAAATACCAAGACCGCTTTTTCGTCAACCAGAAAGCGCAGGGCCGGGCGAACCTGAATAAGAGCATCCTTGGGAAAAAATGCCGCCCAGACAAGGCAGCTAGGGCACGAGGATGGCATTTTGCCGAAAGTGCTATTTCTTTATATTTTTGATATATGCTATTTACTATCTTGAGGCGCCCAAGCCCCACCACCATGCAATTAGTTCTCCTCGTCCTGCCATTAGTCCTGGCAGCCCAAACGGAGCCCCACATGCCAGAAACCCTCATCGATGATTTTTCCGCGGCCCGATCTGCCTTAGCCACCGAATGGGAAGGATTTACTGACCGGGTCATGGGGGGAAAGTCCGAAATGACCGTGGGGATAAGAAGCGAAGCCGACCGGCCCTATCTGTCCATGGCCGGGACCGTGAGCCTCGCGAACAACGGAGGCTTTATCCAAGCCCGCCTACCCCTCGCAGCTGAAGGCAGGCGCTACCTTGACGCCTCGAAACACTCCGGCATCAAGTTGATGGTCCGCGGAAGCGGTGAGGATTACTATGTATTCCTTCGCACGACGGGGAATGTTTTGCCCTGGTCCTTCTTTATGGCCCCAGTTCCGGTCTCAGGCGAATGGCAGGAAGTCCTGATTCCCTGGAGCCAATTCAAGAAAGGCGACTTTGGCTCCCTGTTCGCCCTCAATCCCGCCAAGCTGACAAGCGTGGCCGTAGTGGCCTATAAGAAGGCCTTCTCTGCCTCGCTCGACCTGGCGCGTATCTCATTCTATTGAGAGCCCCAGCCTCGGCGAGCTAACCTAGGAAGGCATCCACGACGAGGTCGGCGGCGCCGCGCTGGGCCAGCTCGGCGTCGTAGGCCCGGCCGATAAACCGGGGCTGGGCCTCGTCAAAATTCGAGGGGGCCGCCGCCAGGACCTCCCCTACCCTCCGGGCCAACTCCGTGGCCAGGCTCGCCGACCAGGCGACGAACAGGAAGGAGGAGGGGCGAAAGAGGCGGGAGACGGTCTGGACGGCCGAGGCGAGATAGCGGGCGGCCAGGGTGAGGGCCTCTTCCCCGCTCAGGGACCTGCCCTGGCTGTCGGTCACGCAGGACTCACAGCTCGGCAGGAGGTCCCCCAGGCCCTCGAAAAGCCAGCGCCCCTCCCCCAGGTCGCCCTTGTCCAGGGAGGTCATGTAAGCCTCGAGGCAGCCCGAGGCCCCGCAGACACAGGGGGGGCCATCATAGTCGATGGATATATGGCCCATCTCGATCGTGGTGCCGCGAGGGGAGAGAAACACCTTGCCCCCGTCCACAAAGGCCCCGTTGACCCCGGCCCGGAGCAGGAACATGAACATGGAATCCTCGTCCCCCAGGCCTCCGTAGCGGAACTGGCTCTGGGCGATGATCGAGCAGTTGTTGTGGATCGAGACGGGTAGGCCCAGGCGGGCCTCAAGGCGGGCGGCTATGGGAAAGTCCTTCATGCCGGGGATGCGGGGATAGTAGACCACTTCCCGGACCCCCACGGAAACCTGGCCGGGGGCCCCTAGGCCCAGGCCCAGGATGGACTCCAGGGCCAGGTGGAGGGAGGCGATGGCCTCCTCCACGAGGCGGGCGATAAGGTCGGTGACGGCCTCGGCATCCTCCTTGCGCGTCAGGGGGACCATCGTGGAATAGACCGAGTTGCCCTGGAAGTCAAAGACCCCCAAGGAGACCCGCTCTACCCAAAATTCGACGCCCAGGGAGTAGAAGGTCTCTTTCCGGGCCACATAGGCCTGGGGGCGGCGGCCCTTGCGCTCCTGCCTGACCTCCTCCTCGCCCTGGGCCGGCAGGGGCCGCTCGACGGCCATGATATAGCCCGCCTCCTCGAGGTAGGAGAAGATGCGAAAGATCGTCGGGGGCTTGAGGCCCGTGGCCAGGACCACCTCGGACTGGGAGAGGCCCCGCTCCCGGGAGGAGTGGATAAGCCGGAGGACGATTTTTTCATTGCGCTGGCGGACATCGGCTGCGCGGAGAGGACTGACTGCGGCCATGGGTTTTTTTCAGCATACTCCAGCTCATCCTTCCTGGGAAGGGTGGATCGGGCCTAGAAGATTCTCTTTTCTTACTTTTTTGCTTATCTTAAACCCATGAACACTAAGCCGCGGGGAACGAGTCTTTCCAGCCTCCGTATCCTGGGTATGGCCCTCCTGGGCCTGGCCGTGGCGGCCCTGGGAGGCTGTGCGGCCGCTGGCAAAGGCCCGCAAGCGGGAGGAAGCTGGACCAGGAAGGCCGCCACCACCGGGGAAGCCCCCCGGACTGGAGCCAAAGGAGTGCAGGCTATGGACAAGAACACCGAGACCGCCATCCTGGGCGGGGGCTGCTTCTGGTGCCTCGAGGCGGTCTTTGAGGAAGTACCGGGGGTCCTGGACGTGACCAATGGCTATGCCGGGGGAACTACAGACAAACCCAGCTACGAGGAAGTCTCCACCGGGGATACGGGCCATGCCGAGGTGGTCAGGATCACCTTTGATCCCAAGCTCGTGAGCTACAAAGAGCTTCTCGACTATTTCTGGAAGATCCACGACCCGACTACCCTGGACCGCCAGGGGGCCGATGTGGGGAGCCAATACCGCTCGGTGATCTTCTGGCAAGGCCCGGACCAGCAAGCCCAGGCCAAGGCCTCGGTGGCGGCAATCGCGAAAACCCTCCAGGACCCCGTGGTCACGGAAGTCCTCCCGGCGCCCAGCTTCTGGGTGGCCGAGGACTATCACCAGGACTATTTCCGCAACCACCCCACGGCGGCCTATTGCCGCATCGTGATAGCCCCCAAGCTCAAGAAGGCCGGATTCTAGGCCCTCCCGCCCCGAAGCCTGCGGCCCAGGTGGCTTAGGCCAAAGCCCAGGCTCGTGGCCAGCGCGAGGAGGACCAGGATGAGGAAGGCCAGGGCCAGGGCGTAGAGGCCGTAAAACCACAGGGCCCAGCCAGCCAGGCTCATGAAAGCCCAGCATGCCAGGAAGCCCAGGATGGCCACAAGGCTCGCGCCGATCGTCGCGAGGAGCCAGGCCCGGCTCCTCAGGGCAAAGGCCGCCGCGAGGCCCAGGGCCAAGGGAAGGCCCAGGCCCAGGAGATAGGTCGCCGAGCGGGGGACAAAGACGGCCTTTTTTGCCAGGCCGGCCCGGAAATCCATGCCCAGGGTCTCCACCGGATTGCCCCGTCCGTCATCCTTCTCCAGAAGGGCAAGGCTTGCGGTGTTCCGTGGATCCCCGGGCTTGGCCACGGCCAGGAAGGCCGTAAAGGCCCGGCGCTTGCCCGCCCGGGCGTCCCCGCCCTGCCTGGCCCCGGCCTCCATAGCCTCGACAAGGCACTGGGCCAGGCTTGTACCCGGGCGGCCCGCGGCGGCCTCGAAGGCCTCGGCGGTCGCGTCCACCACGGCTCCATCGGTCAGGATGTTGCCCTGGACCGTATAGGTCTTGCCTCCCCTGCTGCCCGCCCAGGACTCGGTCTCCCGGCCCGTAAAGGCCGCCAGCTCGGGGCCAAGAGCGCCCAACCTGGCCAGGCCATATTGCTGGAGCTCTCGACTAGGATCGAAGGCGGGATTGGCCAGGGACTGGACGATGGCCTCGGCGCCGCCGCCCCCGGGGGAGCGGAGGAGGCGCAGGGCCTCTAGGCGGGCTCCCTCATTGGTCGCCGCCTGGGCTGCCACAGCCCCCTGGCCGGGGGCCAGGCCCAGGACCATCCAGACCGCAAAGCTGGCCGAGGCGCCGGCCCCACCCACCTCACCGGTGGCGGGATCGACGGCGACGATAGTCCAGGTGGCAGAGAGGGGAGAGGCGAGGCAGGCGAGGGCCAGGGCGGCCAGGAGATGGCGTTTTTGGCGCATGGCCGATTCTAAACCCGTTAGAGGTTAGGCGCAACTCGAGCTTCATGCCCGGTCCCGGTTTATCCAGAGGCCGGCGACGATCACCCCCAGGCCCAGGAGGAAGCGCAGGTTGATGGTCTCCCCCGCCACGAGGAGGCCCAGGAGCACGGTGAGGGCCGTCTCCCAGTAAAAGATCACGCTGCCCCGGCCCGCGGGCACCGAGCGGTAGCCTACGGCCATGAAGGCCTGGGCCACAAAGGAGCCAATTCCCACAAAAAGGAGGCAGGCCAGGGCCAGGGGGCCCCCCGGCGAGGCCGGGAGGGGGGCAAGGGCCAGGAGGGGGAGGCCAAAAAGGCAGGGAGAGAGGTAGAGGACAAAGGGGCTTGCCCCGGCCTGGGATGCCCGGCGCACAAAATTGACGGCCAGGCCCGCGAGGACGGCGCTGCCTATGGCCAGGAGGTCCCCCGCCAGGGCCGAGCCCGAGCCATCCCTCACCACAAGGATCGCCCCCCCGGTGCAGACGATGAGGGAGACAAGGTTCCTGGGCTTTAGTCCTTCCTTGAAGAGGAGGGCCCCAAAGAGGGCGACAAAGAGAGGATAGGTGTTTCCCAGGAGGGTGGCCCGCCCCGGCCCGGCCAAGGCTATGGCCGCGTAGGAGGCTATCATCGAGGCGGCCCCAAAGAGGCCCCGGAGGACAATGGCCTTCTTGGCCACGATAGCCGGCCTCGGTCCCCCCTTGCGCCTCCCCCAGAGGATAATGCCCAGGCAGAGGAAGGTGCCCAGGAGGAAGCGCGTCCCGGAGATAAAGTAGCCGGAGTAATAGCGGGACGCGAGCTTTACCGAGAGGGTGACAAAGGCAAAGATCGTGGCCGAGGTAAAGAGGGCGAGCTCGCCGCGGATGAGCTTGGGCGCTTTCATGACTGGGTCTTTAGGCTGGGCATGGGCCACTATTCTCCGGGCAGGCCACGAGGGTCAAGCCCGGGAAGACAGCCTAGGGGCTAGGCGCCTGGGCCAGGGCAGCCTCGACGGCCTTGAGGATCACCTGGCTGGAATAGCTGGCCCCCGAGACCAGGTCGACCCCCAGGCCCTGGGCCTCCAGGACCCGGCCGGGGATGGCTTTGGCGGCCGGGGCGCCCAGGGGGCTGGACTCAAAGGCCGTGAGCTCGAGGGCGAGCATCCGCCCCCCCGCGAGGGTGGCGGCCACTGTGGCCTTGCCCAGCTTCCCCGCATAGCTTCCCCTGTAGACCCCGTCGGCGAGGGGAGAAAAATCCGGACGGCCTAGCTCGAGGCGCGGTGTGGCGCAGGAGAGGAGACTAAAGGCCGCCGTGAGGGCAAGGCCCACCAAGGCCTTGGTGCTCATAATTGCTCCTTTATGGTCCCGGCCTCCCGGCCAGGCCAGAGGCGGGCCATCACGAGGATCCCGAGGCCCAGGGCCCCGAGGGCCAGGGCCAGGAAGCCCAGGACAAGGCCCAGGGATTCGGCGATGCCTTCCCTGAGCATGGACAGGCCCATGGCCGCCACGGCCAGGCCCTCGGCGGCGCCCTTGACGACCAGGACCGTGCCCAGAAGGTAGCCCCGGGGGTCCCGGCGGAGAAGCCACCAGGCGGAGAGGAAGGCCGAAGGCACGAGGATGCCCAGGTCCATGGCCTGCACAAAGAGGGTCGAGTAGGAATCCAGGCCCTTGGGCGCCTGGCCCGAGAGAAGGGAGGGGAGGACTATGCCCCCGAGCCAGTTGAGGCCCAGGAAGCCTCCCACGAGGAGGCAGAGGGTGGCCACGGCCCGGCGGGGATATCGGCCCTCCGCAAGACCGGCCAGGGCCTCGAGATCCACCGAGGCGAGGGCCAGGCAAAAGGCCGGAATGCTCAGGGCCAGGAGACCGACATAGAGGAGGAAAAACTCATTGTAGGCCGTGCCCAGGGCCATCATCCCATAGCAGTAGAGGAAATAGCCCAGGGCCCCGCCCAGGAGGAGTCTCGAGGCCAGGCTCCCCTTGCGGCTCGCCACGAGGGCCAGGCCCAGGAGGGGCAGGGCAAAGACCAGGGTGACCAGGTCCTGGGCCCTCTCCTGGATGGCGGCCGAGCGGGAGTCCCGGCGGTAGAGGCCCTGGCCATCGAGGGAGATGGTCTGCCCCCAGAGATTTTGGGCATAGGCCGCCTGGCCCGCCACAGCAGCCCCAAAGCGGGAATCCCGGTCCAGGAGGCCCCCGAGGGCCGCGACTCCGGCGCCAAGGAATATGAGGACGGCCAGGAAGCGGGCCGCGCCAAGACTGCTCCTCCTTCGGGCGAGGGGAGAAAAATCCCGGGCCTTCAACGTAGGGCCCCGGCCGTAGAGCCATGCTTCGCATAATTAATCACAATTACCTTCATATTCCCTCCTGGGGCCGGCTGCCCTTGGCTAAGCCGGCTAGCAGTATCTCTATGCTGCGCTCGATCACGGCCTTGCGGGCCTCCCCCGAGCCGCCCCCCTCCATGGCCATCCGGGCCGCGAGGCCGAATATGGAGGACCAGAGGGCCTGGGCGGTGATCTCCGGGTCGCAGGGGGCGAACTGCCCGGCCTCGATCCCGGCCCGGATCTCTGCGGTCAGGGTGGCAAAGGTCTTCCTGCGCCGGCTTACTCCGGGGCTAAAAGCCTCGATAGCCGTCCGGGCGGGGCCGACATCCTGGAGGAGGATGGCCTTGAAGAGGTCCGGGGAGTCGAGGGCAAAGTCCACATAGGCCCGGATTCCCGCCGCCAGCTGGCCCGCAGGGTCGGTGGCCTGGACGGGGATGGCCTCGATCTTGGAGAGGAGGCGGCGGTAGCCTGCCTCGATGATCTGGGAGACCAGGTCGGCCTTGTCCCGGTAATGGCGGTAGATCGCCGCCTGGGAGAGGCCTACCCGGGCCCCGAGCCTGCGCATCGAGAGGCTGGCGTAGCCGGACTCGATGAGCATGGCCGTGGCCGCCTCGAGGATGCGGGCGGCGGAACCTTCGGTTTCTTCCGTGGTGGACTCCATGTTAACATCGTTCACGTTAACAATGTTAACATACCGAAAATCCCAGGAGCCGGTCAAGGGCCGGGCTATACTTGCCCCGTGATTATCTCCGCCTCCCGGAGGTGCGACCTCCCCGCCTTTGGCCTCGAGGCCTTCCTCGCGGACCTAAAGGCCGGCTTTCGCCTCGTGCCCAATCCCTGGGATGCCCGCAAGCCCCGAAGGGTCGAGCTTGGCCGGAAGGCTGTAGACGGGATTGTCTTTTGGACCCGGGATCCAAGGGCCCTCCTGGCCCGGCTTGGCCAGCTCCAGGATCTCGGCTTCCCCTTCTATGTCCAACTTACGATCACGGGCTACCCCAGGAGCCTCGAGCCCGGGGGCCTAGGCCCCGAGGAAGCCTGCGAGGCTGCCCAGGCCCTCGCCGCCCGGATAGGCCCCGAGGCCGTCCTCTGGCGCTACGACCCCATTGTGCTGGCCGAGCCCGGCCTGGATCCGGGCTTTCACCTGCGCAACTTTGCGGTCCAGGCAAGGCGCTTGGCCGGGGCCACGAGATCGGTCACCCTGAGCCTCCTGGACGAGTACCGCTTTACCACCTCCCGCCTGGCCAGGGCAGGTTTCCACAACCCGGCCTATGGAAGCCCGAGGAAGGCCCCCGCCCCACCCTCCCCTTTTCCGGCGGGTAGCCTCCCCGCCGAGCCCTGGCCAGGCCTCCTCGCGGACCTCGCGAGGCTAGCCCAGGAAGCGGACCTCGAGGCCCGAGCCTGCGCCGAGCCCTGGGACCTCTCGAGCCTGGGCATAGGCCGGGCATCCTGCGTCGACCCAGGGCTCCTGGACCGCCTAGGCGGCCGCGATCCCGGACAGCCCCGGAGCCAGGCCAGGGACCGGGGCCAGCGCCGGGCCTGCGGCTGCGCCACGAGCGTCGATGTAGGCAGCTACGGCCCCTGCCCCCGGGCCTGCGTTTATTGCTATGCCCGGCGCTAAGGCCACCGCTACCCCGGAGCCTCCTGCAGGCTTGCGAATCCCCCTCATGGCAGTATCATAGATAGGAAGAAGGCCACTACAAGGAGAGGTCAATGAAAGAGATAATCCTGGGCATGGCGGAGTACAACCTCAAGGCCAACGAGAGGCTCGGCGAGATCCTCAAGAGCCAAGGGCCGCAGGTCCTGACCAAGGACATGGGCAGCTTCTACAAGAGCATCCAGGCTACCCTCGAGCACATCCTCATCGCCGAGGTCTCCTGGCTCAAGAAGTTCGCTGGCTTTTTCTCCTACCCCATTCTCGCCAACGCCTGGCTCGTGGGCGCGGAGATGGACGATGTCAAGGCCAGGGCCTCGGGCAATTTCCCGGTCCTCATCTCCTTCCTCCACGACGCCGACCTCCTCTTTGTGGGCTTTGCCAAGCTCATCGACGAGGCTCAGCTTGGCGCCCGGGTCAGGTTCAAGAACATGAAGGGTGAGGAGCTCCAGCGCACGTACTGGAACACCCTCATCCACATCCTCAACCATGGCACCCACCACCGGGGGGAGATCTCGGCCCTGCTCGACATGCAGGGGGTGTCCAATGACTATTCGGGCTTTAATCTCTACACAAGCTGAGGTCCGGGCCCAGGCTGGGGCCCGGCAGAGGGGCTTCTTGCCCCTCTCCGCGCCCTCGCGTATACTCGCCGCAGCAAGGTCGGCATGGATTCCATGCCCATGGCCTTGAGGGGGTTGGCGCTGGTGAAAACCGGAGACCTGGAAGAGGTCTATGCGGGGATGGAGGAGACCAAGCTCCTTCGCCTCGCGAAATTCGAGTACAACGATCTCGAGTTCCAGGCAAAGGAGGCCCTCAAGACCGAGCTGGCCCGGCGGGGACTCCTGGAGGGCAAGACCCTCTTCCTGATCAACCGCCAGGAAGACGGCCCGGACGACTTGGAAGTGAAGGCCATAGCCGTCCACTTCCAGAACCAGGTCTGTCCCCACTGCGGCAAGAATCGCCTGGCCAACGCCTATGTCCTCACCCGGCGCATAGCCTGCCTGCTGGTCATCTTCCGCCAGGATGAGCTCGTCTTTGGCTGCAAGGAATGCCTGGCCAAAAAGCTCCGGAGGAAGAGCCTCGTCACGGGCCTCTCCCTCCTCTTTTCGGTCTACTTCCCCCTGATCCCCTTCTACCTTTCCGCGGACTACCGCCTAGGGGAGGAGATCCAGGCCGCCAGCGAGGACATACCCTCGCCCGACCTCCTGGAGAGCATCCGGCGCAACATCAAGACCTACCGGGACATCCTCTTCTAGAAAAGGAAGCCAAGGCCAAGGCCCCCACCCAGATACCAGTCGGTCTTGCCCGCCCATTCCCCCGAGGCCAGGACGGTGAGGACCGTCGAGGATCCAGGCAGGTACCAGTGGAGCTCGGCCCCGATGGACAGGGGGGTCGTGAGGGCCAGGCTCGAGTCAAAGGGCTTGGTCCTCGAGGCCACGGAGAGGGCCAGGTCGGCCTCGCTTCCCAGGAAATCCGGGAGGAGGAGGTCGAGGCCGGCCCTGAGATAGGCCCAGGCATAGAAGCCCGGGACGGCCCCGGAGTCGATGTCGGCGGCGGTCCAGCCGGGAAAGTAGCTCGAGGCCTCGCCCTGGATACTGGCAAAAAGCCGGATAAGGCTTGAGTCGTACTCCAGCACCAGGCCAGCGCTGTAGCCCGGGAAACGAGCGGGGCCATCCCAGCTGGGAGGGGCTCCGGAGCTGTAATAGCCTCCCCAGGTTCCGCCCAGGAGGAAGGAGAGGGCCACTATGTCATCCCCGGCCACCTGGGTCTTGAGGCTAGCCGTGCCGGTGGCCCAATTGGCCTCGTCCCCGAAGGAATAGCCTGAGTAGCCCACATTGAGCACCGAGGCGGAAAGCTCGGTCTTGAAGGGAAGGCCCAGCCTCAGGCCCGCATAGAGCGGAAGCCTCGCGGCCCCGGAGACCTCGGGGTCGAGGACGGCATAGCCCCCCATCGCAAGCTCCAGGTGGCCTGAGGGGAGGGTCCGGGCATCGGGGGCGTAGAGGGCCCCGGAGGAAAAGCCCGCCAAGCTCGAGGCCGTGGTGGAAGCCCGGGTCTCGGCTAGGGTGATCGAGGTCTCGGCCTCTAGGCTGGCCCCGTCCTCGCCCTCGGCCCGGACCCGGACGCGATAGTCTCCGGCCTCGAGGCTCCTGCCCCTGCGGGCCGTGCCCTCCCAGAAGATCCGGCTGTCCGGGCTCGTGAGGGCCACTTCCTCGGACTCGAAAACCTTGCGGCCATCCTTGTCCAGGATCTCGACCCGAGCCCGGCCGGGCCCGGAAACCTTAAAGCCGACCAGAACCCTGCCCAAACGCCCCGGGGCCGTAGGGTCGAAAATCGAGGGGCTGGCTTCCACCGAGTCCAGGGCAAAAGGCGCCTTGGCCAGGTCGAAGCTCAGGCTCTGGGTCTGGCCCATGACTACCTGGATTGTCGAGCTCCAGGGCCGGTAGCCAAAGCCCCGGAGCTCGACATGGTGGGATCCTTCAGGGAGAAGGATAGAGCCTGGGGCGTAGACGGACCCGTCGATAGTCAGGACGATGCCCGCGGGAACCGAGGGCACAATGACCGTTCCCGAGGTGGCATAGCGGGCGGCGGCGACCAAGAGGTCAAAGAAGATAGAAGAGCCCTGGGAGGAGGGGCTGGGGCTGTAGTGGCTGGGTCCCGGGCTGCTATGGCTCCCGCCGGAGGACCCGGAGCTTCCGGAGTGGGAGGGGCTCGGGGGAGGCGAGGCCTTTTTGGCCGCCTGGGCGGCGGAGGCTTCGTTGGACACCGAGGAGGAATAGCTTGAGCCCTGGGTCGTCGAGCAGGAGGCGAGGCCTAGGCCCACCAGGAGGAGGATGGCGGCCTGGACCCGGCGGGGGGAAATCGATAAAAGCTTCATGACTCGAATATACCGCGCGGGGCCCGTCCCGAACCAAGCCCCGGCTCGGGAGTTCATTTAAGGGATATAAGGACTATCCCCGTGATAGCCAGGAGAAGGCCAATGGCCCGGGAAGGGGGTATGGCCTCCTTGAAGACTATCCGGCCCAGGATGACCGTGGGCGCCGGATAGAGGGAGGTGACGATGGACACCAGGGAGAGGAGGCCCGTCCTCGAGGCGAGGAGGAAGAGGACATTGGCGGTCATGTCCGCGATTCCTGCCCCACAGGTTACGGCGAGGTTGGAGGGGGCAATGCCCAGGACCGTGCCCTTGGGGAAGGCTCCCCGGACCGCGGACTCCTTATGGGCCTTCCTTTCCCGCCTCGCCAGGATAGCCAGGGCGAGGAGAAAAATGCAGAGCGAGGTCCCCCTGGAGGCTATGGCCGGCCAGAGGCCCGAGCCGGGACTGGCCCGGGAGATAAAGATATAGAAGCCCCCAAAGCCGAGGCCCGCCGCCGAGCCTTGGAGCAGGGCCGAGAGCACGGATTTGCCTCCCTCGGTCTTGCGCTGCCAGGAGAGGAGGAGGACGGCGGGGAGACAGAGGAGGGCTCCGATCCTGGCGAGGGGCGAGGGGCTTTCCCCCAGGAGGAGGCCAAAGCCCAGGGGGAGGATGGCGCTGAGGAGGGCCGAGGCCGGGGACACGACGGCCACAAGGCTCGTGGCTATGCCGCGGTAGAGCATGAAGAGCCCCAGGGCTCCGCAGATGCCCCCGGACATGCCCCAGAGCAGGTCCCGCCCCCCGGGCAGGCCGGGCCAGAAGACCAGGAGGGCGCAGAAAGCCACAAAGAGGCCGGCGGCCTGGGAGACGACGAGGACCGAGAGGGTCTTGCTCCGGGCCGAGGCAAAGCCCCCGGCAAAATCCGCTATGCCATAGAAGAGGGCTGAAAAGGCCGAGAGGATAAGGGACATGGGGAGAGTAAGGCATGGGGAGGGTGGTAAAGGCAAGGCGGCCCTTCCTTGACCCCCAGGGCCCTTGGACCCTAGGATCCCCCCATGATCCACGCCCCCCTCAACGATCCGGTCCTCGAAGACCACCTTGCCGCCCTGCCCCGGGACGCCCTGGGCCTCTTTACCCTCTCCAGCCCCACAGGTCCCCGAGGCGGAGACCTCCGGGGCGCCGTCCTCAATGGCACGGCCCTCGTCGCGGCCATGCGGGCCAACCACGGCCTGGGGATCCTGGAGACCCTCATCCTGGGCCAGGCCTACCTGGCGGCGGCCCTGATGGGCTCGACCATGAAGGGCGAGGACAGGGTTTCCCTGCGGCTCGACTGCGAGGGCCCGGCCCGGGGCTTTTCCGTCGAGGGCCGGGCGAGGACCAATGCCGAGGGCATCAAGCGGGTCGACGTGCGCGGCTACCTCCTCGAGGACCCCATACCTATTGAAGTCCCCCCGGAGTCCTTTGACCCGAGCCCCTACATAGGCCAGGGCAACCTCACAGTGACGCGCTTTATCGCCGGGGCCCCCCGGCCCTTTTCCGGGGCGGTCAAGCTGGTCTCGGGCCGCCTGGCCGAGGACCTGGCCCACTACTACCTCGCGTCCGAGCAGACCCAGACGGCCTTTTCCCTGGGCCTGTCCTTCGACAAGGCCGGCCGGCTAGCCGGGGCGGGAGGCCTCTTCCTCCAGGCCCTCCCCGGAGCCGGAGAGGACTTTGTCTCCCGGGCCGAGGCGGGCCTCCTCGGCCTCCCCTCCCTTGGCCCTTGGTTCGGGGCGGCCAAGTCGTCCCAGGACCTCCTCGACCTGGCCTTCCACGACCTGGGCCTCACCAGCTTCGAGTCCCTCGAGGTGGGCTTTGCCTGCGACTGCAGCCGGGAGCGCTTTGGGGCCTTTATCGGCAACTCCAGCCCCGAGCTCCTGGACGACCTTGTGGCCAAGGGGCCTTGGCCCGTGGTGACCACCTGCCACAACTGCGCCTCGGCCTATGAGTTCCCTCGGGAGGAACTCGAGGCCATGATCGCCCGCCGGAGCCCAGGGACGCCAAGCTAGGCCTTTGCCCCCGGCCCACCCCAGGCGGTATCTTGGGGCTATGGCCGATTACAGCCTTGAGATTCTGGCCTCGATGGGGGAGATCGATCCCGCCGATTGGGATGCCCTCATCGACAATGCCTCCCGCCCCCTCCTCTCCCATGCCTTCCTCAAGCTCCTGGAGACCTCGGGCTCGATCTGCCCGGCCACGGGCTGGACCCCGGCCCACTTTCTCCTCCGCCGCGACCGGCCTAGCGGGCCTGGCGGGACCGGCCGCCTCATAGCCGCCGCGCCCTTTTACCTCCGGGACGACTCCTGGGGGGACTTTGTCTTTGACCAGGAATTCGCCCGGGCGGCCGAGGCTGCCGGCAGGGCCTGGTACCCCAAGCTCGTGGGGGCTGTCCCCGTGACCCCAGCCCCGGCCTGGAGGGTCCTCACCGCTCCCGGGGAGGACGGCCCGGCCCTGGGGGAGCTGATACTCCAGGGGGCAAGGGACGCCGCCAAGGAAGCCGGCCTTGGGGGTGTCCACATCCTCTGGCCTGCCCCGGCCCAGGCCGCGGCCCTCAGAAAAAGGGCCAAGGCCGGCCCAGAGGACTGGGTGGAGTGGCCCCACCAGGCCTTTCTCTGGAAAAACCGCGGCTGGGCAGACTTTCCGGCCTGGCTCTCCTCCTTCTCCAAGAACATGAGGCGCAACGTCCTGCGGGAAAGGAAGGCCCTGGCCGAGGCCGGGATCAGCACGAGGGTCCTGGGGCCCGCCGAGGCGGCGGCCCGGCCCGGACTCATCGAGGCTTTCTCTCAACTATACGAATCGCACAACGATAAGTTCGGGCCCTGGGCGGCCAAGTTCCTCACCCCGGACTTCTTCCTGGGCCTGCCTGAGGCCATGGCCTCGGGCTGGGCCCTCAGCGTGGGCTTCCGGGGAGATGAGGTTCTGGCCATGGCCTTCCTTCTCGAGGGCCCGGACCGCCTCTACGGGCGCTACTACGGGGCCAGGGAAGAGGTGCCGGGCCTCCACTTCGAGCTCTGCTACTACCGACCCGTGGAATACGCCCTAGAGAAGGGCATCTCCTCCTTCGACCCCGGCATGGGCAGCCCCCACAAGGCCAGGCGGGGCTTTGCCTCCCTCTTAGCCCCCTCTTTCCACCTCCCCCTCGACCCGGACCTGCGGGCCATGATGGCCCGCTACATGCCCCAGATCGCCCAGGCCGAGGCCGCCCAGGTCGAGGAGCTCAACCGGGACCTGCCCTACAAGGCCACGGCAAGTCCCGGTCCAGGAGGAGCCTGAAAGGCCAGGCTAGAGGTAGGCCTCCTCCCCGTGCTCGACCATGTCGAGGCCGGCCATCTCCTCCTTCTCAGAGACCCTCACCGTCGTGACCTTGTTGATGATCCACAGCATTATGAGGGTAAAGGCAAAGGCATAGACCGCCGTGCCCACCGCGGCCACGGACTGCCGGAGGAGGAGGCCACCCTGGCCGTCGACTAGGCCCGAAGCGAGGAGGGAGGGATCCCGGCCCGGATAGGTCATGGCCGTGGTCCCAAAGACCCCGAGCAGGATTGTGCCCAGGAAGCCTCCCACACCGTGGACCCCAAAGACATCGAGGGCGTCGTCCAGGCCGGCCTTGTTCTTGATGTGGACCGCAAGATAGCAGGCCAGGGAGGCCAGGATCCCGATCACCACGGCTGAGGGCGTGGAGACATAGCCCGCGCAGGGGGTGATGGTCGCAAGACCCGCCACGGAGCCTGTGAGAAAGCCCAGGAACTTGGGCTTGCGGGTAAAGATCCAGTCCAGGAGGAGCCAGGTGGGGCCGGCGAAGGAGGCCGCAAGGTCGGTGTTGAGGAAGGCCAGGGTCGTCACCCGGTCCACGCCGAACTCCGAGCCCGCGTTGAAGCCATACCAGCCGAACCAGAGAATGGCCGTGCCCAGGGCCACGAGGGGCAGGGAGTGGAGTCCCTTGTCCCCGGACTTGCGCTTGCCCACAAAGAGGACCGAGGCCAGGGCCGCAAAGCCCGCGCTCGTGTGGACCACGATGCCGCCGGCAAAGTCCTTGACGCCCCAGACGGCCAGAAGGCCGCCGCCCCAGACCATGTGGACCAGGGGGAAGTAGACCAGGATGAGCCAGGCCACGAGGAATAGGAGGTAGGCCGGGAAGCGCACCCGGTTGGCGAAGGCCCCCGTGATCAGGGCGGGAGTGATGATGGCGAACATCATCTGGTAGGCGCAGAAGAGGATCATGGGCACCCCGGGATTGACCGGGCTTGGGGCTAGGAGGTCGACCCCCTGGAGGAAGGCCATGTCGAGGTTTCCGACGATGCCTTCGAGGTCTCCGTGGCCGAGGCTCCCGGAAAAGCACATCGAATAGCCCAGGATAAACCAGAGGATGGTGGTCACCCCGAGGCTGATAAAGCTCTGGAACATTATGGTGAGGACGTTCTTGCGGCCCACGAGGCCGCCGTAGAAAAAGGCGAGGCCAGGGGTCATGAACATGACCAGGGCCGTCGCGATGAGCATAAAGCCCGTGCTTCCAGTATCTATAGGCATTGGGTTCTCCTTATGGCTTCGAGAGGCCCGGACCCAGGTCCAGGCGGGCGAAGGGCCCTAGGCAAGGGCCGGGAGGGCTGGAGGAGAACGGGGAGAGGAGGCAGGTCCGGGAGGCCACTCATGGCCCCCGGGCAGGGATTGGCTGGGCTTTTCCCGGGAAAGGCCCTCGAGGCTTAGGAAGGGATCGGACCTGTCACCGGCATCAGGAGAAGCCTGGTAGGCGGCCGCGAACTCCAGGGGGGAGTCGCCCCCGTCTCCCAGGAGGGGCCGGGGGCTGAGCCTGGGGGTTTCGTCGGCCGCGGACCGGGCCGCCGAGGAGGCCAGGGTCGTCCTAGCCAGGTCCTTGACCAGGTCCTGGAGATCGAAGGACAGGAGGACCGAGGGGACGAAGGCTCCCGCAAGAAGGGCCAGGAGGATCAGGGGGCCGGCCCTCTCCCCTCGGGCTAGGCCGCAGGCGCTCGGCGCTCTCCTCATCATCAAGGGCCCCAGCTAGGGCCTTGCGGCCTCGACCACGTGGTAGAGGGGCTCGGTGACTTCCATCACGAGGGGGAAGTCCGCCGGCCCGAGCTCGTCCACCTCCCCGTCCCGCTGGAGGAGGATGCCCCGGGGATAGTCGAGCTCAAAGCGGGTCCCTGAGAAGAGTCGCACAACGTCTTCACCCAGGCCCCTGTGGCCGCCCGAGGCTATCCTGTCCTTGAAGGCCAGCTTCCGGAAGAGGGACATCTGGAAGACCGCGCAGGCATTGTCGTCATCCGGGAGGATGGGCTTGTTGGAGCCGTAGGTCCTGTGCCCGGAGACGCCCACGGCGAAGAGGAGGCAGGGAGAGGTGAAGGAGGCTCCGGGCCGGCCCTGGGCATCGAGGATCCGCACGCTGATGGGAGCCGGAGGCCAGATGAGGTCGTAGAAGACCGAGGCGACGTCCACCCAGAGCTTGTAGGAGTCCCCGGGGAAGAGGGATTTGAGGCGGTTGGTCATCTGGGAGATGAAGGCATCGGCCCCGACGCTCGCGATGTTGAAGGACCAGAGGGGGGCCTTGCCGCCGGCGGGGTTGGGGGTGATCCTCAGGGCCGGGCGCGGAGAGGCCACGACGGGCCCCAGAAAGCGCTCCAGGGCCGACTCGAGGGTCCTCCCCTCGGAGCCGTCATTGCCCGTGCCAAAGGGGAGGCGGACCAGGGCAAAGCGCTCGGCCAGGCCCGGAGGAAGGCCTAGAAGGACGGTCGCCGTCTCCAGGGAAGTCCCGTCCCCGCCGGCGGTGAGGATGAGGCGCCTCGTGCCCGGGGCATCGGCCTTGGCGTCCTCGACGATGGACCGGGCGATGTCCGAGGCATGGCCCATCCTCTCGGTCAGGTGGAGGCGGAGGCCCAGGGGCTTCTCCCTCATGGGAAGGCCTTCAGCGCGGTATACCAGCTGCTCCAGCTCGGCAAAGCGCTTGCGGGCATAGGAGGTCCTCGTGAATCCCCCGGCCCGGGGATTGGCTATGAGGTCGACGGCAAGGACCTCGTCCGGAAAGGACGGGCTATGGGCCAGGATGCGGGCAAGGGCTGAGTGGAGGTCTGCGGGCTGCATGGTCAGGAAGTGTAAACCGCCCCCTGCGGCCCTGTCCACCTGAAAGCGCTAGCGGCGTGTTTCTCCCCGCAGTCCCCTCACGGCCACGGGCTGGGACTTGCCCTTGGCCGTGATGCTCCCCGAGCCAAAGAAATCGAAGGCCCCCTCGATGCCCTCGAGGGAGGCCAGCTCCTCGGAGACCAGGATCTGGCCCGGGCCGGCCGCGGCCTGGATCCTGGCCGCCGTGTTCACGGTGTCGCCTATCACGGTATGGTCCATCATCGAGGGCGAGCCTATGTCGCCCTCCACGAGGTCCCCCGCATGGAGGCCAATGCCCAGGCGCAGGCCATCGAGCTCGTCCCGGGCCGCCTCGGCGGCCGAGCGTATCCTGAGGGCCGCCCTCAGGGCGGCGGCGGGGTCCTCGAAGATGGCCATGGTCTCGTCGCCCACGAACTTGTCCACGTCCCCGCCCTCGGCGGAGATGATCTGTTCCTGGAGGCCAAGGAGGCGGTTGAGGACGGCTATCACCCGCTCGGGCGGCGTCTTCTCCGAATAGGCCGTGAAGCCCCGCACATCGGAGAAGAAGAGCGTGAGGCGGCGCTTGCGCACAAGGGCGCCCTCGCCGCCCTCGGCCCGGGACTTGACGGCCCCGAAGGTCGAGCGGGAGACATAGCGGGAGAGCTCGAACCTCTCCCTCAGGCCCAAGACCATCTCGTCAAAGCGAGCGGCCATGGCGCCAATCTCGTCCCGCCGCTCGAGGCCCAGCTTCGCCTCAAGGTCGCCCTGGCCGACCCTCTCCATCGCCCCGGAGACCTTGAGGATGGGCCTGATCACCGTGCCCCCGACGGTCATGAGGAGGACGGCCGTAAGCAGGCCAAAGGCGGCGACAATGCCCAGGGTTATGATGACCTGGATCGTGCGATAGCGGGCCTGGAGGAGGGCCAGGGTGGCGGACAGGTCGAGCTTGATCTCCACGGCCCGCTTGTCCCCGTCCTGGAGGAGGACGGGGGCCACGATGTCCGCGTCGGTCTCCACGCTTCCGTCGGGACTGGCGGAGGTCTCGATCACCACCTGGAGGGGAGCCCCGGCCAGGGCCTCCACCACATCGGGATGGGAGGAATAGTCCTGGCCTATCTCCGAGTCCGGGTGGCCGATCTCTACCTTGCGGTCGGGCTTGAGGAGGACGATCTTCCTCACCTCGAATTCCCGGGTCGTGGCCGCCAGGGTGGAGACAAACTCAAATTGCCGGTCCACGGATCTCTCGAAGGCGGCCTCGTCTCCGCTAAAGGGCAGCTGCTCCAGGTCGTGGACCAGATACAGGCCCACGGTGCGGGCCAGGGAAAAGAGCTGGGTCTTGATGACCCTATCGGCCATGGGTGGGTAGGCAAAGGCGATTAGCCCGATGACTGCCACGAGGGCCGCCACAAACATGATGAAAAGCTTTTTCCTGAGGCGCACAGCCCCTCCTTGGGACTTTCAGTCTAGGCCGGGAGCCTTGGCCCGGCAAGGGGACAAGGCCTTGACTCCGCAATATACCGCTCGGTATACTAATCCCATGGCAGAGCAGGGAGGCAACCGGGACCACATCCTCAACGTGGCCTGCCGGCTATTTTCCGAGCGGGGCTACGAGGCCGTCGGGATCCTGGAGATCTGCGAGACCTGCGGGGTGACCAAGCCCACCCTCTACCATTGGTTTGGCTCCAAGCGGGGCCTCCTCGACGCCGTGATGGAGGAAAAAGGAGGCCCCCTGCTGGCCGCCATCACGGCCGCCTCCCGCTACCAAGGCAATGTCCAGGCCGGCCTTGAGGGCCTGGCCCGGGGCTTCTGCCGCTTTGCCCAGGCGGAACCCGGCTTCTACCGTCTCCGCCTGGCCTCGAGCTTCGCCCCCCTGGACAGCGAGGCCTGGAAGGCCGCCTCGGTCCTCAACACCTCCATCTTTGAGGCTGTGGAAACCTTCTTCAAGGCCGCGGCCAAGGACCATGGCAACATGAAGGGCAGGCACCGCCCCTTTGCGGCCACCTTTATCGGAACCCTCGACACCTATGTGGGCTTCTGGCTGGCGGGCCAGGCCGAGCTCGACGACAGGACCATCAGGGAAGCCCTGAGGCAGTTCCAGCACGGCATCTTCTCCTAAGGTCCCGATAGAGCTCTGACTCTTTGCTTCCATCCCCCGATCTTGATGGATATTTCCGCTTCCGGGACAGCTTCCCGGAACAGGAAATGTTGCGCTCTTTAATATACCTACCGGTAAGTATAGGAGAAACAAATGGCCCATTGGACCGAGGACGCGATCTTTTACCACATCTACCCCCTAGGCTATTGCGGAGCCCCGGGGCGCAACGACGGTGTCACCCCGCCGGAGAATAGGTTAGGCGCCATCGAAGCCAGGCTCGACTCCATCAAGGCCCTGGGGGTGAACGCCCTCTACCTGGGTCCCCTCTTTGAGTCCGCCGCCCATGGCTACGACACCTCGGACTATGGCCGGGTCGACCGCCGCCTGGGCACAAACGAGGACCTGGGCCGCCTGATCGGGGGAGCCAAGGCCAGGGGGATGCGCGTGGTCCTCGATGGGGTCTTTAACCATGTGGGCCTGGGCCATCCCTGGTTCCGGGATCTTCAGGCGAGGGGCCAGGCCTCGCCCTGGGCGGGGGCCTTCAAGGGCCTCGACTTTTCCCGGCCCGGCCCCGGAGCCTCATCCTTTGCCTACGAGACCTGGAGGGGCTGCGGCGACCTGGCCGTCCGGGACCTCTCCCATCCTGCGGTCCGGGAGGAACTCCTAGGAGCCGTGGCCGCCTGGATCCGGGACTGGGATATCGATGGCCTGCGCCTGGACGCGGCGGATTGCGTAGACCTGGGCTTCCAGGGGGAGCTTGCCCGCGTGGGCCGGAGCTTCAAGCCCGATTTCTGGCTTATGGGGGAGGTCATCCACGGGGACTACCGGCGCTGGGCCCGGCCAGGCCCCCTCGACTCGGTCACCAACTACGAGGCCTGGAAGGGCCTCTGGTCGAGCCTCAAGGACGCCAACTACTTCGAGATAGCCTGGACCCTCAAGCGGGAGTTCGGGGAGTCCGGCCTCTACCGGGACCTGAGCCTCTACAACTTCGCGGACAACCACGATGTGGACAGGGCCAGGTCCCAGGTCGGGGACCCCCGCCTCCTCTATCCCCTCTACTGCCTCCTCTACACGATGCCCGGCATACCCTCGATCTACTATGGCTCGGAATACGGGGTCCCCGGGCGAAAGGCCGGGGATTCCGACGCTCCCTTGAGGCCCTCCATCGCCCAGCTCGAGGCCGGCCCCCGGGAGCCTGACCTGGCCCCGGTCCTGGTCCGCCTGGCAAGGCTCAGGCAGAGGCTTCCGGCCCTCCGCCGGGGCTCCTATTCGGAGCTCCTAGTCGGAGCCAGGCAATTCGCCTTCCTCCGGGAATGGGAGGGCCAAAAGGCAATCGTCGCCCTCAACTCGGACTCCGCGGCCATCGACCTCGACCTCGCCCTCCCCTTCCAGGCCGGAGACTTCCGGGATGAACTTGAGGCCGAGGGCGGGGGGAAAGCGGAAGTCTTTAGGGCCCAAGGGACGAGGCTGAGACTGAGGCTAAACCCCGGCTGGGCCCGGGTCCTCGTCCCGGCCTAGGCGAAGGGCCCCTGACAGAGGGGCCTCTATCCGGGGTTTCGCGCCATGGAAGTCCCGACTATACTGCCTCCCTATGGCAAATCAACGCTTCAAGATTATCCTCAACCCCGTGGCCGGCAAGGGCAAGGCCGGGGAGAGGGCCCCGGAGATCGAGGCCCTCCTGAGGGCCCAGGGCATAGACCATGAGGTTTTCCAGACCAAGGCCGTATGGCATGCGGCGGAGCTGGCCCAAAGCGCGGGCAAGGAAGGCTTCGATGTCGTCGTCGCCGCGGGTGGGGATGGAACGGTCAACGAGGTGATCAATGGCCTCGTCCAAGCCGCCGTGGCCGGGGAAAAAGTGCCCACCCTCGGAGTCCTCAGCGTGGGCAGGGGCAATGACTTTTCCTACGGGGCGGACATACCCGCCGACCTCGCGGCCTGCATCGGGGTCCTGCGGGCCGGGGTGGCTAGGCCCCTCGACGTGGGCAGGGTTGTGGGCGGCTTCTATCCCGAGGGCAGGTATTTTGGCAACGGCCTAGGCGCGGGCTTTGACACCATGGTGGGCCTCGAGGCCGCCAAGATGAGGCACGTCCATGGCTCGGCGGCCTATATCTTCGGGGCGATCAACACCTTCATCAAATTCCCCCCGGCCCCCGAGCTCGTGGTCACCCTCGATGGCCAGGATGGAAAGGCGATCCGCCAGCGGTCCACCATGCTCTCCATCATGAACGGCAAGCGCCTAGGGGGCACATTTTTCATGGCTCCCCGGGCCCGTAACCACGATGGCCTGCTCAACCTCTGCATGACCACGGGCCTCAGCCGGGGCCAGGTGGTTGCCCTGGTGACCCGCTACGTCAAGGGCAGCCAGGAGGGCCATCCCTTTATCACCACGGGAAAGGCGGCCCACTACAGGATCGAGGCTCCCGAGGGCGGCCTCGTGGTCCATGCCGACGGGGAGACGATCTGCACCGATGGCTCCCTCCTCGACATCACCTGCCTGCCCGGCCGGCTCTCGATCCTCCACGACCCCGGCCTCTGCGCAAGGCTGGAGGCCGGGTGGGCAGGCCAGGGGTGAAGCCGGCCGCGAGGATAGTCACCCCTCTGGTCAGGGCTATCCTCTCCTCGGTCTGCAGGGTCGAGAGGGCCGAGCTGGCCAAGGTCCCGGACAAGGGACCCCTGATCGTGGTGATGAACCATATCAACTTCCTCGAGGTGCCCCTGATCTTTGCCTGCCTGTGGCCCCGGTCCATGGCCGGCCTCGTCAAGCAGGAGACCTGGGACAACCCCGTCCTGGGGGCCCTGGCGGAGCTTTGGGAGGCCATTCCCATAGACCGGGCCGGCACGGACCTCCAGGCCATGAGGCGGTCCCTGGACGCCCTCTCAGAGGGCCGCATCCTCCTCGTGGCTCCCGAGGGGACCCGTAGCGGCCATGGCAGGCTCCAGAAGGGCCATGGAGGGGTTATCCAGCTCGCGGCCCGGAGCGGGGCCCCCCTCGTCCCCCTCGCCCATTGGGGCGGGGAATCCTTCTGGGACAACCTCCGCAAGCCCCGACGGACGGCCTTCCATATCAGGGTGGGCGAGGCCTTTGCCCTCGACCTGGAGGGCCAGGCCCTGGGCCGCTCGGTCCGGGAGCGGGCCACCGAGGAAGTCATGCGCCGCATCGCCGCCCTCCTCCCCGAGGCCTACCGGGGCTTCTACTCCGGGCCGCCGGCCGGGCCCGAGCGCCACATAAGGCCCCTCGGCCTGGCCCTGGACAGCTAGAGAGGTTGGGCGCCACAGCCTCCTTGGCCCGATCACAATCTCCTTGCATCCACCCTCCCTGCGGCCGATAACTATGGATATGGAAACAACGACGCGACAGGGGTCGCCCCGCGGCCCGATCCTTGGTGCCGCCCTTGGCCTGGGCGGAGCCCTCCTCGGCGCCGGGGCGAGCCTCGCCGCCGGCCTCCCCGGTGCCCTGGGCGCCCTGGTCCTGGCCGCCCTGGCCGGAGCCCTCTTGATGCGGGGCCCGGGCCTGGCCTTCCTGGCCGGCGGAAAGCCCAGCCCGGCCCCCAAGGCCCAGGCCAAGGCCGATGCCCAGGCCGCCAAGGCCATCCCCGAGGACCGCATCGACACCCTCACGGGCCTGGCCAACGCCAACGGCCTATCGGCCTGGTTTGTGGACAAGCGGGCCCGCCTCGTCGAGGATGGCAAGGGCATTGTGGTCCTCGTTGCCAACCTCGACGCCTTTGACGAGGTCACTCGGCTCAGGGGCAAGGACACGGCGGATTCCATCCTCAAGGAAGTCGCCAAGCGCGTCTCGGCCTTTACCGGGGACGAGGGCATAGCGGCCAGGACGGGGGGCGACGAATTCGTGGCCGTAGCCACGGTTGTCCCGGAAAAGGCCGCCGAATGGGCGGAGGAGATAGCGGGCAAGATGGCTGAGACCATTGGCCGCCCCGTCGAGCTTGGCATGTCGGCCATCTGGATCGGGGGCTCCGTGGGCGCCGCCGTGGGCAAGCCCTCGGAAGGCGAGGCCGTCCTGGCCCGGGGCCGGGAGGCCTTCCTGAAGGCGAGGAAGCTGGGCCTGGGCCGCTATGTGGTGGACCGGGGCGGCCTCTGACTCCCCATCTCCTTGAAAGAGGCGTGGCCGTCCCTTGGGGCGGCCACGTTTTTTTGCCCCCCTGAACCGTTTTAGGACCATGCCGGGCGGGGCCCGGCTGGGGAGACGTGCGGGGCTGCTCGCTGCGCTCGGCCCCGCGCGTCTCCCCGCCGCCCGCCGCGCGGCATGTTAGCGTAGAACGTATACGGGGTTAAACCAACGAGGACTGCTCCTAGGAGCTGTCACGCCTCGGGTCGGGAAGAGGGAGCCAGAGGCCGTCCCGGAATTAGGTGACTGGAGAGAAAAGAGGCGCTGCACGAAGAACTGCGACTTCGCCGCGGCCTTGCGGCCGCATCCGAACTGGCCTTGGAAGATCGTCGCATCCATTGCTAGCCAATTCGAAAGTACAATCCACATCATCTCTACCCTCTCTCAATACACTAGATCTTCCTCCATGATCTAACGCTTCGCTAGACTTTGTCCCGTGGCTAAACTCCGAGCCTAACGCTTCGGCTGCGCCTCCGCTAGGCCTCGGCGGGATCCTCGGCTCCGTGGTTGCCTTTCTATTTATTTCCTAATAAGTCTGCGTTTCTCGTCCGGCAGGTCCAGGGCCAGGGTGCCACCGGGATTCATTATGTTCTTGGGGTCGAAGTGGCGCTTAAGGGCCCGTATCACCTCCAGGGCCTCATGGCCTATGTCGCCCTCGAGCCAGGGGGCGGTCATCTTGCCTATGCCGTGGTGGTGGCTCATGGTGGCGCCGCTGGCCTGGATGGCGTCGAGGATGCCCGACTGGTAGGCCAGGTATTCGTCGATCTCGGAGATCTGGGCGAGGAAGATAAAATAGAGGTTGCAGCCCTGGGGATAGAAGTGGGACATGTGGGTCATGCAGATAGTCCGGGGACGGGAGTGGCAATAGGCGCGCACGCCTTCGTGGACGGCCTCGAGATTCGTCCAGTTCACCGAGCACTCGAGGGTGTCGATCATGATCCCAAAGTCCTGGAGGTCCTCCCGCAGGTAGGGGTCGCGAAAGCGGCCATGCTCCCAGGAGCGTTGCACGAAACCGGTGGTGGACATGGCCCCGTGGCGGAGGCAGGTCTTGCGGATCATCCGGGCTACGTGGCGGGAAAAGCCCGCTTCCCCGTCGGCGGTGCCCAGCATGAGGCAGCGCTCGCCCTCCTTGAAGCCCCTGGCCGTCATCAGCGTGTCGAGGACCGTGCCCTCGACCCCATAGAGCTTGAGGGCCAGGCCCGACTCCTCGGGGTCGGAGAGGCGGAAGACGGAAGGATAGCCGAACTCGCCCTGGAGGATCTCCCGGGCGGCCTCCTTGCCGTCCTCCCAGGTCTTGAAGATGTAGGAATAGCGCCGGGTGTTGCGGGGCAGGTATTTCCTCACCCGGAGGGTCACGGAATAGAGAATCCCAAAGGCGCCCTCGGCCCCCATCAGGACCTGGTCCAGGTCGGGGCCATCGGCCGCGGCGGGGAAATCCCCCGTCGCAAGGTCAAAGCGCGGGCAGACGTAGTCCTGGGCTATGACCATGTCCTCGATCTTCCCGTAGTAGGTCGAGTTCTGGCCCGCCCCCCGGGTGACCACCCAGCCGCCCACGACGCTTCCCTCGAAGCTCTGGGGGAGGTGGCCGCAGGTATAGGCCCGGCCGGCCTTGAGCAGCTCCGGCGCCCCCCTAAGGACGCGCTCAAGCTCGGGGCCCGCCATGCCCGCCTCGACGGTGATGGTCTGGTTCTTCTCGTCAAAGCCGAGGACCCGGGTGAGGTGGACCCTCATGTCGAGGCTCACGCCGCCTGAGACCGCCTCGACGCCCCGGGTGACCGAGGAGCCACCCCCGTAGACATAGACCGGGATCCCCTCGGCCTGGCAATAGTCGACGATGGTCCGCAGGTCCTTTCGGTCCCGGGGCCGGAGCACGATGTCCGGGATATTCTCAATTATGCCCTTTCGTAGGCGCAGGGTGTCGATGATGGTCTTGCCATAGGCCAGCTGGAGGCGGTGGTAGACATCGGTGAAGGCGTTTTCCGGGCCCACGACGGCTGTCAGGGCCTCGAGGTAGCGGGCCTCCAGGCGCGAGGGGATGCCTTCGGGGACGGTCTCGAGGCCCAGATCCCGGGGCTTGTCGAACCAGGTGTCGTCAAGGCCAAAGACCCGCTTCATCTCCCGGTAGAGGCCCTTGTTGGGATGCTTGTACCCCTCGGGATCTGCCCACTTGAGGATGGAACGGAAGCTGCTCTCCGGGATTTTGCCCTCGAACCATGGGGGCATGAATTCCTTCCTGGCCATTATCCTCTCCTTTCCCGGCTGGGCCCAAGGCTGTCCGTGGCCACGAGGTCGACCCCGAGGCCCAGAAAATCCGCGACTATCACGTCCCCGCATCTTACGGGCCCTTCCACCTCGAGGCTGTCGAGGCTGGCCACTGCCTTTACAAGGAGGCCCAGGGGGATGGGGGCAGAGGTCCTCACCGGAAGCCTCCGCCTGGCCTGGCCCCTCGTCCTCACCGTGGACGTCAGGCTCCGCCGGGGGTCGAGGACCTCGGCCCGGCCGTAGGCTTCCCCGCGCTTGCAGGCATTGCCCCGCACAAGAGGCGCCTCGGAGCCTGGAGAGGTAGCCGAGGGGACAGCCAGTTCGACCTCAAGGGCGCAGCCCCGGGGACAGAGGATGCAGACCATCCGGCGCGGCTCAGCCATGGCCGGCCTCCCGGCGCTCGAACTCGAGGACCAGGCTGGCCGTGCCTGGCGGGACGGCCTGGAGGTCGAGCTCGAGGCGCTCCATCTCCGGAGGGCGCAGGGCCGAGTAGCGCCGCTCTAGGAGGATGGCCTCCCCGGCCCTGAGCCTTACGGTCGCCCCGTCCTTGAGGGTGGAGTTGGACCGGAACCAGAGGAGGGCCGGTCCCGGGGCCGCCAGGTCGAGGACCTGGGGGAGGGCATAGAGGAAGCCCGGTCCGGCCTTGAGGGGGATGAGGCTCCGGCCTGGGGGCGGCCGCCCCTGGGCGAGGGCCAGGGCAAAAGCCGCGGCTCCTTTGCCTGCGAGCTCTCCGGACTCGGAGACATAGTCCACGAGGTCGTTGACATGGAGGGCGTTGCCGCAGACATAGACTCCGGGGATTTCGCTTGCCCCGCCTTGGTCGACCCGGGGTCCCTTGGTCGCAGGATCGAGACCGAGGCCGATGGAAGCGGCCACCTCGTTTTCTGGTATCAGGCCCACGGAGAGGATGAGGGTATCGCAGGGCACAAGCCTCTCGGTGCCCTGCCTGGCCTGGCCCCGGGAGTCGACCTCGGCCACCGTGACCGCCTCGACCCGGCGGGCCCCATGGACTTCCGTGACCGTCGTGGAGAGGTGCAGGCCTATGCCAAAGTCGACGAGGCATTGCTGGATGTTGCGGTTAAGCCCCGAGGGCTCGGGCCTCACTTCGTACACCCCTTCCACCTCCATGCCCTCAAGGAGGAGGCGCCGGGCCATGATCAGGCCTATATCCCCCGAGCCCAGGATCACGGCCCGCCTCCCGGGGAGGAGGCCCTGGATATTGACGAGCTGCTGGGCCAGGCCCGCGGTCATGACCCCGGCAGGCCTGTCCCCATGGATCCAGACCTGGCGGTCCGTCCTTTCCCGGCAGCCCGTGGCCAGGATGAGGGCCGGGGCCTCGAGCTCAAAGACGCCCTCGGTCTGGGAAAGGCATTCAAGGACAAAGAAGCCCCCGGCGCCCTCCCCCACCTCTACCCTGCGGGCGGCGTGGACAAAGGCCTCAAGGTGGACCCGGATCCTTCCAGAGGCCAGGGCCTCGTCGATAAAGCGGCGGGCATACTCGGGGCCCGCGAGTCCCTCCCCGAAGCGCAGGAGGCCAAAGCCGTCGTGGACACATTGCTTGAGGATGCCCCCAAGGCAGTCCTCCCGCTCCACCAGGGCCACCTCGGCCCCGGCCCGGGCAGCGGCCAGGGCCGCCGAGAGCCCCGCCGGCCCCCCGCCCAGGACGAGGACATCGCAAGAGGAGCGCCGGATCACGGCCTCCCTCCCCTCGCCTTGGTCTGGCCAAGCACGATGGGCGATCCTGGACCCTTCTTGGTGATCTCCTCCAGGGGGAGGCCAAGCTCGTCCGCCAGGATCTCCATCACTTTGGGAGTGCAGAAGCCTCCGTGGCAGCGCCCCATGCCCGCCCGGGTCCGGCGCTTGACCGCGTCCAGGCTGGAGGCCGGCAGGGCCGAGACCAGGGCCGCCCGGATCTCGCCCTCGCTGACTTCCTCGCAGCGGCAGACAATGCGGCCGTAGGAGGGCCTTGAGGCGACCAGGGCGGCCCGGGCCTCCAGGCCCAGGCGGCGGGGCTCTGGAGGGGCTTCCCTCAGGGGGCGGAAATCGGCCCTGGGCAGGACCCGCATCACTTCGCCCAAGGCCTCCACGGCCAGGCGGGCTATCTCGATCGCGATGGCCGGGGCCGAGGCGAGGCCCGGGGACTGGATGCCCGCGGCGTGGACCAGGTTGGCCACCCGGGCCGAGCGCTCCAGGACAAAGTCCTCCTCCCAGGTGCAGGGCCTGACCCCGGCAAAGTAGGTGATAGCCTGGGAGGTCGAGAGGGCCCGGTTGATCCTGAGGTGGCGCTCGAGGAGCCTCTGCTCCCCGGGGCTCGTGGCATAGGTCTCCCGCCCGGGGGCCTCGGTGGCCGTAGGCCCCACAATCAGATTGCCCTCCAGGGTCTTCACGAGGCCCCCGCCCTTGGAGCGGGACCAGGCCTGGGTAAACTGGGGCATGCCCAGGATATGGCTCTGGCTCGCCCCCGTGGAGGCGTCGAGGACCATGTCGACCCCCCGGCGCTGGTGGAGGCTGAAAAAGCGGTCATCCGCCCAGGCGGCCACATGGTCGGCCCAATTGCCCGCGGCGTTGACCACAAGCCTCGCGGAGACGTCACCTCGAGTCGTGCGGACCCGGGTTATGCGCTTTAAGTCCATCTCGAAGCCGGTCGCGCAAGCGCCCAGCTCAATCCTGGCCCCGTTGAGGATGGCCGACTCGGCCAGGGCCACCGTGGCCCGGTAGGGGGAGAGGATGCCCGCCGAGGGGAGGAAGAGGGCCCCCTCCTGGTGGTCGGTGATGTTGGGCTCCTCGGCCCGGAGCCGCCGGGGACTCCAGAAGTCCCAGCCGTCGACGCCGTTTTTAGCCGCCCGGGCCGCGAGGACCGGGTAGAGGGCGGCCATGGCGGTGTTGCGGAATACTAGGAGGGAGCCCGGGCGGCGGAACTCGATCCCGAGCTCGGCGGCCAGGCCCTCCCAGAGGCGGTTCCCCAGGACATTGTAGGCCGCCTTGAGGCTGCCCGGATGGGCCGCAAAGCCATCATGGATCATGCCGTCGTTGCGGCTGGAGGTGTGGACGGCCACATCCTCCTCCTTCTCGAGGAGGAGGATCCTGAGCTGGTGGCGGCAAAGTTCCCTGGCTATGGCGCAGCCAATGACCCCGCCGCCGATGATCACCACATCATAGGAAAGGCCCTCCAGGGGCCGCTCTCCCGGGGGCGGGACAAAGGGCGAGGAGGGAAGCTCGGCCTGGGCCCACTCGGCCTCGGAGGCCACAATGTCGTTTACCACCCCCTTGTAGCCCGCGGTGGCGGCGTAGTAGCCCAGGGCCACCCGCTCCTCCCAGGTGGCGACCCGCCCCTCAAGGACAAGGGAGCCGCGGTCCTCCCGGGCCTCGACCCCGGGGCTTCGCTTGCGGAGGCCCTTGCGCAAGGCCTCGAGACTCACCTGGGGCCTCCCCCCACAGGCGTGGCCTGGGCGGCCGCAAGGATCCGCCGCAGATTGGACTCCCCGTAGACGAGGATGTCCCGCATCGTGCCCGAGGCATCCTCGGCCCGGCCCTCGGCGATCGCCCGGGCCAGGGCGCGGTGGAGGCGAAAGACCTCGGGCACCACCGAGGGATCGGCGTAGAAGCGATCGAGGATGCGATGGTAGATGCGGCGCATGGAGTTCATGATCAGGGGATAGACCTCGTTGCCCGAGGCTATGGCCACCGCCAGGTGGAAATCGTAGTCGAGGAGGGTTACCCCATGGCCTTGCCGGTCCTCGAGGAGGCGCTCCCGGGCGACAACCTTCTCGATCTCATCCATTTGGGCGCCCGTCCGGCGCTGGGCCGCGAGGCGGGCTGTCTCGGTCTCAAAGAGAAGGCGCATCTCGAGCATGGACTCGAGGAAGGCCGGGGAGATCTCGTCCCCGGAATAGCTCATCAGGCTGAGGAGGATCTCGATCGAGCCCTCCTTCTTCCAGTCCGAGACAAAGACCCCCTTGCGGCTCTCGATCCTTAAGAGGCCCCGGGAAGCGAGCTCGCCCAGGGCCGCATGGACCACGGGTCGGGAGGCCCCTAGGCTTTCCGCCAGGTCCCGCTCGGGGGGAAGCCTATCCCCGGGAGAAAAGCGGCCCGAGAGGACGAGCTCCTCGAAGCGGGCGATAAAGTCCTCTTTGCGGCCCCTGGCCCGGGGAGGCAGGGCTCGCTCTTCCTTTGCGGCTTTCTTGGCCATCTGGCATATCCAATTTAGTCTGTGGTAATACCAGTACCGTTATGGGCCTACTTAGGTCTCCTGTCAAGCAGAAAACCGGATTTGCCCTTCCAGGACCAGGTTCAGTATCATTCCTGCCATGAACGAGGTACTCGCCACCATCGCCGCCCGGCGCAGTGTCCGGGCCTATAAGCCCGAGGCAATCCCCGCCGACCTCCTTTCCCAGGTTCTTGGAACCGCTCCCCTCGCCCCCTCGGGAATGAATGCCCAGGCCTGGCGCTTTGTGGCCCTCGTCTCCCGTCCCCGGATCGCCCGGCTCTGGGAGGTCTGCCGGGCTGCCTTGGGCCGCTTTCCCGATCCCCGGGTCCAGGCGATGGCCAGCCGGGAGGGCTTTGATCCCTGGTACGGCGCTCCCGTCGTCGTGATCGCCTCGGCAGAAGCCGAGTCCCCCACTGCCCAGTACGACTGCGCCTGTGGCCTCCAGAACATGATGCTCGCGGCCCAGTCCATGGGCTTGGCCTCCTGCTGGGTCCATGTCCCGGCCCGCCTGGACGACGCCCCCGAGTCCCGAGAATTGCGGGCCGAGCTGGGCATTCCCGCAAGCTACCGCATCCATGGCTCGATAGCCCTAGGTTACGCCGCCGGCCCTGGGCCAAAGACGCCGGAGCGGAAGCCCGGGTCCGTCGCGATCCTGGAATAGCTCGGCCTTAAGGCCGGCGGTCGGCAATTGGCGGCCGGCGGAGGCGGAGGCGGAGGCGGAGACAAAAACCAAAAAGCGTACTATAAAACGTACGCTATTGATTTTTTTCCTAACCCCCAAGGCCGACAATCCTGGCCAAGTCGTCCAGGCTAAGCC
>JAKPBN010000349.1 GCA_029778945.1 Spirochaetota bacterium
GCTGCCGCAAGATCCATGCCCAGGACCTCGACCCCGCGGGCTTTATCGATCCCGCCATAGCCCCCCACTATGCCGAGGGGGATTGGCACCGGATGTATGTGGGCGCCATCGAAGGCGCCTGGTTCGGAGACTGACCGGCTCCATGGCGCCTTCCTGGCTCGACTCCCTCCTGCCCGGCCTCCTTCCGGACCGGGACCTCCTCCTCGTCTTCCCCAGCCAGGCCGTCGCCGACGCCTGGGCCCAGGCCAGCCCCGGGCGCTTTGGCCTGGGGGCCGTGGAGACCGACCGCTTCCTGGGCTGGGACCGCTACAAGGAGCTCTGCCTCTCGACCCGGAGGGACGAGAGGCCCGCCGACCGCCTGGCCCGGACTATCTGGGCCGCGGACCTCCTCGTCCGCCATGGGCAGAAGCCCCTCCTCCAGCGCCTGGCCGGGCCCGGCAAGCCCTCGGCAGCCTTTGTCACTTTTTTTGCCTCCCTCCCCCCAGCCTTGGAGCGGAGCGCGGCCCTGATCAAGGCGGCCAGCCCCCAGGCCTCGGGCGGCATAAGCGACCCGGCCCTGGCGGATATCCTGGTGCTCAGGGACGACTACGCGGCCTTTATGGCCGGCCAGGGTCTCTTTGAGCCCTCCTGGCAGGCCCTGGGCGCCGGCATACGGGGCCGGGCCGCCCTCTTTGCCCCGGAGCTCATGGAGGATTTCGACGCCTACGAGGCGGTGATCCGGGCAGCCCCCGCCCAGGTGGCCCTCTACCCCCTCCCGGGCGGCCAAGGCCTCCCGGACCAAAGCCTCCCGCCGGCCCTCCTCGCCTTTCCCAACGCCTTCGAGGAATACCGCTGGACCTTCCTCGAGATCGGCCGCCTCCTGGAGGGAGGGCTCTCCCCGGAGGACATAGTTGTGTCCATCCCGGGGATCGAGGAGAGCTGGGCCTGGGTGGAGAAGGCCGCCGCCCAGGCGGGCATACCCGTGGCCCTCAAGGGAGGCCGGGCCCTCGCGGACTCGCCCTTTGGCCGCCTCCTCAGGAACCTCCGAGCCTGCGCCCAGGCGAGCTTTTCCTTCGAGAGCCTCAAGGCCCTCCTCCTCGACCGCTTCCTCGCCTGGAGGCAGGCCGAGGCGGCCCGGGACCTCCTCCGCTTTGGGGTCGACTACCACGCCTACGCGTCCTATTCCTCGGGGGGCAGGGTCCTCGACATCTGGGAGGAGAGCTTTGCCACCGTGGGCGGCCATGGGGACCTCGCCGCCTGGTATGCCAAGCTCCGCGGCTCCATCCACCTCCTCAACTCCTCCCGGAGCTTTGCGGCCCTCAAGAAGGCTATCTTTGCCTTTCGCCGGGACTTCTTGGACGAGTCGGGCTGGGACGAGGGCGAGATAGCCTTGGTCCAGCGCTCCATGGTCGAGCTCGAGGGCCTGGCCCGGGCCGAGGCCGAGCTGGGCATGGCGGGCCGCCTCCCCAATCCGCTTTCCCTCCTCCTGGCGAGCCTCGAGTCGACCACCTATGTCGCCCAGGCGGCCGCAGGGGGGGCCAGGGTCGCGGTCTATCCCTACCGGGTCGCCGCCCTCCATCCGGCCCAGCGCCACTTTGTCCTCGGATCCTCCCAGGAGGGCGTGCGGGTAGCCTATTCGAGCCTGCCCTTCCTGCGGGAGGACCAGAAGGAGGCCT
The DNA here is from genome assembly GCA_029778945.1 of Spirochaetota bacterium. Taxonomy (GTDB): domain Bacteria; phylum Spirochaetota; class Spirochaetia; order Treponematales; family Rectinemataceae; genus JANYKC01. The sequence goes on from JAKPBN010000349.1 coordinate 1,656, forward strand.
TGAGCCAAGAGGACAGGGACGTCTCCCGGGACTTCCTTTGCGGCTACTCAGCCTCGGGGGCCACCTCCTTTTCCTATGCCGTCGAGGCCTTCTCAGGCTGGTCTGTCCCCCATCCCTATTTCTCCGGCCCCGGCTCGGCCCCCCCCGAGGCCCCGGGCAACTTTGCCTCCTTGCGGGACTCCTGTCCCCTCCGGGCCGAGGCCGCTGCCTGGAGGGGAGAGGCCCCCCTCCCTAGTCGCCTCCTTGGCTTTCAGACCCGGGCCTTCAAGGCCGGGGCCTATGCCCCCGAGGCCCCCGGCCTAGCCGCGCCCCGGCCCAGGTACGACCGGAAGGGGACGGCCACCGTCGGGGCCCTCGAGGCGATCGGGCCCCGGATCCACCTTAAGGACGGGGCCCTCCGCCTCTCGGCTACCCTGCTCAAGGAATACCTCTCCTGCCCCTTCGCCTGGCTCCTCAAGCGGGGCCTCGGCCTCGAGGAGGAGACCACCGGGGTGGGCTTCTTTGACAACCTCCTGGCGGGCAACCTGGCCCACGCCGCATTGCGGGAGCTCTTGGCCGCGATGGGCGAACTCGGGCCCATCCAGGCCAGGCTGAGGCCCGAATACCTGGCGGCCGTGGACCAGGCCCTGGCCAGCCTCCTTCCGGCCTTCGAGGTCCAGGAGGGTCCCTTCCTCCGGCCCATGTTCGCGGCCTATGCCCCCCTCCTGGGGGACAGGCTCCGCCGCCTCGTGGACGCCCTCATCGAAGAGCCGGGCAGCCAGGCCGGCCGCCTGGAGCTCGACCTGGAAAGGCCCTACCCCGGGCTGGGGGCCGTCCTCCAGGGCCGCCTCGACCGCCTGGGCATCCTCCCCGGAGGGAAATCGCACATCGTGGACTACAAGAAGCGGGGCCTCCCCGCCAAGGATGCCCTGACCTCGGCGGCCCGGGCCGAGGAAGGGGGACTCAGGCGGGAAGCCCTCGCCTCCGACCTGGGGGACTTCCAGATCGCGGCCTACCGGGCCCTCTGCGAGGCCCAGGGCCTCAAGGTGGGCCGGGCCTCCTACTGGTCCATCGAGGACGCCAAGGCCCTCGTCGTCCTGGGCGAGGGTGGCCTCCTCCCGGCGGACGACTACGGCCCCGAGCTCGCCGCCCTGGACAAGGCCCTGGCCTTGGTCGCCTCGGGGATAGGCCGGGGAGACTTCAGGACCGCGGGCCCGGGCAGCGGGGCCTGCAAGGACTGCCCCTGGAAGGCCATCTGCAGGGAACGTTATGCGACGGAGTAGATCATGGGCACGGAAATGAGCGTCTTCGACCATCTCGACCCCGACCAGCTCGAGGCGGTCAGGCTCAGGGCCAACGGGGCCGTGTCCGCCGGGGCCGGCTCGGGCAAGACCACGGTCCTGGCGGCCCGCTACCTCGACTTGGTCTTTTCCTCGGGGGCCGACGTGAGGTCGATCCTCTGCCTCACCTTTACCCGCAAGGCCCAGGCCGAGATGCAGGCCCGGGTCTACCGGGAGCTCTCGGCCTCGACCCAGGCCCTGGCCAGGGCCCAGGTCGAGCGCTTCGCCGAGGCCTCGATCTCCACGATCGACGCTTTCTGCGCCCAGGTCCTGCGCTCCTCGGCCCAGGACTACGGCTACGCCCCTACCTTTGAGGTCGACGACGAGGCAAGCAGGAAATTGGCCGAGGAGGAGGCCCTGCGCTGGCTCCTCGCCCGCCGGGAGGACCCTGTCCTCGCCGAGCTCTTTGCCCGCCTGGGCTTCGAGACCACCTGGAAGGCCCTCTTCGCGGAGGCCGCCTACAGTTTTGCCGGCCCGGCCCGGAGGCCCGAGCATGACATCCAGGCCATGCCCGGCCGGGCCAAGGCAAGCCTCGAGGCGGCCCGGGCCAGGGCCTGGGCGGGCCTCGCCGCCACGGTGGAGGCGGCCCGGGCCGCCCTGGCCGAGGGCGAGGCCCATACGGCCAAGGGCAAGGCCGCGACCGCCGCCTTCCTAGGCCTGGCTGCCCTTCTGGACGGGCTGGAGGGCAAGGCTCCCGAAGCGCCGGGCCCCGAGGTCAGGGCCCTCGCAGAGCTCAACCAGGCGGCCTACGGGAAGTCCCCGGTCGAGCAGGCCCTCAAGGAGGCGGCCAAGGCTGCCAGGGCCGGGGCCGAACGCCTCCTCCAGCTCGAGGCCGCGGCCAGGACCGCCCCCTTCGAGGCCTCGGTCCTCGCGGAGCTCGCGGCCTTTGCGGAGGCCTATCGCCGGGCCAAGACCGAGGCGGGCATCATGGGCTTCCGGGATGTGGCCACCTGCGCGGTCGACCTCCTCTCCCGGCGGACCGAGCTGAGGGCTTGGTACAAGGCCCGCTACCGCTACATCATGGTGGACGAATTCCAGGACGACGACGAGGTCCAGAAGGAGCTCCTCTACCTCCTCGCCGAGGACCCGAGGCTTGCCAAGCCCGGCATACCCGGCCCGGCCGACCTGGCCCCGGACAAGCTCTTTTTTGTGGGGGACGACAAGCAGTCCATCTACCGCTTCCGGGGCGCCGATGTGGCCGTCTTTAACCGCCTGGGCCGGGAGCTCGCTCCCCCGGTGGTGGAAACCGGCGCCCGGCCGGCCGGCGGGGACCAGGCGAGCTTGAGGCTCAGGACCAATTACCGCTCCGAACCCGGCCTCCTTGCGTTTTTCAACTCCCTCTTTGCCCGGGTCTTTGCGGGGGCCACCGAGGACTATGAGGCCCGCTTCTCCGAGGCCTTGGCCAGGGCAGCCAGCCCCGGGGTCAGCCCCCAGCTCCGCCTCCTCTGGAAGCCCCGCTCGGCCGGACAGGATGGGGGCTTGCGGAGCGACGACGAGGCCCTGGCCAAGGGCATAGCCGACTTTATCTGCGCCGCCGTCCGGGAGGGGAGCCTCCTCCTGCCCGACGGCCAGGGGGGGACGAGGAAGGCAGGCTACGACGACTTTGCCGTCCTCCTCCGCTCGACCTCCAAGCAATACCTCCTGGAGCGGTTCTTCCGCCTCTCCAAGCTGCCCTATACCGCCACCTCCCTGCGGGGTCTCTTTGTGGAGTCCCCGGCCAACGACATCTATGCCGCCCTCCGCCTGGCCCTCCTCCCCCAGGACAGGTTCTCCTATGCCACGGTCCTGCGCTCCCCCCTCTGCGGCATCTCGGACGACGGCATGGTCCTCCTCCTTTCCTCGGGGCTGCCGGCCTTTGACCCCCAAGGCGCCGGCCTCCTGGGGCCTGGGGACAGGGCCTGCCTTGAGCGGGCCGGGCAGACCTACCGGGTGCTCCGGGAAGGGGTGGACCGCAGGCCCCTGGCCGACCTCGTCTCCTATCTATGGTTCGAGGGAGGCCTGCGGCTCTCGATCCTGCGCAAGCCCGATGCCCATCCCTACCTCGAGCACTACGACTACCTCTTCCACCTGGCGGCCAAGGCCGACGCCAAGGCCGAGGGGGCCGCCTCCTTCCTCTCGGCCCTCGAGCCCCTCATGGGCAAGCCGGAAAAGCTCGAGGATGACTCGATCCAGAGGGAGGCCGGCCAGGGCATCAAGCTCATGAGCGTCCACAAGAGCAAGGGCCTGGAATTCCCCGTGGTGATCCTCCCCTGGATCGAGGGCACGGGCCGGAAAGACGGCCCCGGGGAGGCCTTCTACCTCTCGGAGTCCGCGGGGATCACCCTCAACCTGCGGCCCTGGGATGATCCGGACGCCAAAAAGTCGAATGTCTTCTTTTCCGAGGCCAAGGAGGCCGAGGCCGCCCGCCAGGCCGCGGAGACCAAGCGCCTCTTCTATGTGGCCTGCACCCGGGCGGAGACCCACCTCATCTTCGCGGCCGCCGAGCCCCGGGGGACGGACCACCAGGGGGCGTCCTTCCTCGCCCTCCTCACGGGAGGGGCCGAAGTCCCCGGGGAAGCCGGGGACTTTGCCGCCCTCCCTGCGGAAATCCAGGTCCGGGAAGTCCCGGCCTTGGGCGAGGAGGAATACCTAAGGCTCGCAGGCTCGGCCCACCGGGCCGCCGGGGAGGCCCTGGATGGGGCCTATGGCTCGGCCACGGCCCGGGAGCTTTCCTTTCCCCGGAGGTCCTACCCGGCCTCCATCCTCTCCAGGCTTTCCCTGGGCGGTCCTGGCGCGGAAGAGGGCGAGGACCTGGGGGCCATCCCTGCGGACAGTCTGCAGGCTCCGGCGAGCCTCTTTGGCACCGCCTGCCACGCCCTGGTCGAGGAGGGCCTTGCGGGGCGGCCTCTCGTGCTGGGGGACGAGATCCTGGGCAAGGTCGACGAGGCCGAAGAGGCCCTCTTCCTCTCCGAGGCCCGGCGCCTGGCCCAGGGCTTCCTCGACTCGGCCTTTGCGGGAAAGCTCCGGGGCCTTGGCAGCCTAGGCTCGGAAAAAGGCCTTATCCTTGCCCTGCCGGGGGGAGGAAGGCTTGTCTGCCGCCTCGACCTCCTCGCGGAATCCCCCACCGAGGCCATCGTGGTCGACTTCAAGAGCGACCGCCGCCGCGTCCCGGGGGAATACGATGGCCAGCTCGCGGCCTACCGGGCCGCCTGCCAGGCCCTCCTGCCCCAGAAAAAGGTCTCCACCTTCCTCTATTGGCTCCGTTCGGGCCAGGCCGAGGAGATTGCGGCGGAAATCGGGTCCGGCGAGCTTGAGTCCCTTCTCGCCGAGGCCGACCGGGCCACCGGCTATACAGTCCCGGCCCCGGAGGACTAGGATGGGGCTAGCCTATGCAAGCCCAGCCTGATCCAGCTTCCCCCAGCCCAGCCGCCACCCCAGGTCGTCTTTTCTGGGTTTTCTGCTCCATCTCCGCCGTGACTATCGGCGGAGGCTATGCCATGGTCCCGGTCATAGGCCGGGCCCTGGAAAAGCGGGGCTGGATCGAGGAAAAGCCCTTCCTCGACCTCTTTGCCACGGCCCAGTCCTTCCCTGGCCCCCTGGCCTTTACCACGGCCATCATCGCCGGGAGGGAGCTCGCGGGCCCCCGGGGCGCCGTGGCCGCTGGCCTTGGGGTCCTTCTGCCTCCCTTTGGGGCCATCATCCTCGTGGGGGCCCTGATAGGCCAGCTTGGCCAGCTCAAGGCTGTCCAGGACTTCCTTGCCGGGGCAGGGGCCACCGTGCCCGGCCTCGTGGCGGCGATGATCTGGAAGGTGGCCAAAAACCGCAGCTGGTCGGCCTTCAGGGCCCTCTCGACCGTGGCCCTGGCCTTCCTCCTCGCCCTCCTCCCGGGCCTGACCCTGCCGGTCTTCCTGGGGGCCGTGGCCCTGCTCTACCTTGTGGAGGCCCGATGGAAACCCTCGCGATAGTCTGGGCCTTCTTCAAGATAGGCGTCGTGTCCTTTGGGGGAGGCTGGTCCATCGTCGGCCTCATCAAGACCGAGGTCGTGCCCCGCTGGGTCAGCGAGGAGGGCTTCTCCTCCCTCGTGGCCATAGCCCAGTCCACCCCTGGACCAGTGGCGCTCAACGCGGCCACGATGGTCGGCTGGCAGCGCGGGGGTATCCTCGGGGCCCTGGCGGCCACTCTTTCGGTGGTGGCCTTTCCCGCCCTCGCCATAGCCCTCGCCGGGATCCTGGCCACGAAGGTGAGGCTCGACAGGCCGGCCCTCCAGGAGTCCCTGCGTTCGGGCACCCTGGCCATGATGGCCATGACCCTCTGGGTCCTCCTGCCCCGGGGAAACCTCGACTTCCTCGTCCTTGGCCTGGGCCTGGGCAGCTTTGCCCTGGCGGTCTTTACCCGGATCAACCCCCTCTGGGCCATCCTGGGGGCGGGGGCCTTAAATGCGGGTCTCCATGCCCTCTTTCCCGCCCTCCCCTAGCTTGCGGCGGGGGAAAAAAAGGCTATACTAGGGGCAGGTAGCCATGAACAACGAGAAGATACTGATCGTCGAAGATGAAAAGATAATCGCCCTCGACCTCCAGCGGCGGCTGGAGCGCTTTGGCTATCAGGTCGTGGGCATGGCCTCCGACGGGGCCGAGGCCATCGCCGCGGCCAAGGAGAGGGAGCCCGACATAGTCCTCATGGACATCGACCTGGGGTCGATGAGCCGGATGGACGGGATCGACGCGGCCAAGGTGATCCGGGCGGCCTCGGGGGTCCCGGTGGTCTTCCTCACGGCCTACTCGGACGAGAAGACCCTCGAGAGGGCCAAGGCCGTCGAGCCCCTGGGCTATATCTGCAAGCCCTTCAAGGAAAGGGACCTCTATTCCACCATCGACATAGCCCTCTACAAGAACTCGATAGACCGGATGCTCCACAAACAGGAGCGGCTCTTTTCCGCCATCCTCCACTCCATCAACGACGCCATCATCGCGACCGACGTGGACCTCCGGGTCAACTTCCTCAACCCCGCCGCCGAGGACATCGTGGGCTGCACCGAGGCCCTGGCCAAGGGCAAGGCCGTCACCGAGCTCATCACCTCGGCCACGGCCCAGGACGGCACGGAGATCTTTGGAGCCAGGCCCGAGGGCGAGCGGCCCATCTTCTTCAACGAGACCCTCATCAAGAATTCCCAGGGCCAGGGCATCATAGCTGATGGCTCCATAACCCGCATCCACGAGCAGGAGAACTCCACCGAGGGCTATGTGGTGACGATCCGGGACATCTCCGAGCTCAAGCGCCTCTCTGAGACGATCTCCTACCAGGCTAGCCATGACAGCCTCACGGGCCTCTCCAACCGCGAGGAATTCTCCTTTAAGCTCAACGAACTCCTCAAGAGCCTGAGGAGCTCCGAATCGAGCCTCGTCCTCCTCGTGATCGACGTGGACCGCTTCAAGGCCATCAACGACGCCTGCGGGGCCCTGGCCGGGGACGAGCTCCTCCGCCAGGTGGCCTCCCACATCCAGGCCAACATCTCCCGCAAGGACATCTCGGCCCGCATAGGCGGGGATGAATTCGCCATAATACTGAGGGATTGCCGCCTCGAGGACGGCATCAACGTGGCCCACCGCCTCCAGGAGGCAGTCCAGGCCAGGAAATTCGTCTGGCAGAACGGGGTCTTCCCGGTCACCCTCTCCATCGGGGCCGTCCCCCTCGGGCGGGAGTCCATGGATTCCCACTCGGTCCTAGCCGCCGCCGACGACGCCTGCCACCTGGCCAAGGAAGAGGGTGGCAACAAGATCTCCATCTTCCGGGCCGAGGACTCCAAGTTCCAGAAGCGCCGGGGCGAGATGGAGTGGATAGCAAAGATCAACAAGGCCGTGGACGAAAACCGCTTTGTCCTCTACCACCAGCCCATCGTCCCCCTCGATCCCGCCTCCGGCCTCCAGGACAAGGCGGAGATCCTCATACGCCTGGTCAAGGAAGACGGGGGCATAGCCCCCCCCGGGGACTTTATCCCCGCCGCGGAGCGCTATAACCTGATGCCCTTGATCGACCGCTGGGTGGTCCAGAACTCCTTCATGGCCTACCGGACCCTCCTCGACCGGGCCGCCCCGGTCTCCCGGGGCCTGATCTCCATCAACCTCTCGGGGCCCTCGATCCTCGACGAGGACCTCATAGAGATCATCATCAGGCAGGTCAAGGATTTCGCGATCGACCCCTCCTTCATCTGCTTCGAGATCACGGAGACCGCCGCGATCCAGAACCTCTCCTCGGCCATCCGCTTCATGAAGAAGCTCAAGGACGTGGGCTTTACCTTTGCCCTGGATGACTTTGGCTCGGGCTTCTCCTCCTTCAGCTACCTCAAGAACCTCCCCGTCGACTACCTCAAGATCGACGGCTCCTTTGTCCAGAGCATCGACGAGTCCCAGATCTCCTACGCCATGGTGGAGTCGATCAACTCGATCGGCCATGTGATGGGGATCAAGACGATAGCCGAATTCGTCAAGAGCGCGGAGATCAAGCGCCGCCTCTGCGAGATAGGCGTCGACTATGCCCAGGGCTACGAGATAGCCGCACCTACACCTTTGCTCTAATCTGGGAACGAAACCCTTTCGTTTCGAGCGAAAGGGTTTCTTCCCCAGACCCAAGGCGCGACCAGAGGCGCTACAGAGCGCCCCTGGACCCAGGTACAATGCTCGACAAGGCTCCCCCTCGATCGCACAACGCCGACCGCTAAAGACACAGAACAAGGAATGCAGGCATGGCTCAGATAAGGAAAGGCATAACTGACAAGATCCTCGTGGCGGTCATTGTCCTAGGCCTGGGGCTTTCCTTGGTCTTTGGGCTTGGGGCCCTCCGGGGGGCTAGGCGCATGCATGGAGCCCGCCGCCAGGCCTCCTCCCTGGATACCCAGCAGATCCAGGGCTGGATGACGGTGCCCTATATCGCCAAGGTCTATCACCTTGACCCCGCGGAGCTCTACAGGGCCGCCTCCATCCCCTCCTTGGGCTCGGACTCCAAGAGCCTCCAGGCCCTCAACCGGGAGCTCTTCCCGGGCCAGCAGGGCCTCGTGTTCCAGCGGATCCAGGAGGCAGTCAGGCTTGGCCTCGAGATGAAGGTCCAGGGCGGGAAGGGAAGGCCTTGAGCGCCTTGTCGGACTTCTTCCTCACGGCCCTGGTATCCCTGGGAGCGCCGCTTTTTGGCCTGGTGCTCTATCTGGGGGCAAGCGGCCTTCCCCTGCCCACCTCCCTCCTCGTGGTCGCCACCGGGGCCTTTGCGCGCCAGGGTCTCCTCAGCCCTAGTCTCGCGGCCCTCCTGGGCCTGGCCGGGGCAGTGGCCGGGGACTCCACGAGCTTTGCCCTTGGCCGCTGGGGCGGGGCCCTGGTCAGCCGCAAATTCGGGGGGTCTGCGGCCTGGCTCAAGGCCCAGGCTATCTTTACCCGCAACTCCCGGCTCGCGGTCTTCCTGACCCGCTTTCTCCTCACCCCCGTGGCCATTCCGGTCAACCTCATGGCCGGGGCGAGCTGCGGCTACCTGGGCTTCCTCCTGACCGTCCTGGCCGGAGAGGCGATCTGGATCCTGGGCTTTGGCGGCCTGGGCTACCTTTTTGGCAGCCAGTGGGAGCTGATAAGCGACTTCCTCTCCAATTTCGGGGGCCTGGCCCTGGGCCTAGCCCTGGTGGCGGGGGGAATCGTCTTTCTTGTCCGGCGAAAAAGATCCGCGGCCTAGATCCCCAGTCCTGAGTCCCCGGCGACCACCACGGCCATGGCCCTCTCAAAGGCCTCGAGATCATCGAGGCTCTTGGCGGGGGTGAGCTCCTCGGGCAGGCAGAGGGGGAGGATCCGTGCCCGGCCCGAGGCGGCGAGCCAGGAGTCGACATTGTCCAGGGCAAACTCATGGCCCTCGGGGTCATTGCCCGGGATCGCATAACCTGTACCTTCGATCCAGAAACTGGAGCGGAAGTGGTGGATGGCCTCGAGGAGGGCCGGGGCCCGGTAGAGGCGAAGGCCCACATTGGTGTAGCCGGGGCCGGCCTCGAAGGCCGCACCCTCGGCCCTGGCCTGGAGCTTGGCATGGAAAAAGCGCCGGGGCAGGCCCTCGGCGTCGAGGTCGATGCGGTAGGACGGCGAGGGTATCGAGGCGGCGGGAAGGAGGAGGTCGGGGCCCCTGCCCGCGAGGCAGAGGGCGTCCAGGACGAGAAGCGAGGCAAGGACGCTCAGCCTCGAGTTTGCGTCCCCGGCAAAGTTAGTCACCACATAGTCGGCGCCCCGCCAGAGGGCCCGGCTCTGCCAGGCGGCGTCTCCGTGGCCCAGGGGCTTGCCGTATGGCGCCTCCTGGGTAAAGAAGTCCCGCTGTTCCGGGCCTATGCCCAGGGGCTCCAGGACCTCCCGGTCGATCTGGGCCTCCGAGCCCCGGACCACGAGAAGGTGGCGGCCAAGGCCCTTGACCGCCGCCAGGGCATAGGAGGCCATGGGCAGGCTCAGGTCCGCCCGGGAGGGAAGGAGATTGGCCACCGGGTAGAGGCCCCGGGGCAGGGAGGGGTCAAAGTCCGGGACAAAGCTCCGGGGCCTCGAGGCCATGGGCAGGTCCCGGGCGGCCTCGAGGGACTTGACCCAGCGGCTACCCGAGCCTGCGAGGAGGGTAAGGCAGACCGTCCTAGGCCGCAGGTCGGCGAGCCAGGCCGCCAGGTCGGGGAATTCCGGAAGGCCCCGGGCCCGGGCGGTGGCATTGCGCTCCTCCAGGGCTAGCCCCGCCAGACCGGGGCGGGACCGAAGGGCCTCGGCCATGGCCCTGCCAGTGAGGGCCAGGAGGTCGAGGCCGGGCCTCACTCCTGGGCCTCCACGGGGATGGCCTGGCTCGCCTTGGCCTGGGCGGCCTCCTCGGCGGCGGCATGGGCCGCGGCGTGGGCCGCAGTGATCTCGGAGAGGAAATCCGCCTCGTCCCCGGCTTTGTAGACCCGGTATTTTTTCACAAAGCCATAGGGGCGGTAGGTCATCTTGGCTTGGCGCAGGCCCTCGTCCCCCAGGTCCTGCTCCCGGTTGACGGACTTGAAATAGGAGGGCAGGGCCTGGGCAAAGGCCTGGTTGATAAACTGGTAGATGCCCTTGTAGCCCTCCCGGGCCTTCTCAAAGTGGATGGCGAACATCTTGGCCTTGGCCAGGGGCTCCCCCAGGCACCAGCCCGCGGCCACCCCCTCGACATAGTAGACGCAACCCCTCATTCCCAGCTCCTCATGGAGCTCCAGGCCCTCCCGGGCGGCCTTGTAGTCCCCGTCCTCGCCCTTGAGGGTCCGCCATTCCTCGAGGACGGCCAGGGCATCCCCCAGGTTGGCCTTGGAGAGAGGCTTCTGCTCGTAGCTGTAGGAGTTGAGGAAGGCGTTCACCAGGTTGCGCTTCTTGTGGTAGGCCTTGCCGGAAAGCTCGGCCAGGTCGGTCCGGTGATAGAGGTAGTCGAAGTTGTCCCGGTCCTCCACGACCGCATAGCCCCACTGCTCCAGGTCTATCCTATGGGCCAGGGCCTGGGACTCCGAGAGGTTCTTGAGGTAGACATGGGACTGCATGAGCTCGTCGAGGTAGGCCCGCTCGGGCAAGGCGCAGGGCACATAGAAAAAGGCCTGGCCCTTCTTGACCCCCTGGACAATAAAGGTCTGGCCCGGGATGCGGGAGACCTGGTAGTCATAGGTGTCGCGGAAAAGATAGAGATTCGAGAAATTGAACTCCGAGATGCCGTCGCTGATCATGTTGAGGGAGGGGTAGAGCTCGTCCCGCATCTCCAGGGATATCGGGGCGAAGTCGGGGTAGGAAGGTATAGGCATTCAATAAGGATAAGGAATCCCGCCCCCAAAAGGCAAGCACTCCCTGGTCGACGAAAATAAGGACTAAGAATAGAGGCAACCACGGAGCCGAAGGCCTAGCGAAGCGTTAGACACGGAGTCTAACCACGGAGCGAAGCTTAGCGGAGCCGAAGGCGTAGCGTTAGGGCACGGAGGAAGAGAGGAGCAACTAGAGAATGGGGATAATGCCAAAAACCGAAATACCCTTTCGCTATAAGGCAAAGCTCGATTTTCCTATCTCTATAATTCTTCCTCCGTGATCTCCGTGTCTCCGTGGTTGCCATCGTCTGCTTTCTCTTAATCGGAGATGCGGTTGCGGCCGCGCTGCTTGGCGGCATAGAGGGCCCGGTCAGCGGCCCCCACCAGCAGGGAGGCTTCCTGGCCGGGCTGGGGCCGCAGAGAGGCATAGCCCACGCTCACGGTCACATGGTCGGCGACCCGGGACTCGCTGTGGGGCAGGGCCCGGGACTCGATGGCGGCCCGGATCCTTTCGGCGACGACGGCGGCCCCGTCCTGGCCTGTCCCCGGCAGGAGGACGAGGAATTCCTCGCCCCCATAGCGGGCCGCCAGGTCGATGGGCCGCTCAAGGCAATCCTCCAGGGTCCTGGCCACGAGCCGGAGGCAGTCATCCCCGGCGGGATGGCCGTAGCGGTCGTTATAGGCCTTGAAGTGGTCGATGTCGACCATGGCCGCGGCCAGGGCTTCACCCTTGCGGGCGGATTCCTTAAAGAGACTCTCCAGGGACTCGTCCAGGCGGCGGCGGTTGGCGATCCCCGTCAGGGCGTCGATGGCGGACAGGCGCTCCAGGCTCTCGTTGGCCTGGGCCAGGGCGGCGTTGGCGGCCTCGAGCCTGGCCTTGACCTCGAGAAGCTCCTCTAGCTTGGTTTTGAGTTCCCGGCTGACCCTCCTGGCCTTAAGGACATAGGCCAGGAGGCCCGCTCCGGCCAGGAGGGCCCCGCAGGCGAGGAGGGCAATGAAGGAGGGGAGGCTCATGGCTGGGCTTCCTCCACCTTGCCGCTCGCGGGAAGGCTAAACCAGAAGGTCGAGCCCTGGCCCCGGCCCGGGGATTCGACCCAGGCTCGTCCCCCATGGAGCTCAACGATGCGCTGGACGAGGGCCAGGCCCACCCCCGTGCCTTCGCTTTTGGGATCGAGCTTGTTAAAAAGGCCAAAGACCGTGGACAGGTACTTCGACTCAAGGCCTATGCCCGTATCCTGGACAAAGATCCGGTATTCCCCGCCCTCGGCCTTCCAGCCCAGGACAATGTGGGGAGGCTTTTCGCCATGGTACTTCAGGGCATTCTCCAGGAGGTTCTGGAAGACCTCGGAGATCCTCAACCTGTCGGCGGTCACTAAGGGCCAGTCGACGGGCTTCTCAATCCTCGCCCCAGCGGCCGCGATGCCTCCTGCCAGGTTGTCCAGGGCCATGTCCAGGGCCGAGGACAGGGGGAAGGTCTCGATGTTCTTGGAGCTGCGGCCGATCCTGGAGAGCTCGAGGATGTCCGCAAGGAGGTCCTGCATCCGGTCCGCCGCCTGGCCTATGCGTCCCAGGTCCTGGGTCATGCGCTCCATGTCCCCGGTATCGAGGTCCTTTTCCACAAAGGACAGGAAGCCCTTGATCGTGACGAGGGGGCTCTTGAGGTCATGGGACACCGTGTAGGCAAAGCGCTCAAGCTCCTCGTTCTTGCGGGCCAGCTCCCGGGCCTGGAGGGCCAGCCTGTCCTCGGCCTGCTTGAGCTGGGTAATGTCCGTAAAGGTGATAAAGATAGCCTCGGGCCTCCCCTCTCCGGTCTCAAACTCGGGCACTGCGGTGGCCACGATCCAGATCCGGGAATCCAGGTAGGGATTGTGGATACCCATTATGGCTGTCTCCCTCTTGCCGCTCCTCAGGGTAGCCATAGCCGGTATCTCCTCCCCGGGGAAGGGGCTGCCGTCGGGGCGGATCAAGTCCCAGCGGCTATCAAAGCTTCGGTAGCCCAGGATGTCCGTGGCGTCGACCCCCAGGATACGGCAGGCCGAGGCATTGGCCGACATTATGTTCCCCGCCCCATCCTGGTAGACCACCCCCTGCTCCATGGTGTCAAAGAGGCGGCGGAAGCGGTTTTCCGACACCCGGATCCGCTCCTGGGCCCGGATAAAGTCCGTGGCGTCCTCGAAGAGGGTCACAAACTGGCCCGGGAAGGGGCAGTAGGCCGTGGTGCGGTAGATCCTGTCCTTGAAGGGGAGATCCCGGCTGTAGAGACCGCCGCCGGAGGCCACGCGGTCGAAGTCCTCCAGGAAAAAGGCCGAGCCATAGACCTCGGTGGCCGTCCTGCCTATTACCACATCCCGGGAAAAGCCTATCATGGACTCAAAGAGCCCGTTGACCTCGAGGAAGCGGTAGTCCACGGCCTTGCCCCAGGAGTCCCGGACGATCTCGTGCTGGGCAAAGCCAAAGGCCAGGCTCTCAAAGAGGGCGCGGAAGCGGCGCTCCTCCATCGCCAGGCGGGCCTTGTCCTTTCGCAGGAGGCGCACAAGGAAGCCAAGGAAGGTGGAGAACAGCACAAGAAGGATGATGGAGGCCAGGAAGAACACGGCCATCCGGGGATTGGTGGTAAAGATCGACGAGGGGCGGCCCTCCAGCAGGGCCCCTTTGGGCAGGGTCCCGGCCGCCAGGCCATGGCGCCTCAGGTCGGCCCAGGAGAAGATCCAAGAATTGGCCTCCGCCGACACCCGGGGCGGGGCCGAGGGATCCCCTCCCCCCAGGATTTCCAGGGCCAGTCCGGCGGCCGCCCGGCCTTGGCCCAGGCCTGTTACGCATCGACCGCCCAGGATGCCTGGCTCCAGGAAGGCATCGTGGCCGGTAAATACCGGCAAGCCCGAGGCGGAAAGCGCGGTGGCGACCTCGGCGGTGGTATGGACCCGGCCTTCGCCATCCACGAGGTAGTTGAGCATAAACACGAGGCCATCCCGGGGGAGGGAGGCAAGCCAGGCCGAGAGGGACCCGAGGCCCAGCTCAGGCACCTCCACCACGGCCAGGGCAGGCAGGTCCCGGGCCAGCTGGACGCGG
>JAKPBN010000389.1 GCA_029778945.1 Spirochaetota bacterium
AAAAGCCCGGCCAGGAGCTCGAGGGAGCCGGGGCCAGAGCAGCGGATGAGGGCCAGGGCTGAGGCGCCCGGGGGCGTGGCCAGGGCCACAATGGGCCGGGGCGGATCGAGATAGCTACGCGGCATGATCTTGAGGGGACGATACCCCGCTCGGGAGAGGCTCCGCAAGGAGGGAGGGCCTAGGCCAGGCCTCATCCTTGACAGTGCCGGGCGGGGGCGGGACAATGGCCCTTGTCCACAATGACCAGGAGGAAGCATGAAACGCCGGGCATGTATCGCCACTATCCTCGTCCTTGCCCTCGCCGGGGCCCTGACTGCCCAGACTCCGCCGGAGGTCAGCGTCAAGCAGGACCTGGCCGTCTTTAGCCTAGGCTATTCTGGCTGGATCATACCCCTCGAGGCCCTGGGGAGCATCGACTCCGAGATCCGCGGAGTCTTCTCCGACCTTGGGCGCTTTACGATCATCGGGGTGAGCCAGCGCTTTGCCGCGGCCGACCTGACCCAGTTCATAGACACCATCAAGAAGGCCAAGGCCGACAATTTCGTGATGCCCGAGAAATACCAGTTCGGCGAGGCCGTCTTCACCGAGGCCGAGTTTAACCGCCTCCTGGGGACCTTTATCGTCGCCGCCCCGGTGATCTCCTCCTTCTGGTCGGGCTGGAACGCCTCGGCCCAGCGCTGGGAAACCTCGATCTCCACGGACGTCTCCTTTATCGACGTCTCCGCCGGGGGAAGCCTGATCTCCACCGCCCGGATCAAGACCTCGGGGAGCGACAAGACCGACCAGCTCGCCTCGGTCCGCTCGGCCATCGAGGCCATCCCCGGCCAGCTCCAGTTCGAGATCCGCTCCATCCCGGCCTTCCAGATCAATACCCGGGTCCTGAGCTCCAAGCGGGGCGAGATAAAGCTCCAGCTGGGCGCCAACATGGGCATCAAGAAGGGCGACGAGTATTCTGTCGTGGTGACCTCGAGCCTCGAGGGTCTCAAGGACGAGCGCGAGGTAGGCCTCGTCCTCATCAAGGAGGTCGGACCCGAGATCTCCACGGCCTCGGTCCTCTATGGCTCGGCAACCATAGGCAAGGACTCCAAGCTCAGGGAAGTGCCCCGCTTTGGAGC
Organism: Spirochaetota bacterium; assembly: GCA_029778945.1. Lineage (GTDB taxonomy): Bacteria > Spirochaetota > Spirochaetia > Treponematales > Rectinemataceae > JANYKC01. The sequence goes on from JAKPBN010000389.1 coordinate 1,116, forward strand.
CGATATAGAGCCTTATTTCCGCTACCTGAATGGCGGGATCAACGCGATCCTGGGCCTCCGCGCCGTGCCCTCCCGGGGCTTCTATGGCTTCCGGCCCTTTGTCGCCGCCGAGATCCCCCTGGGGGTCAAGGCCTCGGCCCTGGGCGTCTCCGTCGATGTCCTTCCCGTCAACGTAAGCCTAGGCGGCCAGTATGACCTCCACCTTGGGCGCCTAACCCTCTCCCCCTGGGCCGGCCTGGGCCTCTCTTACCTTTACAGCATCGAGGGACTTACGGTCGACACCTCCAAAAACTACTTCCCCTTCCTGGGGGGCCAGGCCTTCTTCCAGGCCTCCTTGCTCGTCTCCCGGGACATGCGGGTCTACCTCGAGGCCGGCGGGGAATACTGGCTGGCCCTCAGCGACCTCTTTACGTCCTACGGCGGACTCGGGGCCTCCGCCGGCGTGGCCTTCAAGCTCTAGGAGGCCGGTATGGACGACGCGGAATTCCTTGCCCTGGACCTGGAGAGCGCCCGGGACTACCTCCTGGCCTGGGCTACGACGATCAAGCGCTACGACCAGGACATAGCGGCCCTGGACGAGACCCTTGGCACCTGGAGGTCCCGGGTCGAGCTCGCGGCCTCGAAGGGCCAGGCCGAGCTCTCCGAGGCCGCCAGGGCCAAGGCCGGGGAGCTCGAGGCCCAGCGGGCCGGCCTCGTTATGGAGAAGGATGGCCTTTCCCGGGATCTATCTCGCCTCAAGGAGAGGATTCCCTACCTTAAGGCCAAGGAAAGGTCGGTCGACCCGGACAAGCTCCTCGCCGAGCTCCAAGTCTTGACCGGAGACGTCCTTGACCCAGCCGCGGCCGAGGGGAGCCTATCCACCCCGGCCCTCGAGCGGGAGCTGGAAAAAACAGAAAAGCAGGCAAAGGCTGAAGACGCCCTTGCGGAGCTAAAGAAAAGAATGGGAGAAGGTACAGCATGAGATCCAGCATCATTCCGGACGCAAAGCGCCCCCTCGTGTTCGCCCACCGCGGACTTTCCTCGATCGCCCCGGAAAACACCCTCGCGGCCTTTAAGCTCGCCCGGGAAAAGAAAATCCCCGGGGTGGAGCTCGATGTCCACCTCACCAAGGACGGAAAGCTCGTGGTTTTCCACGACCACTACACGGGTCGCCTGGCTGGCGCCGATGGCCTTGCCCCCGGCAAGGAAGCCAAGGGAAAGGGCCTCTGCCTCGAGGACTCGACATACGACGAGCTGCGCAAGCTCGATATAGGCTCCTGGAAGGGCAAGGAATACTCGCAGGAGAGGATCTTCCTCCTCTCCGAGCTCTTTGAGGAGTGCGGGGACTCCTTCTACTACGACGTGGAGCTCAAGAGCCACGTCAAGCAGGACTATGGCCTGGAGGCGGCCACCGCCACCGTCATCAAGGCCGCCCGGGGGGGCAAGGGCATAGCCGACCGCTGCCTCATCACCTCCTTCAATCCCGTCTCCATCGCCCGCTTCAAGACCCTTATGCCGGAGATCAAGACAGCCATCATCTGGTGCGTGGACGACGAGATGATGCTTCCCCTCCAGTACGGGGCCGGAGCATGGATCGGCCACGCGGACTTCCTCAAGCCCGACCACCAGAAGGTAGGGCGGCTCTCGAGCCTCCGCTGGAGGCTGGGCGGCAAGGAAGTGGTGCCCTGGACCATCGACGATCCCGCCGAGGCCAGGCGCTGCCTTGACCTGGGCTGCTCCGGGGTCATCTCCAACCGCGCCCACGAGCTCGGCCTCCTCTAGCCCGACTCGGCAGGACAACAAAAAAGGGAAGCCTTCGGGCTTCCCTTTTTATTGGCTCCGGGCTAGGTGGACTCAGGGCAGGCTGGAGAGAAGATTAGCCGTGAGGATCTTGAGGCCTAGCTCACGATAGGCGGCACTGCGGGCCGAGGCCTCGTCCTGGCCCATTCCCAGGGCCTCTCCGGTCGTGCTTAGGATCAGGCGGCCGGCGGACAACTCGAGGACCCTGAGCTCGGCCCTGGCCTGGGCCAGGACCATGGCCCCGTCCCGGCGCACCGAGACAATGCTGGCCCGGCCCCAGACGAGGCGCTCGGCCCGACTACCAAGGAGGGTCCTGGCCTGGGCGAGGATAGCCTCCTCCTGGCCCGCTGCAAGGAGGTCGCCGGCCAAACTCAGGGTAGGCAGGCTAAAGCCGGCCTTGGCCAGGCCCTCGGCAAGACCGGCCTGGGTCGAGGCTCCGACGACAGGCTTGGCGCTGTCGTCCAGGTCGACCACGGCAAGGGCCGTCGGGGAGAGGCGGGCCAGGGAAACGACCTCGTAGGGGATCTCCAGGTACTTTTGGGCCAGCCCCTCGGCGAGGGCGTCCTTCTGGGCCCGGTACTTCGGGGGCAGCTTGTCCAGGAGGGTTATGACCGAGGCGGCGTCGAGGCTGACCACGAGGCTTGCCTTGCCCACAAAGTCCGGCGGGGGAGGAAGGAAGCTGATGCTGCCGTCTATTCCGGTGCTCAGGGCCTCGGTCTTGGACACGATCCGGGAGCCCGAGCGGCGCTGCCAGGCCACCAATAGGGGGACCCCGGCTAGGCCCCTCGAGCTAGCCCCGGCGAGGAGCCTGGCCCGGAAGGGCTGGGGAAAGGCCTTGCCCAGGCTAGTCCGGGGCCCTTCGCCGACCGCCTCGAGGCGGAGACTCCCAAAAGCCTGGAGGGCATTGCCCAGATTGGCCTCGACCTTGATGCTGGCGTTGTCTATGTCCGAGCCCGAGGCCGCAAGGGCGGCGTCCACAAATCGCTGGAGAGCCTCCCAGGGCCTGCCGGCCTCCATCAGGGCCCGGCCCTCGGCCGCGGGCTTGGCCACGGCGTCGTCCTTTTCCTGGAAGACGGCCGCGATGCGGCGCTTTTCCTTTTCCAGGTCCGTGGTCACATAGGAGGCCAGGACATAGACAAAGACCTGGCCTGTCTTGGGGTTGCGATAGAGGTACTTGTCCTTGACCGCAAAGCCCGCGAGGCGACCCGTGGACTTGGCGTTGATCTGGGACCTCACCTCCGAGGTGTAGGAGTCGAGGGTCGACCTGGAGGTGGCGGTGGACTCGGAGCTGATGCTCACCCCCAGGTAGTTCATGATCTCCGCGACCAGGTTGGAGACAGCGGCCTCGGTGGCCGCCACCTGGTCCCCACCCGGGTTGGAGGCATAGCCCACAAACCAGGTGTTGGTCCCGTCAGGCCTGGGGGTCGTCATGGTCCATTCAGGGGCCTTCGCCACGGGCCCGCTCGCGCAGGCGCCAAGGACAAAGGCTAGGATGAGGGCGAGGCCAGGCCTGGGGGATAGCTTCATGGAACCATTCCCTTAGAAGCCGTCGAAGAAGGACTGCTGGACCAGGTCCATGGCCCTCTGCTTCTCCGGGGTCTTGGGCTCGTCGGCGGCGACTCCGTCGAGGATCTTCTTGACCTGCTCCTGGAGGAGGGCCCGGTCGACGATATAGAGCTGGAGGAGGCGGTACTCGTCGTGGTCAAAGGCCTTGGGATTGCTGGGCTTGTACCAGCGGAGCTGGACCCACCAGTCCGTCGCCTTGCGGATCCCCGTGAACCGGGCCTCGGAGACGCTCTTCACGCAGCGCTCCATGTAGGTCTCGATCTTGTCCTTGTCCCCGACCTGGGCGCCGGAG
>JAKPBN010000436.1 GCA_029778945.1 Spirochaetota bacterium
CGGGCCTCCTGGAGACCGCCGCGGCCGCCGCGGCGGCCGGGGCCCTGGGTATCCTCGTCCTGGATCCGGGCCGCCCCACGGTCCAGGGTTATGCCGGCCCCCGCCTTCCCCTGCCCATGGCGGAAATGGGTGGCCAGGATGCCCGGACCCTGGCCCTGGCCCTCGAGGCTAGGCCAGGCCTGGCTGGCCTACCGTCGCATAGGGGAAGGCTCACCCTCACCACGAGGACAGCCAAGGCAGAATCGCGCAATGTAATTGCCCTTGTCCCGGGCAGGTCCGGCAGGGGCCCGGCTATCCTCGTGGGAGCCCACATGGACTCGGTGGACACCCCGGGGGCGGAGGACAACGCCTCGGGCCTAGCCTGCCTGCTGGGGGTGGCAGCTAGGCTGGCCATGGCCCCCCTGGACAGGGAGGTCTACCTCGTGGGCTTTGGGGCGGAGGAAGTGGGCGAAGCGGGCTCCAAGGCCCTGGTGGCGTCCTGGCAGGGCCGGGAGCCCGAGGCCGTGCTCGTCCTGGACACGGTGGGCTCGGGGGGCCTCACCATGGTCTATAGCCTGCGCTCCGAGGCCAACCCGGTCACAGAGGCGGCCATTAAGGCCGCCTACAAACTGGGGCTCCGGGCCGAAACCGGGGGCTCGGAAAATTCCGACCACCTGCCCTTCGCCCTAGCCGGCATACCGGCGGCCTTTATCATGCGCCTGCCCGAGGAAAGGCGGCACTCCGCCGAGGACAGGGCGGAATTTGTGGACCCCCGGGCCCTCGTGGAAACCCGGGACCTGGCCCTGGCCACCCTGGGCCTTCTGGACGGGAAATAGCAATAATGCTATTAGCCACAGAGACACAGAGACACAGAGGAATATTAAGAATGCGTTTGAATCGATCCATGAAGATGAATGAATAGGTATTAATACTGGATAAATACGATTACCTATTCAATTCCTTTTCCCTTGCTAACTCCGTGCCTAACGCTTCGCTATGCTCTAGGCTCCGTGGTTCAATCCACTCGCATTGTAAAATTTATGCCTAACGGACGGCGCCCCGACCTAGGCCTGCAAGCGGTAGTCCTCGACCACCTCGACGGCGCCTTCCAGGGTGAGGCGGATGGGGCAGGTCTTGCCGGCCCGGACTATCTTCTGGAAGTCCAGGTCCGAGACCCTTCCCTTGATAGTGTAGGTCACGGTGAGCCTGGCCACCTTGCGGGGCGGAGGGGACATCTCCTTGACCACCTCAAAGCCGATCCCATCCAGGTCAATGCCATGGTTGGCGGCGAACATGGACATGATCGTCGTCCCGCAGGCCCCAAGGCTGGCGGCGCAGAGGTCGGTGGGAGAAAAGCCCGAGCCGTCCCCGCCATTGTCCTTGGGGGCCATCGTCGTGATGAGGGCCCCCGATTCATGGCGGAGCTCGACGGTGACCGCGGAGGTCGATCGGCCGGTGATGGTGACGCTCATGCTTTCCTGCCCCGTCCGGCTTCTGCATTGTGGGCGTCGATGTCCTGGGCGTCCCAGGGATAGACCACCCAGCGGTCCTCGATGTCCCGCCCGGCGTAGTAGCGCTTTACCTCCGAGGGTATGGCGCCCTTCTTTTCCTTTTCCTTGTTGTGGAGGACGGCCACGGCGATTTCCGCGGGGTGGTGGCGTAGGAGCTCCCGGATGCAGTACTCGAGGGTGGAGCGGGAGTCGTCGATCTCGTCGACGAGGAGGATGCGCTTGCCATGGAGCTTGCGCTCGGCCTCCTCGATCCACTGGACCTTGCGGGGCTCCTCGGTGGGATTGTCCTCCTGGTCATAGTAGGCCACCCCCACGGCGAGGATGGGCTTGGCCAGGAAGGTCCTGATGATCCGGGCGGGGATAAAGCCCCCGGAGCCAATGGCGACAATGACGTCGGGCTCATAGCCCGAGGCCGTGACCCGGTCGGAGATGTCCTTGGCGGTGTGGTGGATATCGTCGTAGGTAAAGTGGTACTTTTCCATGTACGGATACTAAAGAGGGCCGCGGGCTTTTTCAAGGGGGAGGAAGGGTCCTTCCTTGACTGCCCGCCCTGGACTGGCTAGCTTGTAGACCATGAGACCTGCGACAATCCTGGCCCTGCTGCTCTCGGGACTGGCATCCCTAGTCCTGGCCGCCCTGGGCCAGCCCCTCCTGGCCCTGGGCTGGGTCCTGATCTCCACCATGGCCCTCCTCTCCCTCGCCGATGACGGCAGGCCCATCACCAAGACCCTGATATCCTCCCTCCTCGGCCTCGTGGGCCTCTTTATCTTCACCGCCACCTACGGCCTGGCCGCCGCCCCCGACGCCTCGGTCCTCGGGGCCTTCAGGGTAGTCGCCCATGCCATCCACCTGGAGATCTTTGTCTTTCTCGCCGGCCTCTACCTCGTGGTCAACACCTTTGCCTATTCGGGCTTCATAGGCGACCTGGCCTGGCGCATTGTCCGGCGGGCCCGGGGAAACCTGGGGCCCATCATGGTGGCCATCATGGTCCTCACGGGCCTGCTCTCGGGGATCTTTGACGGGGCGACCGTGGCCTCTATCATGGGCATCATCACCCTCACCATCCTCCTCTCGAGCGGAATGAAGACCAGCCACATCATCCAGATACTCCTCCTCCTCGTGGTGGCCACCAACATAGGCGGGGTCTGGTTTGTCCTGGGGGAGCCCACCAACATCCTCGCAGCGGAGAAGCTGGGCCTCACCCCCTTCTACTTCCTCCGATATGCCTCGGTCTTTGCCCTCCCGGCCCTGGCCCTCTGCGCCTTTGTGGCCTGGCGGATCGTCAAGGCCTATCCCAGGATCAAGGACGTCAGGCCCGAGATGGAGGTCCTCCTCGAGGGCATTTCCCTGCGCCGGGCCCACTCGGGCTCGGGTTCCCTCTCGGAAAACCTCAAGAGCATCGGCACCGTGGAGGTCCGCTCCCTGATCGAGATGGAGCGCATCATCGACGAGGAGGGCCTGCCCGACTTCGAGGCCGCCCTCAAGGCGGGCATACCCCAGAAGAAGGTCCATGCGGCCCTCTCGGTCAACCTCAACAGCGAGGACCTGGCCAAGGGCCTGATCGATTTCTACCACTACCGCGCCGAGGACGATCCCCTGGCCAATATCGTCCTCGGGGACCTCCTCCTCGTGGTCCGGGACGAGTACCACGCCAGGACCCGGAGCCGCCGCCTCATCCTCGCCTCGGGTCTTGTCCTCCTCGCCCTCCTCATCGCCCACGCCTTCCTGCCCTGGATGCCCACCTGGGCCTCCACGGTGATCGCGGGCCTGATCGCGATAGCCGCGGTCCAGCCCAAGGCCAGGCGCTATATCCTCTCCCAGACCTGGGCCAACATCGAGGAGGCCCTCTTCCTGGTGGCGATCTTTGTGACGATCTCAGAGCTCAATTTCGCGGGGGCCTTCGAGATCCTGGGCAAGGGCCTCCTCCATGCAGGCAGCCCCGCGGTCACCGGAGGCGGGATCCTGGCCGGCTCGGCGGTCTTCTCCGCCGTGGCGGACAACGTGGCCGTCATGGATGTCCTCACCAACCTCATTGTCCACCACGAAGAATGGTCCTTCTTTGCCCTGTCGGCCCTCGTGGGCACGGCCCTGGGGGGCTTCGTCTCCCCCATAGCCTCGGTCCAGGCCGTCATCATGGCCACCGTCATACGGCGAGTGGCCAGGGTGAGCTTCGGGCGCTGGATGAGGATTACCCTCCCATGGTTCCTCATCCTCCTGGCCGCAAGCCTGGCCATCCTCTTTGCCTACCATGCCCTGGGCCATCCCCCCGTCATGCCCATCCCTAGCCAGGAGATGATGACCGGCTCAGGCCTCCATTAGAGGCCTCGGACATAGACCTGGACGGCCTCGCAGGCAAAGTCGCAGAGGCCGGGCTTGATCCCCTCCCAGCTCGCCCGGAAGCGCTCGTCCCCCTTCCAGAGCTCCGAGAGGCCTAGAAAGGTGGCCGGCGGGCAGGGGTAGAAGGTCGAGTCGATAAACCTGTGATAGGCCTTTACGGCCTCCTGGGTCTCGGGGCTGGCCGGACCCTGGTCCATCCCCTCGCCTATCCTGGCCATCAGGCCCGCCTGCCTGGCCTTCATGGCCTCCCAGTCAGCCTTGCCCCAGGCGGCTGTCCTCCGCTGGCTTTCCTGCCACTCCATGGTCTGGCCCCACCTCTCCTTAGCCTCGTTCTCCAGCTCGTCTAGCTTGTGCTCTTTCATACCCCAAGGGTAAACTATGACGTTGCGTCAGGGTCAAGGAGTTTTTATGGTCTACACGATCAAGCAGCTCGCCAGCCTCGCCGGAGTGAGCGTCAGGACCCTCCACCACTACGACCATCTGGGGGTCCTAAGCCCCTCCTCCCGTACTCCTGCGGGCTATCGCCTGTATGGCGAAGCCGAGCTCCACCGCCTCCAGCAGGTCCTCCTCTACCGGGAGCTCGACCTCCCCCTGGAGGAGATAGCCTCGATCCTGGACAATCCCACCTTTGATCCCGCCAAGGCCCTGACCGAGCATCGGCGCCGCCTGGAGGCCGAGGTCCTTCGCCTCCGCCGCCTCCTTGCGACCGTGGACCGCAGCCTCGACAGCCTGGGCGGAGGCCCCCCCCTGGAGGACTCGGAGCTCTATGCGGGCCTGGCCCGGGAGGAGGTCGAGGCGATCAAGGCCGAGGCTGCCCAGGCCTGGGCCGGAGCCTACGAGGCCTCGGACAAGAGGGTGAGGTCCTGGTCCAAGGAAAAATGGCGGGAGGTCCGGGTCGAAGGCGAGGCCCTGGAGGCCCGGTTTGCCGAGGCCTTGCGCCGGGGAGCCAGGCCTGGCTCGGGGGAAGTCCTGGCGCTTTGCGAGGCCTGGTCAGCCCACATCAACCGCTTCTACGATGCCCCGCCTCCGCTCATCCGCGGCCTGGGGGAGATGTATGCCGAGGACGAGCGCTTCCGGCGGCGCTACGAGGCCCTCGAGCCCGGCCTTGCGGACTTCCTCAAGGCCGCCCTCGGCGCCTGGGCGGCGGGCTAGGGCCACCCAAAAGGTCCGGCGGCCTCCGGGCTTTACTGGCGTTACTATCCGTGGCTACAATTCCGCCATGATACCCGACAAAGTAAAAGCCGTCCTTGCGAGAGCGGACCTCGAGGCCCTCGAATTCGAGCCCGGCTCGACCCCCACGGCCGAGATGGCCGCCGCCCGCCTAGGGGTAGAGGCAGCTCGCATCGCCAAGTCCCTCCTCTTCAAGAGCAAGGAGGGAGCGTATTTTATGGTCGTCTGCCCGGGGGACAAGCGCATCCCCTCCTCGGCCCTCAAGAGAGTGGCGGGGTCCAAGCTCTCCATGACCGATGCGGAGGAGACGGAAAAGATCACCGGCTACCGCCCCGGCGGGGTCTGTCCCTACGCCCTCACGGGGGTCGAGATCCTCTTTGACGCGGATCTAGGCAAGTATGACAGGGTCTTTCCCGCGGCTGGCACGGACGCGACCGGGGTACCCACATACCTGAGCCAGCTTGTGGCCATGACCGGCGGGCGGGTTGTGGACTTTTCCGAGGGCCCTGCGGCCTAAAGCCCGGCAGGCGCCTAGGCTATTCCCAGACCGGGGCGTCGGGCTCGGAATTGCCCTCGGGACCGGGCTTGGACTCGGCCTCAAGCTTGGCTCCGCCATAGGCCTCGGCCTTTTCCGGCGCCGAGGCGTCAAAGCTCGCGAGGGGCTGGGTATCGGCCTGGCCCGCCTGGAAGGGACTGCCCGGCATAGCTGGGGCCGGCATAGCCGGGGCCGGCGCTCCTGGGGGCGAGGCGTCCGAGCCGGGCTTCCCGTCCTTGGGGGCCTGCTCATCCTGGAGCTTCACCGCATCCTTGATCTCGCTCGCGGCGTCCTCGACTTCCTTGGAGAGCTCGTTGACCTGCTTCATGAAGTCATCCTTCATCGCGGTCAGCTCATCCACGGTTTTCTTGATCTCCCTCCAGGCCTTGGCCACCTTGCGGAGCATGGCCGGGAGGTCCTTGGGCCGGATGACAATCAGGGCCACCAGGGCTATGACGGCGAATTCCGCCGGTCCGATGTTGAACATCAGGCCTCTCCCCAGCGGAAGATCTTGGCCACGAGGAGGGCCAGGAAATAGAGGACCATCATGGGTATGCCCACGCCCAGCTGGCTCACAAAGTCCGGCGAGGGGGTGATGATCGCCGCGACGATAAAGATGCCCACGATGATGTAGCGGCTGGAGGCAAGGACCTTCTTGCGGTTGACCACATTGAACATGAGGAGGAGCTCGAGGATGAGGGGGGTCTGGAAGGCGGCGACCGACCAGAGGATGAAGGAAAAGACAAAGAAGACGTTCTGCTGGTAGTTGAGGAGGAAGCCCACTCCGGCCGGCACAAAATAGGGATTGGTCAGGAAATTGACCGCCGCGGGCAGGACCCGGAAGTAGGCTAGATAGGCCCCAAAAACCACGAGGACAAAGCTCGCGACCACAAAGCCCAGGATAGCCCTGCGGGTCTTGCCCTCGATGCCGGGAAAGACAAAGCGGATGATGTTGAACATGTGGACCGGCAGGGAGATGATCAGGCCGGCGATCACCGCGACCCTGATCTGGGTCGTGAAGCCCTCGGTGATGTTGCTCACCACCAGCTTGGAATCCACCGTGGAGGCCACAGGGCTAAAGGGCTGCATGAAGATCCCGAGGATGTCGTTGGACCAGATGAAGGCCGCGACCGTGGCGGCCATAAAGGCCACGAGGGAGATGAGGATTCCGTTGCGGAGCTCCCTGAGGTGGTCCATCACGGACATCACCTTCTCGGGGTTGTCGTTTGTGGCCATGGGCATCCTGTCGGGGGCGGGAATCTTACTTGGACTCGCCGGTCTTCTTGGCTTCCTCGGCCTTCTTGTCCTCGGCCTCGCTCTCCTTCATGGCCTGGGAGAATTCCTTCTTGGCCTGGCCCAGGGAGCGGGCGAACTTGGGGATGGCGGTGGCGCCAAAGAGGACGAGGATCACGACGACGATGATGATAAGTTCGGAGGTTCCGATCATGGTGTTACGCTCCTAGGAAAGGCAAATTCGCCGGCTCTGGGCTTCCTCAAGGATTGTTCCAGCGCTCGACTTCATAGTACTCCGCCAGCCCGCTCGCGTGGGCCGGGGAGAGGTATTTCGTGGAATAGAGGTAGATGGCCCCGTTGGAGGCCGCGCAGGACTGGATATCCTCGACCCCGGGCTCCCGGCCCAGCTTGAGGAGGACCGAGGCCATCTCGGTCTGGCCAAGGCGCCAGGGCGCGTCATGGAAGGTGTTCAGGGCCGTGGGCCGGGGATAGATCCGCGAGTCATCCCTCACGGTCTGGGCCACGAGGTTAAGAGGATCCTTTTCCTCGACCCGGGCCAGGTTGGTCGCATAGGCCTCGGTCATGGAGGCCGTGGAGAAATAGTAGACCGTCGAGGCGCCGGGGATGCGGCCTATATCGGCCAGCTCGGGCCCGGCCTGGGCCAGGAGGCTGTCCACCTCGGCCCCCGGAAAGAGGGCCTCGAGGCGGGCCCGGGAGCTCACGGCATAGGCCGCGGAATCCCTGCGGATCGCCTCCGCCAGGCTTGCGGCGCTCACTCCCTCGGGAGCCGCCCCCGCCTCGGGCTTGGGAGCTTCGCTCAAGGCTTGGGCTCCCCGAGCTCCTTGGCCACGTCCTCAAGGGTATCGTTGACCCTCGCGCGGGCCCCAGGGCTCTTGAGGACCTTCATGTTCATATAGATTGTCTGGCTCTTGATGTCCTTGAGGAGGGCCTCGGCGGCTTCCAGGCTGTCCTGGGGGAGGAACATGCCGTCCCCCAGGACATAATAGGTGCCCTTGGACTCCTCGATCCGGAGCTCCCCCGAGGCCTCGAGGCGGGAGCCGTCGCTGAATTCGATCATCGCTGGGGCTCCTATACCGGCTTACTTGGCCTGGGCCAGGGCCTGGTCGACGAGGGCCTTGAAGCGGGCGGAGAGCTCGGTGGCGCCGGAGACGGCGTCGACCTTGTCCGTGGCCTGCTTCTTCATGAGGTCGTCCTCGAGCTTCTGCACCGCCTCGATCCAGGACACGCCGGAGACCTTCTTCATGGAGGCGTTGTAGGCCTTGTCCTGCCACTTGCTGGAGGAGCCCTTGGCCTCGTTGTAGTCGATCTTGGTGATATTGCCGCCGGAGACCGTGATCTTCACGCTGGCCACATAGCCGCGCTCGTCGGCCTTGGACTCCTTGGCGCTGAAGCTGCCATTCTTCCAGGCGGCGAAGGCAAAAGTAGCCACGAGGGCAAGGCACACGAGGGCGATGATTTTCTTGTACATGGGGTCACTCCTTGGGGGCCAGGCCACAGGGCCCGTGCCGATGGTGCATACGATATTTTTTTCTCCTGCCCTTGTCAACCGCCATCGACCCCGGATGGTTACACCCGGAAGTCCTGGATTGACAGGCCGGAAAGGCCCGAACTAAGGTGGGGCGTGAGCGAAAAAGCCCGCGACCCCGCCAACATGCATGTGCGCGACGTGCGCCCGGAATTCGTGATGCTCGGCCTCCTCATGCACCGGAGCATGCACGGCTACGACCTGTTTACCCAGTTCCAGGCCCAGCTCGGGAGGGTCTGGCACATCAGCCAAAGCCAGATGTATGCCATCCTCAAGCGCCTCGAGGCCCAGGGCCTCATCGAGGGCCTGGTGGAGGAGCGGGAAAACTCCCCGGCCCGGCGCTACCTGGCCATCACCCCCCAGGGCCTTGCCCACTTCTCGACCTGGCTCATGAGCCCCACGGACTGCTCCTCCCGGGTCCTCCGCATGGAGTTCATCTCCCGCCTCTTTTTCGCGAGCATGCAGGGGGGCCAGGTTCCGGCGATCATTGTGGAGGACCAGGTCGCCCTGATCGAGCGCCAGCTGGCCAACCATGTGGCCCTGCTCGCGACCCTCCCGGAGGAGGATGTCTTCAACCGCCTGGGCGTGGACTTCCGGGTCCACCAGCTCAGGGCAGAGCTCTCCTGGCTCCAGAAAGCCGTGATCCCCCTCCTGGGGGCCCGGGAAGGCTGATCCTTCCCGGCAGGGGGCAAAAAGGGCCCCGCGAGCCATGGCTCGCGGGGCCCCATCATTCAGGATGCGCTTGCGGGTCAGCCTACGAGGAGGCCGGCCTTGTCGAGGGCGGCGGCCACATCGGCCAGGCCGAACTTGAGGAGGGTGGCCTTGGTCACCGCGCCGGTGGCCTTGTCCCAGCCCATCTCGGCGTAGAACATGTCCATGGCGATCTCCATGTCGGCCCGGTCCATCTTGTCCGTGCCCTTGGTGAAGGGCTTCTTGTCCGGATCCTCGTCAAAGACCCAGCTGGGGGGGGCATCGTGCTCCTTCCTCATCTCCTTGGTGCCCATGGTCAGCATGGTCATGGCCCGGTGGAGGTGGAGGGTGCGCTCGGCGTCTAGGTCCAGCTCGGCCTCGGTCTTCTTGATGCCCGTGGCCACGGAATAGTACTGGGCCTCGAGGGTGAGGTTGCCGCGATAGTTCCTCTCCTTGAGGGGAGAGACCGTCATGGGCCACATCCAGTTGCAGAGGGTCAGGGAGTCGTGGAGGGCGAGCTTCACGAGGGACCACTTGGCGAACTTGGCCTTGGAGACATGCATGGGGGTGTAGTCGAGAACCCCATCGACGGCGTTCGGGCTGCCCCAGATCTCGGCGGCGATCTCCTTCTGCTTCGCGACCGGGAGGCCGGAGCCGATGAAGTTCATGTGGGAGTGGTTCTGGGCGTCCCGGTTCTTGATCATGGAGATGAGGGTTCCCACCTGGGAGCAACCGGACTCGTTGGAGTGGTGCTTGGGATAGCTCATCGCCTTGGACCAGACCGTGTACTTCTTGTCATTGAAGAAGTCTTCACCGAATTTCCAGCGCTCGGCGATGGCAGTGGAGCCGTCGGCGATATGCCAGAACTCGCCCTTCTTGTAGGCGATGGCCTCATAGAAGTACTTGAGGAAGGTGATGTCCTTGGCCTCGAGGAGGTCGAAACGGAGGGACTTGTACTCCTCCTCGGAGAGGACCTTCTTGAGGATGCCCTTGCTGTAGGCATAGTCGAAGTCCTTGGGGAGCTGGGAATAGTTGCACCAGATTCCCAGGTCGTTGGTGATCTGGGCGCCCAGGGCACGAGCCAGCATGGAGCCATCGCCCTTCTCGTTCACATCTGCGGCGCCCTTGATCATGATGGAGCCGGGAGAGAAGAAGCCGACGCAGGTGGAGGCCACATAGGGGGAGTAGCCGTAGGACTCAAGGACCGGGAACTTCATCTGGGACTGGCAGCGGATGGGGCAGGAGGCGCAGCCACCCATGCGGACGGTGTACTTCTCCGCCAGGGGCCCCAGGTCGAGGAGGGACTTAAGGCAGCGGAAGCCGATGGAGTTCATGTCGTGGGGATCGCAGGTGCCGGTCTCCACAGGGGGGAAGGCGGCGCCCCAGAAGCGGCCCTTGGAGGCCGTCCAGCGGGTGCCGGGGTTGGAGAATTCCGCCCAAGGCTGGGGAGTATTGG
>JAKPBN010000437.1 GCA_029778945.1 Spirochaetota bacterium
CAAGGACGCCGTGATCATCGGCTCCGGGGACATTGGCCTCATCATGGCCCGGCGGATGAGCCTCGTGGGCTGCAAGGTCCATGCGGTGGTGGAGATCCTCCCCTATCCCTCGGGCCTCACCCGCAACATCGTCCAGTGCCTCAAGGACTTCGGCATCCCCCTCTATCTATCCCACCTCACGACCAACATCTATGGCAACGAGAGGGTGGAGGGAGTCGAGATAACCCCGATCGAAAAGGGCGCCCTCGACTTTGACAAGTCCTTCCGCATCCCCTGCGACACCGTCCTCCTCTCGGTGGGCCTCGTGCCGGAAAACGAGCTGTCCAAGAAGCTCGGGGTGGAGCTCAATCCCATGACCAATGGGGCCTGGGTGGACTCAACCCTGATGACCAACGTGCCCGGGGTCTTCGCCTGCGGCAATGTCCTCCACGTCCATGACCTGGTGGACTACGTGGTCGAGGAGGCCCGGCGGGCCGGGGCCTTCGCGGCGGAATGGCTCTCGGGCAAGCGGCCCGCGAGGGAGATCAGGGTCAAGACCGGGGCCAACTTAAGGTATGCCGCTCCCTCGAGGCTCGATCCTGGCCGGGACAACCGGCTCTACATGCGGACCCTGATCGTGAAAAACGACGCCGTCCTCGAGGTCAAGCTCAACAACAAGCTCGTGAAATCCCTGAAAAAGGGCCATATCCAGCCCTCGGAGATGATCAGCCTCTCCCTGGGGCCCGCCGAGCTGGCCGCCGCCCAGGGGCCCGATTCCGTCCTAGAGCTTTCCATACAATAAGGGAGGGAGCCATGAGCCAGGAACTGATCTGCATCACCTGCCCAATCGGCTGCCACCTCAAGGTGGAAGTCCTGGGCGCCGGGGAGGTCCAGGTGGAAGGCAACCGCTGTCCCCGGGGCGCCGCCTACGCCCGGGAGGAGGTCCTCTCCCCCAAGCGGGTGGTCACCGCGACCTGCCGCCTCCGCCGGGAGCCCCAGGCTGGGGTCCAGGCCAGCCTCACCGCCCCCCGCAGGGTGCCCTGGCGCACCACGGGGCCCTTTCCCCAGGAAAGGGTGGCTGAGCTCCTCGCCCTCGTCTCTGGGATCGAGGTCGAGACCCCGGTGGTCCGGGGCAAGATCCTCCTCTCCAATGTCCTGGACACGGGCGTAGACGTCATCCTTACCCGGTCGCTATCCTGATAGTCCTGGGGGCGCAACCTTTTTGCCCCCCAGGCAGTCTCTATAGTTAAAGCCCTTTACGTGCCGGGAGGCCTCGCAATGCCCCTTCCATCCATAGCAGCCCAGGTTATCGTCGCCATCATACCCATTGTTGGCATCGTGATGGGCGCTGTCGTGATCTTCTTCTATCTCCTATGGAGCCATAAGGAGAAGGTTCTCCTTATCGAGCGCGACTCCTATAAGCCCCTCAACCTCGAGCTCGACACCTTCTGCCTCCTGGCGGGCCTCCTGCTCTCCGGCGTAGGCGCTGTCCTGACCGTCCTCTTTGTGGCCAAGGACGGAACGAGCTACTCCCTCCTGGGAGGCCTCATACCCCTCGCCCTGGGGGTTGGCCTCCTCGTCTTCTTCGGGATCCGGAACCGCTCTCCCCGTCCATGAGCTCCGCGCGGGCGGACAGCCTGTCCGACGAGGACGTCATCGATCTCGTCCTGGAGGGCGACCGCGAGGCCTTTTCGATACTCCTTCTCCGTCACCGGCCGCGGGTGCGGCGCCTGGGGATGAGCTTCTTCCATGACCAGGAGGATGCCGATGACTTTACCCAGGATGTCTTTGTAAAGGCCTATACGGCCCTGGGGAGCTTTCAGGGCAAGTCGAGCTTTTCCACCTGGCTCCTGCGGATCGCCTACAACACGGCGATAAACGCGGTCCAGCGCCGAAGGGACAATTTGCCTATCGGCCCCGACGACGAGCTCTACGGAGAGGGCGGCGCCGACGAGAGCCACGAGAGGAACGAGATGATCCGGGCGGTCAGGGCGGCCATGGCCGAGCTGCCCCCCCGCCAGGCCGTGTGCATCGAGCTGTACTTCTATTACAACCTGAGATATTCCGAGATCAGCGAGGTCACGGGATTCCCAGTGAACACGATTAAGTCCCATGTCTTTAGGGCCAAGAAGCTCCTCCGGGAAAAGCTGGGAGAGCATGTGGAGGTTGACCATGCGCTGTAGCACCTTCCTCGATCGCTATGATCGGCTCGATGCGGGTGAAGAGACCGGCTTTTTCCTCCGCCTCCACCTGTCTAACTGCCCCGACTGCCGCAGAAAGGTGGCCCATCTCGAAGCGGCGGTAAGCGCCTGGATGGAAGCCGACGAGGCTAGCCCCCGGACCCGGGAGGGAGGGGAAATCGTCGACCTGCGGATCATGTCGGCCATAGGCCTCCTTCCTAGGCCACGCAAGGAGCTCCATGCCAGGAACTGGGCGGTATCCGGGGCGGTTTTCCTGCTCTCTATGGCCTTTATCCCTTTTTCCAAGGATTTCAGCTTCCTCAGGCAGGTCTTTGGCGAGGGCTACAGCCTCCCCCTCTTCCTGGTCCTCGGACTGGGCCTCGCCCTCTTTGGGGTAGTGTTTATCGGCACCCACATGGAAGAGCTCGAGCCCTACGTAAAGCGTCACCTAGGCGGCGAGCCTAGGACCTAAAGGAATAGCTCCGGAAGGGATGCAACCACGGAGCCGAGGGATTTTTTTGCCCGAGGCCTAGCGGTGCCGAAGGCGAAGCGTTAGACACGGAGGCACTGAGGGGAGAGTGGTGGATGGGAGAAAGTGATAAGCGTGATTCCGCTGGCAATAAAAGGGGGCTGTCCAATACGGGCAGCCCCTTGCTATTAGGGATTTGTTTGCCACTGCGGAGGCGCAGCCCTTTAGGCCTATTACGGAAAGTGATGGAATTTTGTCATTTCTGACAATCCCTTTTCTTCCTCGGCTTCTCCGTGCCTCCGTGTCTCCGTGGTTTTCTTTTATTCTTTATTCTCCCTCTTTTACGATCTCGATGCGGATGCCCTCGCCCTGGTCGCCCTCCTCCTTGGGGGGGACTATGACCTTGAGGATGCCGTTCTTGAAGAGGGCCTTGACCTTCTCCTGGGCGAATTTGTCCGCCGGGACATAGTACTTCTGCTTTTCCACATCCTTGAGCTTGAGGCGGCGCTTGATGTAGCGGCCGCTCTCGGCCTCGGCCTCATCCAGGGCGATCCGGGCCGAAAAGACCATGTAGTCTCCCTGGAAGGAGAGGCTGATGTCCTTCTCGTCGAAGCCCGCGAGGGCGAATTCGAAGACAATGGACCTGGCCGAAGTCAGGTAGATGTTCATGGGGGGATAGGAATAGCTGGGATAGTAATCAGCGTTCTCGTCCCGACCGGCCTCGTTCCAGGGCTTGTTAAAGCCCTCCTCCGGAGGGACTCCGAACTCCTTGCCCATCTTGGCCCCAAAATCCTTGGCCGCCTCAAAAACCTCATCCAGGATCGAGCCTATATCCATGTAGGTACGGTTTCCCTTCATCTGCTTCCTCCTATTGGGGAGCTCTGGAGCCCCGACGGCCCCTGGCTGTCGCGGCTCCCTGTCCGTCCTCCATGCGGAGCGGCGGGTGGATGACCCTCCGGTCTCCGGCAGGGCTCATCCTTTAAAAGTAGCAAGCATATGGGCTCCAAGCAAGGGGAAAAGCGATGCCAAATGCGGCCCAAGGCCGGCCCATTCCCGGATCAAGGGGACAAAAAAGCCGCCCCCTTGCGGGGGCGGCCACGGATCGCGTCAGGAAGCCAGAGGCTTACTTGGCGCCCGGATAGAGGAGGGGATAGTCGACGGCCCGGCCCTGGGCCGCGAGATCCTCGGGGATGAATTTCCAGTTGTCGTAGGTCTTGACCGTCACCGCGCCCTGCTGGCTCTTAAACCAGGAGAGGAGGTAGAAGCGCAGGTCCTTGGTGGTCGAGCCGGTGACCATCTGGAGCTTGCCCACGGCGACCTTGTCGAGGCCGGCGCCGGCGATGAGGTGTCCGCCGCCGCCGGAGCCGCGGTAGGAGTTGATCGCCACGGAGTAGGTCTTGCCAAGGTCGAAGGCAGAGCCGTCGGCCATGGAGGCGATCTCCACGCGCTGGCCCGCGGGCTTGGTGAGGTCGACGGTGTACTTGATGCCGGCGGCCGAGTCGTAGTTGTAGTACGAGGTGTTGGTCTTGTAGGCGCCGGAGCGGGCGTCCTGGATGAGCTTGCCCGTGGCGTCCTTCTGGAAGCCGATGATGTGGTTCCCGTCGTTGGGCATGGTGTCCACCCAGTTCTTGTAGGAGAACTCGAGGAAGTCCTTCACCTGCTTGCCCGTGAGGTTCATGGTGTAGAGGAAGTTCTCGTACTGGTAGAGGTTGAACATGTCGCGGACGTAGAGGGTCCCGTCGGCGCTCGTGGGGATCGTCGCGTTGAAGGTGAGGGGGGCGGCGAAGGAGATCTGGGCGGGCTTGAGGCCGATGGCGGGGTCGGCGCAGAGCTCAAGCTGGATGCGGTGGATGAGGTCCACGAAGGGAGAGTCCCCGAACATCGAGTCCCGGGTGGTCATGGAGCCGGCGAGCTTGCCCACGGGCTGGTCGACCCAGGCCTTGATCTCGTCATAGACGGGCTGGAACTTGGCGGTAAAGCCAGGATCGGCGGCCACGCCCTCGACGGGGACGAGGGAGCCCTTGATGGACTTGGTCCAGGCCTTGGCCTTGCGGTCCCAGGTCATGGCGACGGTGACCTTGGCCACATTCTTGGCGGCGTTCAGGGGGCCAAATATCGGGACAATGTTGCCGTTCGGGCCCTTGACGTCGGCCTTTTTCTTGGTGACCACGTCCCAGCCCTGGCCATCCCAGCCCTGGTGGTCATGGCCCACGAGGACAAAGTCTATGCCGGGGACCCGCTCGGCGATGAGCTGGGCGGGGTTCTCGTTGGAGGGGGTGGCCGCGGTCTGGCCGCCGTAGCTGTAGTCGACGCCGGCGTGGAAGAGCCCGACGATGAGGTCGGCCTTTTCCTTCTGCTGGATGATGGGGACCCACTTGGCCACGGCCTCGACGCCGTCAATGATCTTCATGCCGCTCCAGAACTGGGGAGGGAGCTGCTCGGTCAGCTTGGGCTCGACGATGCCGATGATGGCGATCTTGACGCCCTGGCGCTGGATGATCGTGTAGGGCTTGAAGTAGGTGGTCCCATCGTCCTTGACCGCGTTGGCGCAGACGACGGAGGCGGTCATCTCCTTGTAGAGCTTGTCATAGACCTGGTGGCCGGCCTCGATGTCGTGGTTGCCCACGGAGACGGCGTCATACTTCAGGTAGTTGGTGACCTGGCCCCAGATGTTGGGGGCGTCGGTCTTGAGGAAGTTGTAGTAGTAGACGACCGGCTGGCCCTGGAGGGCGTCGCCGTCATCGAGGAGGATGGTGCCGTCGGGGTTGGCGGCCCTCTCCTGGTTGACTATGGTCGCGACCTGGGCGAGGGAGGTCGGGGCCGGCTTGGCGGTGATGAAGTTGTAGGGGAAGATGGACCCGTGGATGTCCGAGGTCTCCAGGAAGGTCAGGTTGAGGGGCTTGTCGGCGTACTTGTCGAAGGGCGAAGCGCAGCCCACGACAAAGGCCGCCGCCAGGATGACGACTGCCGCCAGGGCAATGCGCCTTGCGAGATTCTTTCTCATGCATTCCTCCTTATAGAATTGTCCCGTTGGGGAAGATTCTAGAGTACACCCGCAGGCCACGAGTTGAGAAGGTGTTTGATGAGAATACGGTTAGTTATCCTCGCCCTCTAGGTCGCCCTCGCTCCCGAGTTCCTTGACCTTGGCGGCGGCCTTGGCCCATTCCCGCTTGAGGCCGAGCTCCTCGTAGGTGTCCCGGAGGTTAAACCAGGCGTCACCAAAGCCGGGATCGAGGGCGACGGCCTTTTCGAAGGCTAGCCTGGCCTCGGGATAGTCGCCCCGGCGGAATTTCACTACCCCCAGGTCGTTCCAGGCCTCGGGAAAGGCCGAACGGAGGACGAGGGCCCGCTCATAGCGCTCCTCCGCAAGGTCATAGTCATCGTCCTCATAAGCTACTAGGCCGAGGGCCAGGAGGAGGTCGGCTTCCTCCCCTTGGAGGGAGAGGACTGACTCGAGGTCGGCCTTTGCTTCGGCGAGGCGGCCGGCCCGGCGCAGGGCCTCCCCACGGTTGTAGAGGAAGACGGGGTGGGAGGGCTCGAGCTCGAGGCCCTTGGTGAAGTACTTGATGGCGTCGTCATAGCGGCCGGCCTGGGTGAGGGCCATGCCGCGGT
>JAKPBN010000460.1 GCA_029778945.1 Spirochaetota bacterium
GGAGATGGTGGACTTGGCCAGGCCCGTCCGCCGCCCTATGTCGGCGGCCGTGAGGGGACCCAGGTCCCGGATGATCTTGAAGATCCTGCCAGCGGTGGTGGAGTAGTTAAAGGGAGCTTCCTCGCCCCCAGAGCTCTCTTTCATCCTCGGAGCCTTTCCTCTCGGGCCAGGGGGCCGCGGGAACTATGCCGGGATGCATGACGGCCGTCAAGCTCGGGCCGATGCCTAGCTTATCCTAGTACGACTTCCCGGGCTGTCAAGGTTAAAAGCTCAAAGGTGAACATAAATGTTCGATTGCCGAACGAAAACCATTTGACAGATTACCAATCCCCCTCCAATACTTTCCTCCGAGGTGGAAGGATGCTGAAGGGCGACCCGGGAAAAATCCTCAGCTACGGCATGGTCGGTGGGGGCCCGGGCTCCTTTATCGGCGAAGTCCACCGCCGGGCCATCGGTCTCCTGGGCGGGGCCCGCCTTGAGGCTGGGGCCTTTTCCCGGGACCGGGATAAAAGCCTTGCCTTGGGGACAGAGCTCGGTCTTGAGCCTTCCCGGATCTACCCCGACCCCCTGACCATGGCCAGGACCGAAGCCGCCCTCCCGGGCGGCATAGACTTTGCCGTGATCGCCGCCCCCAACGATGTCCATTATCCCGCCGCCAGGGCCTTTCTTGAGGCCGGCATAGCCGTGGTCTGCGACAAGCCCCTCGCCCTGAGCGTCGAGGAGGGGGAGGACTTGGCCGCCCTGGCCCGGGACAGGCAGCTGCTCTTTTGCACCACCTATACCTATTCAGGCTATCCCGCGGTCAAGGAAGCCCGTCGGCTTGTGGCCTCGGGCAGGCTTGGGACCCTGCGCTTTGTCCAGGTGGAATACCTCCAGGAATGGCTTTCCAGGCCCCTGGAGACCGAGGCCGGGGCCGACAAGGTCTGGCGCCTTGACCCGGCCCGCACCGGAGCCGCCTCCTCCCTGGGGGACATCGGGACCCATGCGGAGCACCTCGTCTCTTATGTGACCGGCAAGGCCATCACCCGGGTGGCCGCGAGGATCGAGGCCCTTGTCCCCGGCCGGGGCCTGGATGACACGGCGTCTATCCTGGCCGAGCTTGAAGGTGGGGTCTCAGCCCTGATCTGGACCAGCCAGGCCGTGCCCGGGGCGTCCAATGGCCTCGCCCTCCGCCTGGTGGGCTCCGAGGCGAGCCTCGCCTGGCGCCAGGAGGACCCCGAGGTCCTGGTCCTCTCCCCCTTTGGCCAGGGCGAGCAGAGGCTCCGCCGGGGCAGGGACTTCGGTCCCGGAGACCTCCCCTTCCATCGCCTGCCCGCCGGCCATCCCGGGGGCTTCTATGAGGCCTTTGCGGGGCTCTACGGCCCCTTTTTGCGGGCCCTGGCCGAAAGGAAGGCTGGCCACGGGGCCGGACCTGGCGGACCTGGGGACAGAGCTGGCTCCAAGCCCGATTTTCCCGATGCCGAGGCCGGCCTGGCCGGCTTGCGTTTTATGGCCGCCTGCGGGGAATCCTCCCGCCACGAGGCCGCCTGGACCAAGGTATAAAAGGAGAACTTCATGCCCCGACCCATCACCCTGGTAACCGGACAATGGGCTGACCTGCCCTTCGAGGAGCTTTGCGCCAAGGCCAAGGCCTTTGGCTATGACGGTCTCGAGATAGCCTGCTGGGGAGACCACATGGATGTCTCCCGGGCCGTGTCCGACCCCGCCTATGTCGAGGGCCGCAAGCGCATCCTGGCCAAGCACGGCCTCGAGGTCCACGCCCTGGCCGCCCACCTCTCGGGCCAGTGCGTAGGCGACCCCTGGGACCCCCGCCTGGACGGCTTTGCGCCTCCCGCGGTCAAGGGCAAGCCTGAGGAGATAGTCGCCTGGGCCACCGAGGAGATGAAGCGGACCGCCAAGGCCGCCCGCCTCATGGGCGCCAAGGTCGTGACCTGCTTCATGGGCTCCCCGGTCTGGCGCTATTGGTACTCCTTCCCCCAGACCACGGAGGAGATGGTCGAGGAGGCCTTCGCCCTGATCGTCAAGCGCTGGTCCCCGATCTTCGATGTCTTTGACGCCGAGGGGGTGCGCTTTGCCCTCGAGGTCCATCCCACGGAGATAGCC
>JAKPBN010000033.1 GCA_029778945.1 Spirochaetota bacterium
CGGCCAACACCATCCCCGTGGCCGGCCGTTTCATGGCCATCGCCGACGTCTTTGACGCCCTCACGAGCAAGCGGGTCTACAAGGAGGCCCTGGACGTCGAGGAGGCCACGAGCATCATCTGCCAGGCCCGAGGCACCCACTTTGACCCCGATGTCGTGGATGCCTACCTGGCCTGCAGGACCCAGTTTGTCCGCGTGGCCGAGCGCTACTCCGATTCAAGGCAATTAGGCGGATCCTAGGGGGGAAAGGCCATGCTTGAGGAAGTCAGCTACCTGGGGGACCTTGAGGGCGGAAGACTGGCTTCCCTCCTGGATTCCTGGCGGGAGGATTCGGCGGAGCGAGGCGTCCTGGCCATGGTCGCCGAGGCGTCCCTGCCCATGGTGGCGAGCCTCCAGGAGGCCTGCCGGTCCAGGGGCCTGGCCCTCCTGGGCGGGGTCTTCCCGGCCCTCATCGAGGGAAACCGCATGGTTTCCAAGGGGGCCTGGCTCTACCGCCTGCCCGAAGCGGCCATGCCCGCCCTGGTTTCGGGCAAGGGCGAGGGCTCCCTGGTCGCCCGGGGCATCGCCCAGGCTATACGGCCAGCCTCGGACTCGGCCCCGCCGGTCCTCCTCCTCCTCCTCTTTGATGCCCTCCTGCCCAACATAGCCTCCATCCTGGACGCCCTCTACCTGGAGATGGCCGACTCGGTCAGCTATCTTGGGGCCTGCGCGGGAAGCGAGACCTTCCAGCCCCTGGCCGCCGTCTTCGACCGCGAAAGGAGGCTGGACCAGGGGATCGCGGCCCTCCTCCTCCCGGCCGCCACGCCCCAGGCCATGGCCCATGGCTACGCGGTCCCCGAGGACTCGTTGTGCGCCACCGCGACGGCAGGCAACCGGATAGTGAGCATTGGCTGGAAACCGGCCTTTGAGGTCTACCGGGCAGAGGTGAAATCCCATTTTGGCGTCGACCTGGACCGGGAGAATTTCTACCAATGGGCCGTCCACTTCCCCTTTGGCGTCTACATGGCCTCGGGCCGGGCCCTCGTGAGGATCCCCGTGGCCCTGGACGAGGATGGAGCCATCCTCTGCGTGGGCGAGGTGCCGGAGAATTCCATCCTCTCCATGCTCGAGGCCCCCAAGGTCGACTCCAAGGAGACCGTGGAGAGCCTCGTGGGCATGCTGGGAAAGGGCAGCGCCGACCTCTTGGCCTTCTATTGCGCCGGCCGCCGCCTCCACCTGGGCGAGGCAGCGGAGAGAGAGTTAGCCGATCTTGCTGTCCTGGGAGGGGCCAGGGTCTCGGGCGCCCTCTCTCTGGGGGAGATAGGCAGCTTTGAGCCCGGGGGCTATCCCTTTTTCCACAATGCCTCGATAGTCACTGTCGGTTGGTCCGGGACCTGAGCATGGAACCCAGCCAGGCCCTCCTCCTCTCCATCCTCCTGGACCTCATGAAGGTCATAGGCGGGGAGCTGCGGGTCCAGCCCCTCCTGCTCAAGTTCCTCCAGGCCCTGCTCAGGCATACGGGCCTCCCGGTGGGCCTGGCCATCCAGATGCCCGAGGGCGGCCGGCCCTGGATCGTGGAGACCGTGGGCAGCCGCGAGCTAGGGCGCCATAAGGGCCACGGCCTCCTACTCCCTTCCGGGACGGGAGGGCCCAGGATGGCCGAGCACCGGGGAAGGCCGGCCCTTGAGGGCCTCGCCTCCTGGCCCAAGGATGGGTCGCCAGCCTCGGAGGCGCCGGGAGAGGCCCCCTTTGGGGCCTGGGGCTATGGCCTCATGCTGCCGGTCCGGGGCTTTGGGGCCGTGGTCCTCCTGGGGCCCGAAAGCTATTCCAGCGACCTGCCCCTGGCCAGCCTCTTCCAGCCCGCGCTGGAAAACCTGTCCAGGGCCCTGACCCTCTGCGGCAACAACGAGGCCTACAGCGCCCAACTTGAGGAAGACCGGGACATGGCCAAGGCCCGCCTCGCCCAGAGCCTCCGGGAGCTCGAGCGGAGCCAGGCCCTGCTCAACCGGGCCCAGGCCATAGCGCGGCTGGGCTCCTGGGAATACGACCTCCAAGCCAAGGCCTTCCGCTGCTCCGGTACCTTGAGGGAGATCTTTGGCCTGGCCCCGGAAGGCGAGGTGGACACCCAGGTCCTCCTCGGGCGCATCCATCCCCAGGACAAGCAGGGGGTCGCCCTCGCCGTGGGGGATCTCGAGGCCAGGACCACCCAGGAGCTGGAGTACCGCATCCTCGTGGACGGCCGGACCCGGTGGATCCACTCCCGGGTCGAGGCCCTGGTCGACGCCCAGGGCGGCTCGACCTCGATGCTGGGGACCATACAGGACATCACCGAGCGCAAGGAAGCCGAGCTGTCCCGGAAGGATGAGCTCTCCATGGCCAAGGACAGGGCCGAGGCCCTGGGCAGGGACTTTAGCCGGGTGCTCGACGCCGCCTCGGACTGGATCGTGCTGAAGGACTCGGGACGCCGCTTTAGGGCCGCCAGTCGGGCCTATATCGAGGCCAATGCCCGGCCCGGAGCCGGAGACTGGCTGGGCAAGACCGCCGAGGAGATCCTCGATCCATCGGCCGCCGAAAGGGCCAGGGCCGGGGAGGACGAGCTCCTCGCCTCGGGGGAGGACTTTCTCGTGGAGGAGGACACGGTGCCCCTGGCCACCGGGGAGGAGAGGCGCATGTCCT
>JAKPBN010000482.1 GCA_029778945.1 Spirochaetota bacterium
AGCATCTTCTCTCCACCCTGGGGGTATTTGGTCTTGAGGATCATTATGGAGATGTCCAGGCCATGGGAGCGGGCGGCGACCTGAGAGGCCAGGTTGCCCACCACATGGGCCTTGTTCTCCTCGATCGCGATGATGCCCTTGGCGGCCCCGACAATGCGCATCGTGAGGGCCACGCCCTCCACAAGGTCGCCGGGCCGCTCGATCATCACCCTCTCGTCGATGGTGAGGTAGGGCTCGCACTCGGCTCCGTTGGCTATGACAAGGTCAATGGGCTTGGACGGGGCGAGCTTTACATGGACAGGGAAGCCGGCGCCGCCCATGCCCACAAGGCCTGCCTCGCGGATCCGGGCAAGGGCCTCTTCCTTGGTGCAGGAAAAACCGTCCAGGGGGGGCATAAATGCCGTCTGGGACTGGTCGGGATCGGCATCGATGAGGATGCAGGGGCCCTCGGCGTTGTTGGACTGGGTGCGGGCTTCGATCTTCTTGACCGTGCCGCTCACCGAGGCGTGGACTGGAACGGTCATCCGCCCCTCGGCGTCGGCGATCTTCTGGCCCCGGACAACCTTGTCCCCGGCCGCGACCAGGGGGCTAAGAGGGGCGCCAAAGTGCTGGTTTACCGGGATGGCCACGGCCTTGATCCCGCGCACCTCTTCGATTGGCAGGCCGCTAGTGCGTTCTTTTCTCTCAGGTGGATGGGTTCCACCCTTGAATGTTCGTGCGGACATGACGGACGGGCTCCTTTGTCGACACAGGACTCGGTATTGGATTGGGCGATTGAGGCTCGCCGCACCGGAATGAGGAAAATGGCGATCTTGGAATATCGTCCAATCCTATCCCGGTTGCGGGGAACGGTCAACGGCTCTTTTGGATTATCTCTTTTTGGTATAAATATATCGATTCTTTCAGAACCACTTCTTGCGCTTAAAGTAGACGACCATCAGGCCTGCGCCCAAAGCCATAACGCCTAGCACCAGGGGATAAGCCCAGGGCTTTTCCAGCTCGGGCATATGGCGGAAATTCATCCCATATACCCCGGCCAGGAAGGTCAGGGGGATAAAGATCGTGGAGATGATGGTGAGGACCTTCATGACCTCGTTCATCCGGTTGGAGACATAGGCCAGGTGGACCTCATGGATCGAGGCCGCATGCTCCCGGAAGGTCTCCACGGCCTCCACGGCCTGAACCATGTTTTCCAGGAGGTCCCTAAGGAAGGGCTGGAGCTCGGGTCCAAGGAACCTGCCATCCAATCGGCCCAGGGCGGATACCGAGTCCCGGACCGGCCAGAGGACCCTCCGGAGCCTCAGGAGCTCGGCCTTGGCCTGCTGGAGCTCGGCGACAAACTCGCCTGAGGCGGCGGGGTTGGGGTTGGTCGCCCGTATCTCCAGGTGGTCCAGGACATCCCCCTGGCGCTCCAGGACGAGGAAGTAATTGTCCACAATGACGTCGAGGAGGGCATAGGCCAGATAGTCGGTCCCGGAGCGGCGGATCCTGCCCACCCCGGATGCCAGCCTTTGGCGGATAGGGCCAAAGCAGTCCCCGGGGGTCTCCTGGAAGGTGACCACCAGGGAATCCGTGACGATAAAGCAGACTTGCTCGTATTCCAGGGACAAATCCTCATGGATGCTGAGCATCTTGGTGATCAGGAAGAGGTAGTCATCGTAGGCCTCCACCCGGGGCCGATGCTCCACATTGAGGATGTCCTCCACCACAAGAGAGTGGACGCCAAGGCCAGCGCAGAGGGCCTCGACGAGGCCCCCGGAAAGGCCGTTGACGTTGATCCAGTTCCGCTTCCCCGGCTGGATCGCGGCCAGAAGGGCCTCCACGGAATCCGGATAGACCTCCCCGTACTCGGCCTCGTCAAAGCTGAGGAGGGACAGGACGGCCTGGGTCGGATCCCGGTGCCCGATATAGACCGGGCTGCCCGGGGGGAGGCCCACGGTGCGGGAGCTCAGGCTTGTAAAGGGAGGCCTGATCCCCGGCCGGCGGGGCTTGGCTTTTTTCTTCCCTCCTCGCATCGGCGCGGCGAGCCTATGGAGCGGGGGTCATGTTCTCGACCCGCCAGACCCATTCTCCATCGTCGATATCCACCGAGGCGAGGTAGCAATGGGCGTCTCCATCCTCGTAGCCCAGGAGCTCGGTGATGACAGCCTCCTGGCCCACATACTCCTCCATGTCCTCGGACCAGTTGGCATCCCCCGAGACATCGCGGTGGCTTCCAAGGATAACCCGGTCTCCCACGGCAAAGCCGTAGCTCCCGGCCTCCCCATGGCCCACCCAGGTACGGTTGCGGACCCTCCAGAAGTAGGTGTTGCCATCCACCCTGACCCCA
>JAKPBN010000484.1 GCA_029778945.1 Spirochaetota bacterium
TCCATCAGCGGGCCGTGGGCAAGGATGATATCCAGGAAAACCCGGCCGCCAAGCTCCGGGCCGGGAAGGCCAACCCCGCCAGCGCGGCCAATGGGGCTAAGGGCGGGCGGCCCAAGAAAGTCGCCGACTGAAATAAAAAGCCCGGGATCTCCTCCCGGGCCAATGGAGGGATAGCGCCCTCCTACGCACCTACGGTAGCGACTCCAAGGTCAAGGTGGTTTTGCGGCCGGTTTGTCCCGAGGGCGGAAGACGCGGCGGAGGATAGGCCAGGCCTCGACAGCGGCCGCCACGACAGCCCCGGCCCCGGCACCGCGAAGGGCGCCCCGGGCCTTGGATGGGTCGGCTAGGCTTCCGGCGAGGCTCGATGCCCCGACAATGGATAAGTCCCGCCATAGCCCCGCCTTGAAAGCCTCGCGCCTAATTTCCGCCTGAGCCTTGTCCAGCGATGCCTGAGAGCTCAACAGCGCATTCCTGGATTCCTCGAGCAAGCTCGACAATGCGAGTAGCTCGGTCGATTGCGCGTCCGCTTCGCTCGAGAGCTCCGTCGAGAGCCGCAAGAGCCTGTCGGCTATGCTCCCGAGCGTCGGCGAGACTGGAGCGGGCGGCTGCGAGGTCAGCCCCGGGGCCGAGGAGGTAGACCCACCCGAGGGAGGCGCCTGCCCCCAGGATAAGGCCGAAAAGAGCACCAAGAACGAAAGGGCGAAGACGGGCCACAGTTTCCTCCTCACTTCACGCCCCGGGCGGCCTGGACGATCGCCACGATATCCCCAACCGTGGTGCAGATGGCGAGAATGAGGACCGCCAGGAGGCAGAGGGCCCCGGGGAACATCGCGACCCATGCGGGGACCCCCGCGGGTAGGTCGGCTAAGGCCTTGAGGCCCAGGATAAAAAGGGCGATGGACGCCGGGACGAAGAGGGCCGCCA
This sequence comes from Spirochaetota bacterium, assembly GCA_029778945.1. Classification (GTDB taxonomy): domain Bacteria; phylum Spirochaetota; class Spirochaetia; order Treponematales; family Rectinemataceae; genus JANYKC01. The sequence continues at coordinate 925 of JAKPBN010000484.1, forward strand.
CGATGCGGCGGAAGGAGAAGGGGCCAGGATCCCCGTTGGGGAGGGGGGCCTCGCGAAGCCAGGAAACGACCATTAGACCTCCAGAAGGCGCGTTACGCGCTTGCCAATGAGCTTCCCCAGGGAAACGGATGCGCTCCCGCCCCTGGACCAAGGATCGTAGACGACCCCACCGATCCCATCCCCGTGGACGAAGTGGTTAAAGTCCGTCCCCTCCCGATGCCAGACGAGGATTTCGAACTCGTTTGGCTGGCAGCGGTACTCCGGGCCCCGTGCCCCGAGGAACAGGACTTTCCCCTTCCCCACATAGTCGTCCATGAGGTTCTGGGGGTCGCCGATGAACATTTCGTTATCCACGTCGGTGTCCCCGTCATCGATCTCCGAATCGTAGAAGTCGAGGACGGCCTCGTGTGTTTGCGGCAAGTTAAAGATGAGCGACAAAGCCATGACTATGGACAAAAAGAAGCAAGCGCCATGCCGTATCTGTGGTCTCACGGCAAACTGCCGGTCGGTCTGGTAGACAAACTGCCAGTCCTCTGGATACTTGATCTGGTCAGGATACTTCATGCACCGCCTCCTATACCGTCTGTCGCGTCTTTGAAGCCCTGCGCATGCACAAGCTTGCGCCTAGCGTTAGCCACTTGGCCATTGATCTGGTCGCCCTCGGCCAGCCCGAGCAATACCTCGAGAGCATTGACCTCAGCTATGTGGATTGTGTTCATGCCAACAAGCGAGGTCTTAATCTCCTGGACAGCATTCTGCAGCTCTTGCAGTATCTGCATGTGCTCATGCTGATAACTGTCACAGGCATTTGTAGTGGACTGCTCTACATCTTCCGTTTGCTCAGCCTCTTCTACCGTAAATGCGGGCGTAGTAACCCGTCCTCCCCTGCGGAAGAAGACTAACAGCATCGCCGTGAAGGCGAGAAGCGTGAGGCCACCTGCAATAACCTCTCCAAGGGTGTCGAACATTGCCGCTCCTTATCTTGACTTAAACTCGAGCCTGAGGTAAATGTCGTTCGTCGCGCCCTCGGAAGCAGGGCGCAACTCGTAGCCTAAAATCTGCATGTATGGCGCGACTGGGTGGTAGCAGGTGTGGAGCCAGCCTACTGTCAGCGGGCCGATCTTGAGGCCTGCCCCGATCTGATAGGTTGCCTGCATTGGGAACCAGTTGTCCAAAGACACAGACTTCATGTCAGAGCGCATGGACCCTTCAAGGAAGAAAGGACCTGCAATGCCTTTAATTCCCATGATGGCATAAGCTGGGGGAAATTCTTTTTTTACAAACTTAGGCTCTTCATAAATTGCAGCTCCCCCATTCGTAATGCCCATTTGCAGAAATGCCGAAAGCACAAGCCATGGCACAATAGTCATTTCTCCACCTTTATCCTATTCGTCTAGCAATCATTTTGGGAAAATGCACCCCTGCTCCGTAAATGATATTTGCTGTTCCAATGAGCGTGTAGTAAATTGCCTGTATCGTTGCTGCGGCATTCAATGCACAATTGACAACCTCTACTTTTGTCGTAGGGCCCACGTTTGGTATTTGCTGGGCAACGGTTTCGCTTATAGGGGCAAGGCCATTGCCTATGGCCAATATTGTTACGCATGGACTTCCACCAATAGCAGAGATCGCTAGGCTGAAATTATAAATGCCGGGAGCAAGTGACGCAAACGCAAGTCCTGCTCCTATGGCGGTCCAGGTATTTAGTACATTTATGGTTGGACCAGCGTTCCCGTTTGCGACCAAGGCTGGTCCGTTCGTCGCCACCACAAACCAAGCAGATATTCCATCCCACTGGAGGGTGACATAGTCCTCCTGGGCGTAGAGCGAGAACGCGGTGGAGGTGGTAGTCCCGATCGTCTGCCCTGCATTGGCGCTAATCACGGAAGTGAAATTGCCCTTGTTCTTGAAAGTAACCTTCTGACCCTGCTTGGGCAATGCAGGGAGCGTGGCCGTGCTGGCTGCCGTAAAGATATACAAGAAGTCGTCGACGATTCCCAGCGTGCCAAGCGCGCCGGAAGTGCTCAGTACCGACCGACTGACCGCAGTCGCCAGAGCCTGGGGCTTGAGCAGGCCCTTAAGCGTGTAGGTTCCCGTCGCGCTCTTGTAGACGACGCCAAAGGCCCGGTTGGCCCCGTCGTACCAGCCCTGCTTGGTTGTGTCCCAGGTCGGAACCGTGGCAGAGTAGATCCAGGAGACCGAAGAGCCGGCAGGGACAAGGTAAAGATAAACCTGGGTACTGTTGGGTATGCCCGCCCACCCTGTCCCGCCAGCATTCACGGCGAACCGGTAGAGGTCCCCCCCGACCTCGACCACGGACCCTGCAGTGATGTAGGGCTCGGCGGTCGTAAGCCATTCGGTAAGGGATATCGCCATGGCCCCGGGAAAAACGGAAACCGAAGACCCGACCCAGGCAGACCACGAAGCTCCAGCATCGGAAGACTGGCGCAGGAATTCATAAGATGCTGAACCTGGACCGTTCGTCATGTCTCGGAGGCGCTGGATAACGAATCCAGCACCGTCAGGGCTGGCAAGGACCTCGATGGCAAACTCGTCGGCGGCAGCACACCCCGCCGGGAAGTTTGTAGTCCCTGCGTTCGTCCAGGAGTAATAGCCGGACTCCAGGATATCGTCGATGTCGTAGGAAGGCGGCACGCGCATGGCCCGGGTGATCGATCCCCGAGGAGTGGTTAGGAACTGGTCCGAGTTGTCGATCGTGTAGGATAGTTTCGAGAACACGACCGCCCCATTCTTGTCGGTCACGAGGATCGAGTAGGCCCCCGCGACATAGATCTTTGCCGGGGCCCCGTTGTAGAGGATGTATCCCCCCGAGGTCCGAATGTCGACGGCGGGGATGGAAAGGGCCTGGTCGTAAAACATGGCCTGGGGGTTTGATATGGGGTTGAGGCCATCGACGCCGATGTAGACGTGGCCCCCCTCGAGGGGCTTGCCGTCGGAGCCTATGAAGATCGGATACGGGACCTGGATAGCGTTGGCCATGGGGGGCTCCTTTTAGTTAGGCATGGCGGCGGGGAGGGCCTGCTGGTCCTCCTTGGCGGCCTCTCGGCTTCTATTTTGCTCTACCTGGACGGCAACGATCAGGCGCTTGAGTAGCGCAGCCTCCTCCGGCCCTCCGGCCTTGAGGGTCGGAAGCTTCGTGAGGATGTCGCGAACGGTTTTGGATTCGTAGACCCTGGCCATCCCGCCTATCCCTGCCCCTGCGGCGACCGTGCCGATCAGGCCCGAGATCCCGGACCCAAATACCTGGGTGAGGGCGGCGGCCCCCGCGGGAATGGCAAGCTGAACCCCGGTCGGGGGGAGTGCTGCGGCGGTCCCGGCCCTCTTCGTGTAGTCGAGGACTCGCATGAGGCCCTGGAGCTGCTTGGAGTCCTCCTCGCCGAACACGACGCCGACCTGGGTCCCGAGCTTTTTGACGTTGTTCATGAACTTGTCGGGGCTGATATAGTCGCCCCCGGCCTGCTCGGTCGATACCCTGGCGTCCTGGGCGGCCTTGGCGATCACTGCGGACCTGGCCGAGGCCTGGCCGGCCGGGGACAGGTTGCGGTAGAGGGCCTCGACGTCGGATTTCTTGGCGCTGAACAGGAGGGCCTTCACTGCTTCCGGGGTCATTTCCCCCTTGTTGAGCGCGGTCTTCATGGCCCCGAGGTCGAGCTCGCCCATCGCCTTGGAAAGCTCTTTGTTGGCGACCTGCCATTTTGTGAGGGCCTGCTCTCCTCCGGCGGTCTTGATGTAGGAGGTCATGTCCTCCTTGACCGATCCGTAGATGTCGGAGAGGATCCGCTCGCCGGTGGACCTGACAGAGGCGAGCTCGGGCGCCTTGAAGGCCTCGCCGATCTGCTTTCGCAAGAGCTCGATATTACGGAGGTCCTGCCCCTGGATAGCCTGCTTCCAGTCCTCCAGGACCGCGATCAATGGCTTGACCTGGGCGGTCTTGAGCTGGTTGAGAAAGGCTATTGAGTCGTCGATTTTCTGGGTCGTGGCGGGGACGGGGACATATTTGGTCGGGACCTGGGAGGCATAAGCCTCGATCGACAAGGGGGCACCCGAGGCAGACAAGGCCTTGGCGCTTCCCCCGGTGGGGATGCTGAGGGCCTCGATAACCTCGTTCTTGGCCTGGCTCCACTTCCCCAGGTCTGCGGACCGCTTGGCCAGAAGGTCGGCCATGACGTCGTCGGAGACTGCCTGGAGATCCTCTGCCCCGTACTGGCGGACGAGGTCTTTGACGGCCGCGATCCGCTCGGTCTGCTGGGCGGCCCTGACGGGCCCGGTCCCGGCGACGGGGATCTTCTCCGTGGCGGACCGGAGCCAGCGGCCGGCAAAGGTATTCGGCTGCCTGACGTCGGAAGTCATGAGCCTGACCCCGGCCTGGTCTGCCTCCTGGACTGGCCCCACGGGAGACGGCACCCCTCGAACGCCGGAGGCCTTGGCGCCAACAACGCCACCCGCCAGGCCGGCCGCAAGCTGGCCCCCGGGCCCTGCCCCGGCCTGGGCCGCGCCTTCCGATGCCGCGCCTGCCGCGGCCCCAGAGGCCATCTGCTGGACGGGCTGGGCCGCCATCTGGCCCCCGACCGCGCCGACGGTTCCAGGAGCGGAGGACAGGGCCTTTCCGGCCAGGGCGTTGGCCCCACCGCTTGCTAGGCCCGCCGTGGTGGCCTGGAGGAGCTTCTGGGCCTTCGTCTCGGCTTCGGGGACTCCCATCATGCCCAGGAACATCTGGATAGCCTGGCTGGGCGGGAGTTGCTTCATGTTCTCGGGCAGAACGAGGTTGATGAGCTCCATCGCCGGGTCCATAAACATGGTCGCGGGAGAGGCTATTCCTCCCACTGCCCCCCGGGCCGTGGCCCCGAGGTCGTTCTTGTTAGGGGTGAGCCATTCAAGAAAGGTCTGGGGCTGGGCAGGAGCCTGGGCCTCCGCCGGCGCCGCCTGGAAATCCTGAGGCTGGCTGGGGTTGGCAGGCAGGAGCGCCTGGGCTTCGGGGATTGCCGCGGGCGCTTCGGTATAGGTGGCTTTCTTCTGCCCCGAGGCCCGGAGCTTCGCCACGAGGTCCTTGAGGCGCTGGTCATTCTTGTCCATGGTGTCCGGGATCCCGGAGACCACTATTCCGTCCTTGGTGGTGATATCCATGTCAGTAGTCCACGCTTACGGCGGCCGGGGCGGCGCTTCCCCCCGCCACATTCGGGATCTCAATGCTCTTCGTGAAATCCCAGAACGGCATTCCCTTCTTCACGGGCTTTCCTCCTGCGGTGAATTCCATCTGGGCAGGCCCCAGGCTTCCGTTCATGTTGACCCACTCGGCCTTGGCCTTGTTGACCGCGGAGGTGTAGCGCTGGAGCTTCGCCATCCCCCGGAGGAACGAGGCGATCAGCTCGGGGTTCGAGTTGTCATCAGGGAAGGCCTTGAGAGCGATATCAATGTCCTTGTCGGAGGCAGGGCCAGGAGGCAGGTTGCGCAGGGCCTCGGTGTTCCTGAGCTTCACATACTCTTGCTTAAGGGCGGTGAACTTGTCTTCTCCGCCCAGGGCCTTCTTGAGGTACTCCATGCCTTTGGCACCCCAGCCTGCGGCAGGCCGCTGGGCGTCGAATGCCTTGGAGAGGTTATCGCTCTGGGCGGCCACAAGGTCGGCGTTCATTGCGGCCGTCACGGATTCGTTCATAAGCTTGCGGGCGCTCTCGTCGATCTTCGTGCCGTCGGGGCGCTCGCCTTCCAGCTTCAGCTTGAAGGCCTCGGCATCGAGCTTGGCCGTCTCCGCGTTGAGCTTGGCGATCTCGGCCGTCTCCCGCAGTTCCTTGTACTTCGCCTCTATGGCGAGCTTTTCCGCCTCGCTCGTGGCCTTTGCGAGTTCCTGGGCCTTCTGTGCCATGAGGGCCGGGAATTCCTCGGCCGTCCTGCGCTCAGTCTCCAGCTTCCCGATCGCGTCGAAAGCGTCCTTCCCGCCGGGCAGGGCCGCGAGCTGGTAGCCCACAAGGTTCTCGACTGCCTTGGCCCCCTCGGGGCTTTTCTCGGCCATCTGCGCCAGAGTCTCTGCATAGTCGGCGCCCTGGGTGTTCCCCGCGGCCCGCTCGGCCTCGCCCTGCTTGCGGTTCAGGGACACGGCGCCATCGGTCCGGCCGCCCCGGTAGGCGGAGTATACCTGGCTTGAGTCTGTGAGGGCTGCGGTTCTCTCTTCGGTCTTCATGGCGGTCGCGGCCTTCTGGATGGCCTCGGCCTTGTCTTTGGGCAGGATCATTGAGGCCTTCATGTAGTCCTCGTAGGTGGCCTCGGGCCGCTGGAGGCTTTTGAGGAGGGCGTCCCGCTCCGCTTGGGCTTTCGCCTCAGCCTCAGCCTTGAGCCTGGCCGCCTCGGCGGCATCCCTGGCCGCCTCGGCGGCATCCCTGGCCGTCTGCTGCCCTAGAATGGCCCCTCCCACTTGAAAAGCGCCCTTGAAGGCGTCCATGGGGTCCTGGTAGCTTGCGCCGTAGTTGATGGGGTCCATTAGAATTTCCCTCCCAGACCGGTGTACATGCCCATTCCCGCCATTACCGAGCTAGGGATGGAGCTGTACATCTTCCCCTCGGCGATCTGCCCTCCGGCCACGGCCGCCCCCTGGGTGGCGAGTAGATTCGCCACATTGGCGCCCGTCTGCATGGCCCCGGAGCCGACCCCGGAGGCCGAGGCTTGGCCAAGGGAGGACAGGCCAGAGAGCCGCGAATACTGCTGGTTGATCAGGTTCGAGAGCATCTGGGGGCGGAACTGGGCAAGAGCGCCCTGGGTGTTCCCTCCCCTCAGGCCTCCTGTCGCGGATGCGTTCTGGAGGATGGCATTCTCGCCCTGGGCAACCCCAGCGGCCATCTCGGGGCTTTCGGAAATGGCCGCGATAGCTTTCTGCTGGGCCTCGGTGCCGTTGATCCCGGCCAGGTCGCCTTGGGAGGAGATCGCGGAAGCGCCGGCGGTCGTGTAGGGCTTGAGAGCCTCCTGCATGACCTCAAACTGCCTGCGGGTCTCGTCAATCCCGGCCTGGGCGGCCCCTGCCTGGGTCTCGGAGGCCTTCTGGGCGGCGTTGCCCTGGATGATGCCGGAGATGAGACTTGCTCCTCCGGCGATGAGAGCGGGAATCAAGAGCGGGAGCATGTCGCCTCCTTGCGTATTTCAGCGATGCGGGCCCGGGCTTCCGCCCGGCGCTTGGTTATCTCCGGCCAGACCTCTTGCCCGGTCTCCTGGGCTATGTCGAGGTGGTAGCGGCTATCGTCGAGGTAGGCGAGAAGCGATGCCTCCTCGGCCTCGAGCGAGGACAGCCTGGCGGCCTTGTCAGCCTGGGCCTGGGTCAGTCCCTGGATCGTCATGGGGTCACCTCTTGATAGGCGCCGGTGTCCCATTCGGTGCAGGAGCCCGAATAGAAGCGCAGGACGGTTAGATAGAGCTCGCCGCCTTCACGATGGGCCTCGAGGATCGCGCCGCCTGTCTGGATGGCAATGTCGGGGAAGGTCACGGCGTCGGAGGGAAACTCATAGGGCTTGCCGTCGATCTGGAGCGTGTTCCCGTCGATCACGCGGATTGATGTGTCGTGATCGTGCTTGCAGGGGGAGTATTTTATACGCATTATTTCCACCTGCCAATAGCCGTCCACATAAAAAGGTAGTATGAAGTTGATGCAATTCCAACTGCATAACTAAGTGTTTCTGTAAATGAAGAAAGAGTTAGCGGCCTGGACGTTCCCCACACAGCTGTTAATGCCACTGTATCAAGTATTGTAGTAGGCGCTGTTGATTTTGATCCCGCACAAGTAGATTGTATTGATCTTATTTCAGTAAATGCATGGGGAAGGTTTATGGTCTTTGACACATAGCTTACCCCTGACGACCACTGGATACTGTCCCAACCCCAACACTCCATCGTCCCATCGCTGAACTTGATATATGAGCCATTGGAGTTGGACCCCGACTCCACGATCACACCGACCACCGTTGCCGCAAGTGTTGCGATCCATCCGGCCCCAAGCGCAGCAGTCAGCGCGGCATCCCACCCGGCCCCAAGCGCAGCAGTCAGCGCGGCATCCCACCCGGCCCCAAGCGGCGACCCATCCTTGAGCCCGTCCACAATCGACACGAGACGCTCGAATGTGTCAATGGAGTCGGGGTCCTTGAGAAAGTCTGCGAGCTGCTTGCGAGTGGTGCGCAGTTTGGCGTGACTCATACGGAAAGTGCCTCCATCTGCACCTCGAGGCGGACGGCCGAGATCCTGGCCCGGGAGTCTCCGGTGAACCTCTGGACCCGCCAGTTACGCATGAGGCCCTGCTGGAACCATACGAGGCGGCGCATCCTGTCGCCCTGGACCCCTGCGCGGATCGCCCTGGACTCGCTCCAGGTCTCCCCGTCGAGGGAATAGCTCGTAGCGATCACCGGGTCATCCCCGGCCTCGCCGCGACCGTTTAGGCAGACAAGCTCCATCTGGTTCCAAAGGGCCCCCCGGCCTTCGTTGTAGGCGACCATGGTGGAGAATTCCCAGCGGACCACGTCGCCGAAGTGCCGGGCCGAGTCCTGGGTGATGATCCCGAACACTCCCGTCTGCACGTCGGCCACGGTCCACTCGTCATAGCACCAAACGGGGTCGACCACGCGGTAAGCCGAGAACCCGGCGGCCGCGCTCGTGAGGACGAACCAGGCGGGGGACCCTACAGCCTGGGAAGCATCGAGGTCATAGGCCATGGTCCTGTCAGGTAGCCGGACCCAGAGCTGGGGGTGGGAGTGGTGGACGTGGGTCTCAAGAACCACAGAGGAGAGCTCAAGCTCGGAATAGTTGGCGATCAGGCTATCGATCTCAAAAGTAGAGATCTTCGTGACCTGGCCGTTGACCCCGAGGTAGATCGCTGGGGTCTCGTTCCGGCCGGAGCCCAGGAAGGCCACGGCATCGGCGAATTCCACCGCGCAGTGGGTCCCGAGGGCGCCCTTCTGGATCTGGGCCCCCTCGATCCGCTGGAACGGGAATCCCGAACCGCCCACATTGTTGAAGGCCTCGAGGGTGTAGCGGTTGACCGCCACGATCTCAGTCCGGAGCTTGATCACCGTCACGATGGGATCGGGGTCGATCTCGGAGGACCCGTACTTGAGCGGGTTGACGCTGAACGGGTCGGGAAGCTCGGTGACGACGAGATATTCCCCGTCGGTAGACATGAAATACCCGTCGACCCAGACAACAGCCAGGCAGGTCCCGAGGT
>JAKPBN010000493.1 GCA_029778945.1 Spirochaetota bacterium
TGGCGGTCAGGCCGAGGAGGCGGCTAGAAACCTCGGTCTTGTTCCATTCGGAATAGACCGTCCTCATCTCCTCGGCGCTGAGGTGGATAAAGGATTTCATGAGGTGGTAAGTCTCGGCCAGGAGCTCCAGGCCGGTGTATTCAATGCTGCCCTGGGCCATCCGGGCAAAATGGCCGCAGCCCCCGGGGCCCAGGCGGGCGGCGGCCGGCCGGCCCTGGCTATCCCGGCCTGCGGCGGCCTCGAGAATGGGGGCCAGGGCAGACCAGTCCTCGGGGCTGGCTCCAGCCATAAAAACCGGCCCCTGGCGCATCTCCTCGGCGGAGGCCGAGATCCCCAGGTCGACATAGTGGACGCCCTTGCCTGAGGCGAGGGCCGAGCGGCGAAGGCTGTCCGCGTAATGGGAAGAGGAGGCATCCACGAGGATATCGCCCTCTCCAAGCTGGGGGAGGATGGCCTGGACAACCTCGTCCATAGCCTTGGGAGGGAGGAGGAGGATCAGCTTTCTGGGCCTTTCCAGGGATGCCAGGAAGTCCTCGAGGGAGGACGGGATGGCGAGTCCCGGCCGATCCTCGCCGGCGGCGGCGGCGAGGGCAGCCCTCGTGCGGGGACTTCTCGACCAGGCCGAGAGGCTGATGCCCTTGTCCAGGAGATTGAGGGCCAGGGCCTGACCCATAGTTTCGAGGCCATAGAGGCCCACGGGGCTGCGATTTTCCATGGAGACTCCCGGGTCGGGATTGGATGCAGGAAAGAGTATAGCCAGGGCGGGCATCCCTGGGAAAGGCATGGGCGCAAAAAAAGCCGCCCTCAAAGGGCGGCTAATGGGTCCCCCGAGTGGGGGAAGGCCTATCGCCGGCTATCAGCCGGGGATGATGGCTTCAGTGGGGCAGGAAGAAGCGCAGGCACCGCAGTCGATGCACTTGGCGGGATCGATCCAGCGGGCGCCATTCTTCTCGCTGATCGCCTCGACCGGGCATTCGGGCTCGCAGGCTCCGCAGTTCACACAAGCATCGGTGACCTTGTAGGCCATGGAATACCTCTCTTGGATTGGAGTGTATGGGCATTATACCACCCGTCCCGGGCGAGGTGCAAGCGTTCCCGGCCGGCGGGTCCTCACATTGACCCGGGCCACCCGGCGAGGTATTCTTGGCCCCGGTGGTCCAATGAAAGAACAGCTGATCCTCAAGAACCTGCCTTTTATAAAGATCCTCCCGGCCTGGGCCCAGGAACTATCGTACAAGTACTGCTCCAAGACGGCCAACCTCTATGTCATCCATGGAAACATCAGGGATTTCCTCCCCCACAAGATGAACGAGGGCGAGTTTATCTTTGTGAAGATCCAGGAATACGTCTCCGAGGTGCTCTTTGGCAACCGCGATGTCATAGCCTATTACGACCGCTCGAGCGGGGTGTCCTTCTGCACCCCGGAGATGCGCCGGGAATACCTGGCGACCATGCGGGAGCGCAAGCCCGACCTCTCGGACGAGGACTTCCTGTCCAACGACCCGGCCAAGGCCTTTTCCCTCCTGGAGGACTACTTCCTCCTCCAGATACCCCAGAAAAAGCGCATTGTCCTCATCATCGACTATGCGGAGACCATCGCCCCCGCGAGCGACGTGGCCAGGCTCACCGACGAGGACCGCTACTCCCTCGTGACCCTCAACCGCTGGTCCCACGAGCCCGTCTTTACCCGGGGGGACGTGTCCTTTATCCTCCTCACGGAAAACCTGGCCGACCTGTCCCCCCGGATCTCGGCCTCGCCCTCGACGGTCAAGGTGGAGATACCCATCCCTGACGAAAACGTACGCGCCCAGTTCCTGGGCTTCCTCGAGGCCAAGGGCAAGCTCCTCCTGGACAAGGACCTCGACGGCCCCCGGGTCGCGGCCCTGGCGAGCGGCCTCAACCTGACCAATCTGAACCGCCTCGTGGCGGAGTCCTGGCAGGAGGACCGGCCCATCTCCCTGGACTACCTGCGGGAAAAGAAGAAGGAGATCATCGAGTCCGAGGCCGCGGGCCTCCTCGAGTTCCTGGACACCGACCACGACCTCTCCTACGTGAGCGGCCACGACTTTGTGAAGCGCCGCCTCCGCTCGGCCACCAAGGCGATCAAGCAGGGCAGGCTCGATGTCCTCCCCATGGGCTACCTCATCGCCGGCCCCGTGGGCACGGGCAAGTCCTTCCTCGTGTCCGCCTTCGCCGGCGAGATAGGCGTGCCCATGGTCAAGTTCCGCAACTTCCGCTCCAAGTGGCAGGGGGTCACGGAGTCCAACCTCGAGCGGGTCCTCTCCATCCTCAAGGCCATGTCCCCGGTGGCGGTGATGATCGACGAGGCCGATGCCTTCTTGGGCGACCGCAACCAGGACGGGGACTCGGGCACCTCCAACCGGGTCTTTTCCCAGATCGCCTCGTTTATGGGCAACACCGAGTACCGGGGCAAGATCGTCTGGTTCCTGATAACCTGCCGTCCCGACCTCCTCCCCATCGACCTTAAGCGCCAGGGCCGCGCCGAGGAACACCTGGCCCTCTTCTATCCCGAGAGCGAAGCCGACCGGGAGGCCCTCTTCGATGTCCTCGTGCGCAAGCTGAGCCTCTCGATCCGCAAGTTCCCCATCTCGGACCTTCTCAAGAGGTTCAAGCACGAGTTCTCCGGGGCCGACCTCGAGGCCGTACTCATACGGGCCAAGCTCAGGTCGACGATGGACAACAGGACCTTCATCACCAAGGAGGACCTGGAGGACACGATGAACGACTTCGTGCCTCCGGCCTACCCCCACGAGATCGAGCTCCAGAACCTCGTGGCCGTCATCGAGTGCACCTCCAAGGAGATGGTGCCCAAGAGGTTCCAGAACCTGGACAGGACCAAGCTCGTGAGGGACATCAGGGAATTGAAGGAACTCCTGGGGGAGCACGGCTAGAAACGCGGGGATCTTAGCCTGGGGGAGATGCGCCTTGGGTCTATTTATAACGCTATTTGAAAATGGAGGATCCATGAACAGGAGATTATGCCTTGTGGCAATCCTGGCGGCCGGGCTGGCAAGCTTGTCGGCCCAGGCGATGTTCGACAACGGAGGCTTCGATTTCGCGCAGGTCGCCTCGACCAACATCGACAAGGTCACTGACAGCCTGTCCATGTGGGGTGATCCGATCGACCTAGAGGCGGACCGCCGTTTCAAGACCGGAAGTGCCCTGAACCAGAAGGGCGGCTACGAGCAGGCCCGGCAAGTCTTCGTGGACCTCCTCAGTTTCTGCGCAGCGAACAACATCCCCCTCCATGTAGACCAGTTCGACAACATCCTCCTCCGCATCGCCTATTGCCTGGGCGACAGCAAGCGAGACAAGGAGGCAATTGCCGTCTACAACTACCGTCTCGATGTGCTGTCCGACGCCAACAATTGGCGGAGTTCGCTCCCCCAGGGCCTCCAGGTGTTGATGGACAAAGGAGAGATCGTCCCTTCGATCCTCGCCGGCCTTTGCCATCAGGACAGGTCCATCGCCAGGACCATAGTCGGCGACTACGATGGCGCCTGGGAGGACATGCTTGAATCCGAGCGAATCCTCGAGCCTATCGTCTTCGAAGGCATGAACTACCACAAGAAGATAAGCTCAGGATACTTTTCCTTTCTAAGCAATGCCTACTTGCTTGGCCAAATGGAAAGGGTTCCTAAGGCCTTTGACAAGTTCCAGGCCAGCCTGCTTCGCCTGGAGGAAGGATATCCGGCCAAGGAGATAATCATGGCCTTTCGCTTCGCAAGGAACGCGAGTGCCCAGGTCAAGAACCTCGAGAACGCCAAGGACTATTCCATGCGCCTGATAGAGATCCTCGATAAAACCAAGTACAGCGACCAATGGGTCAAGGATGACTACAGCCTCAACGAAAAACTCAAGAAAATCAGATGAAAAACCTCAAGGGCCTCATAGTTACCCTGGCATGATTGGCCCTTTCCTTGCCTGCCTTGGCCACTCCCCTGGAAGACCTAAAGATAGCCGTGGACACCGACGATCCTGCCGCCCAATTTAGGCTCGGCAGCGCCTACGACGCAGGAGAGTTAGTCAGGCGAGATTATATAGAGGCGGCAGACTGGTGGAAAAAAGCGGCCGAGCAGGGCAATGCCGAGGCCCAACTGTGTCTCGGTTTGGCCTAGTATAGGGGAGAGGGAAGGCAGAAGGACCCTGCGGCCCAATACTGGCTAGCTAACCTCTATTCCGGCATAGGGGGTGTCAAGAAGTACCTTGCCGAAAGAGCAAGGTGGCTGCGCATGGCCGCCAATCAAGGCCATGCGGCTGCTCAATACGAATTGGGCTTGGCATATTTCAGTAAGGAAGGGGTCCCCCAAGACCTATCCAAGTGCCTGGACTGGTGGCTAAAGGCCGCCACCCAAGGCTATGCCGACGCCTGCTTTAGCCTAGGATCCCTATTCAATGAGGCCGCCAAGTCAAGCCCAGAGGCCTATATCCAGGCCTATGCGTTCTTTGCTGCCGCCTCGATGCTGGATGAGGATCCCGCCAAGATCGCCGAGTCCTTGGCCGCGCGGGACCTCGTGGCCAAACACATGAGCCCTGCCCAGATAGTGGAGGCGGAAAAAATTGTCAGGCAATTGCCCTGGAAAAAATAGCCCCGCAAGGCCAAGAAGCCTCCGCGCGAAACCGGGCGCGGGAAAACGGGCATTCTTCCTGGGCAAATCCCGATAGCCCCTATTTCCTAAGTATCTTCTCCATCGCCCTGCCCTTGGCCAGCTCATCGATGAGCTTGTCCATGCAGCGGACCTGCCGGATGATCTTGTCCTCGATCTCCTCCACCCGGTAGCCGCAGATGGAGCCAGTTATCATGGAAATATTGGGATTGATCCGGGGGGCCTTCTCAAAGAAGGCCTCTAGGTCCCGGCCCTCGGCTATAAGGGCCTGGATGGCTTGCTTGTCATATCCCGTGAGCCATTCGAGGATCTCGTCCACCTCTGCCTGGGTCCGCCCCTTCCGCTCGGCCTTGTTCACATATAGGGGATAGACCTCCCCAAAGACCATCCGATAGACCCTCTCGTTGCTGTTCTTCTTCGCGGACTCCGCCATAGACAATAACCTCCTCATGCGCGGCTACAGGACACAGGGCATACTGGGAGGACCTAGAAGCCGAGACTGATCGCAAGATTGACCAGGGATCCTGCGGCTAGGTCTTCGCTTTTCTGGACTGCCATTTTCATGGGGACCAGGTAGACCCCTTCCCTTGGCATCAGGGAAGTCTTCCATTCAGTCTTGCCTAGCCTGACCATGACAGGTATGCAACCCCAGCCGTAGCTTAGCTGGGCCGAGAGCTCCTTTATGGTCTTGCTGATGTCGGCCGGCACAGGGGCAAACAGGAAGGGCGCGGGTCCATGCCAGAAGATGACCTTGGCCTGGAATTCGATGCGCATGGAAGCCTAGTCCCGCTTCCTAGTACCTTGTCTTGAGCTTCCTGTAGAGCTCGAGGTACCAGGCCAGGGGCATATCGAGGGACAGGGTCCCTCGGTCCGAGTAGAGCTTGAGGGTCACCCTCTGCTTGTCCAGGGCCTCGATGCCCTGGGTGGCGGCGAGCTTCTCTATTCCCGCCAGGGCGTAGCGCAGCTTGAAGAGCTTGTACCGGAGGACAAGGCTGTCCTTGGGCCCTCCGCTGGCCCGGGTGTACTCGGCCTCAAAGGACTCCTTGCCCCAGGGCAAGACCAGGTCAAACCGGGGCTCCAGGGCAAAGCCAACCTGGAGGGCCCGGGCCTCGATAAAAAAGCCGCTCTCCTCGATCTGTCCGCGGAGGATGTCCTCGCGATAGGCGATGCTAAAGCCGGAAAACCAGGCCCCTAGGCTCGAGGCCTTGTCGAGGCTGATGTCGTCCACGAGGGACCAGGAGGAGCGGTCGGGGGAGAGGATGGACTCCTCGGCCTTCATCACCTGGGAAAGGCCGCCGGAGGTCTCCGAGCGGGACCAGAGGAGGCCCCCCGCCCGGGGCAGGAAGGCCTCGGGGCTGGTCTGGGCAAAGCCGGGCATGCCGGAAGCCAGGAAAATGGTGAGGGCTGCAAAGCTGGAAAAAACGCGAATGGGCCTCATGCCCCGATCCTCGCCCCGGGCGACGGCCCGTGTCAATGCCTGGACTGCCATCACAGGTCCAGCAGAAAAGCCTGGCAGAGAGAGAAGAGGTTTTGGCAATCCGAAGGCTCGGTATGATAGCCCGTGCCCGTGGTCTTCTGGCGGATCACGACGGTCCCATAGTCCCCGTCTCCCCCGGCCTCGACCTCGTAGCCCCGGGGCCGCAGACGAGAGGCGGCCGCGTGGCTAGGGCCATCCTTCCCCTTGGTGAGGACCACCGCATATAGATAAGGCACGGGTCCGTTAGGCCCCTTGTTGATCGCCGCTTGGAGCTGGACGCCCACAAGGTCGGCGGGGCCGCGCTTCTTCTCCAGGAGGAAGCGCAAATCCTCGGGCACGTCCCCGCCCTTCTTGTCCTTGTCAAACCTCAGGTAAGGCGCGAGGACAAGACCCTCAGGGAGGTCCTGGGAGCCAAGGACCCTGAAGCAGGGCATCTTGAGGGCTATGTCCGAGGGCACAAAGACACTCACCCGCCCGAAAAACAGCGCGGGCACGGAAAAGAAGGCCCCATGGAAGGCGATAAAGGCCAAGTCGCCCCGGCCCGTCCACGCGCCCACAATCCAAAGGATGATCACCAGGGGCACAACGATGAGAAAGATAAGGAGGGCCCGGGGGGAGAACACCTTGGCCTTGAGCTTTTTCGAGGCCCGTAGGCCGTCGTCGAGCCGGTCGATCTCCGCCATCGTGACGGGCCTCCATTCCTCGAGGCCCTGGTCGTCGGGACGGTTGCTCACGCCCTTGAGCATAAGGGGGAACCAGCCCAGGACGGCAAAGACGCCTCCCACAATGAGGGGAAGCCTGAGGAAAAGCTCGAGGCTGGCCCCAAGGGCGTAGAGGCCCCCAGCCAAGACAAGGCGGGCTGGGAGGGACAGGTTGAGAAAGCGGAATTCCTTTTCCATGATTACTCCTAGCCCGAGGCAGCCGCGAGGGCAGCCTGCGGGGCCTTGGTCTTGGCCATGCCTAGGGCTTCGAGCTCCTGGCAGCCCACGGATCTCCAGTAAAGGGGGCAGGCGCCCTGGCAGGCGACAAAGGAGGGGCAGGCCTTGCAGGCCGGGGAGGCGAATTCCTTGCGCTTGAAGGTCCCGGCCCGCTCGGAAAACCAAAGCTCCCGGAAGTCCCCGGTGAGGACCGAGCCCAGGGCCTCGGGCCAGGAGGAGCAGGGCAAGATCTCC
>JAKPBN010000038.1 GCA_029778945.1 Spirochaetota bacterium
GGTCGAGCTCGGAGCCCAAGCGGTCAAGGAGGGGCGGAGCCCCGACCTCGTCCTCATGGACATCTTCATGCCCCGGATGAACGGCTACGAGGCTTCTTTGGCCCTGAGGGAAAAGGGCTACAAGGGCCCCATCATCGCGGTGACCGCCTCGGCCCTCAAGGGCGAGAGGGAAAAGTGCATCGAGGCGGGGATGAACGATATCCTCCTCAAGCCCTTCAAGAAGAGCGACCTGGCCGCCATACTTTCTACCTGGCTGCCCAAGGGCCGGATCGGCAAAGGGCCAAAGAGCGAGGGCGGCAAGGCCGGTGGCCCGGCGCGCGCCAAGCCCAGGGCTGGAGCCGTCCCGGGCCAGGAGGACGACGGGGGCCTCATACCGGAGCTGGAAGCCGTCCCGGAGGCCCCATCCAAGCCTGCCCCGGTGGACCGGGAAGTCTTCGACTGGGCGGGGGTCCTGGATACGTTTTTGGGCCAGGCAGAGACCGTGGTGAGCCTTCTTGGGCGCTTTGAGGCCAAGGCCAAGGGCCAGATCCTCGACCTTGAGAAGGCCCTAGGGGCCGGCCAGGCCGAAGAGGTGAGGGAGACGGCCCACTCGATCAAGGGCGCCGCCTGGAACCTATCCGCCAAGCGCCTGGGAAACGCGGCCCTGGTCCTCGAGACTGCAGGGAGGGAGGCCAATATCGAGGCCGCCCTCCAGGGTCTGCCAGGGCTCAAGGCGGCTTTTTCGGAATTCCAGAATGCTATTGCTCAACACCTTGGACCTTAGCTAAGGGAGAAGCGCGCAAGGCGCTAAGGCGCAAGGTTTCGGAAGGGATGGTTGGGAAAAGAGAGAGAAGAGAATTAGGGAATCGCGCAAAGGCGCAAGGGAGCAAAGTTCCGGAGGGGATAGCAAGGATAGGAAATAATAAGAAATTTTAATTTTTAATTCTTAAAAACGAAACCTTTCTTCCTTCCCCTCTATTTCCCCCATCTCCCATCTCCCATCTCCCTTCTCCATTCTTCCTTTGCGCCTTAGCGCCTTTGCGCGAACTCTTAGTATGAGAGGCGCCGCGGGACATGCGGAGCTTCCCAGTCCCCAGTAAGCCGGTCTAGAATGGCCCCCATGCGCGCCAACTACCACACCCACACGACGTTTTGCGACGGGGAGCAGAGCCCGGCCGATATGGCCCAGGCAGCTCGGGCCGCTGGCTTCGATGCCCTGGGCTTTTCCAGCCATGCCCCCTTCCCTGCCGGCATGCCCTGGGGAGTCCAGCCCGAGGCCCTCGAGGCCTATGCGGCAGAGATCCGGCGCCTACAAAAGGTCTGGGCGGGCACCATGGACATCCACCTAGGCATGGAGATCGACTGGTTCCCACCGGAGATCAGGCCGGCGGATGGAAGCTTTGACGCCCTGGGCCTGGACTACACCATAGGCTCGGTCCACCTGGTCGGCTTCGAGGGGGTCAAGGCCTTTACGGTGGACGGCCCCAGCGCCGACCTTGAGGCGGGCATCGCCGCCGCCGGGGGAGCCCGGAGGGTATACCGGGAATATTACCGCCGCCTTGGCGAGCTGATCCTCGACGGCGGATTTGACATCCTGGGCCACTTTGACCTCGTGAAGAAAAACAACGCCGGGAATCGCCTCTTTGACGAGGAGTCCCGGGACTACCTGGATGCCGCCCTTGAGGCCGTCGCCCTGCTCAAGGACCGGGACCTCGTGGTGGAGATCAACACCGGAGCCATGGCCAGGGGAAAGCGAGACGAGCCCTATCCCTCCCTGGCCCTCCTGCAGGAGATGCGGGCCCAGGGAGTCCGCATAACCCTCTCGGCGGATGCCCACTGTGCGGCCCACCTGGGGGCCCGAAGGGAGGCCGCCAGGGCCCTGGCCGAGGCCGCAGGCTACTCCAGCATAGCGGTCCTGAGGGAGGGGCGCTGGACTGAAAGCCCCCTCTCCGGCTCCTAGAGGATAAAAAGAGCCGCAGGAAGGGTCCTGCGGCTATATGCGGAAAAAGCCAAGCACCGGGCTGGGCAGGCTACCTGTTGCGGCGCTCCTCGCCCTTCTGGCACTCGATGCAGAGAACTGCGTAGGGGATGGCCTCAAGGCGGGCTATCGGGATCTTCTTGCCGCACTTGGCGCAGAGGCCATAGCGGCCCTGCTGGATCCGGGAGAGGGCGGCATCGATGGCCTTTATGCGCTTGATGTCCTGGGAGCCCAGGGCCTCGATCATCTTGCGGTCGATGTCATCGGAGGCCACATCCGCAAAATCCTTGGGATCCATCTCCTCGACGATGGCGCGGAAGTCGGCGTTCGTGGCCACGAGGGTATCAAGGATCTGGCGCTTCTGGTTTACCAGCAATTCGCGCATCTGGTCCGTGAAGTCCTTATCCATTCGCTGCCTCCTGCTGAAGGTCGGTGAAAGCTCAAGCTCAAGGGAGGAAGGGACAACGTCCACCTCTGGCCCCTAGGGATCGGCACCTTGCATGAGATGCCCGAAAAAGTCAAGGCTCATTGACATTCCTGGCCCCGACCCGTACTATTATATGCGCTCCGGCGGCCGTTGCAAGCTTCCGGACAGATATCCGCGGATCGCGCCGCGGCTACATTTCCCCCAGGAGGAACCGTGGCTAAAGAAGAAGCCATCGAAGTCGAAGGCATCGTGAAAGAGTCGCTCCCGAACACCATGTTCAGGGTTGAACTCCCCCAGGGCCACGTGATTCTAGCCCATCTTTCGGGCAAGATGCGGAAGCATTATATCCGAATTGTTCCGGGCGACAAGGTAAAGGTAGCTCTCTCTCCCTACGATCTCAACCGCGGACGCATCATCTACCGCGAAAAATGATCCCCCCGCTTCAGGATAACCCAGAGGGCACCGCCTCCACCTGAGGCGGCGTCAGCCGTGCCGAAGCGCCCCGCCCAGGGGCTGGTCTCTATGACCCGGCGCGCAAGCTTGCCCAGGACGGGCTCGCCCTGGGAGTGAATGCCTTTTCCGGTCACCACCAATACCTTCTCGATACCCCTGCGCGCGGCGGCCTCAAGGAAGGCCGCCAGGGCAGCCTCGGCCTCGGCGGCCTTGAGGCCATGGAGGTCTAGGCTCGCCTCGGGCTTTAGGGCCTTGAGGCGACGGGCCTCGGCCTCGGCCTTGGCGCGGGGGCCTCGATCCAGGCCCGAGGCGGCCTCCCCTTCCCGGCCTGCGGCATCGGGGGTCCCATGGCTGTCCAGCCAGGATGCCAGGGATTCCTGGGCCGTGCTAGGCTTTCTGGGGGTCGACTCCGAGGCTCGCTGGGCCTTGCGGCCAGCCTCCTCCTCCTTGACCCGCCTCTCGGCTTCGGCTGCCCTATCCAGGCCCCCGGGCCGGGCGGAAAGCCTCTCCCAATCCTCCAGGATATCCTTAAAGTTCATACTATAGATCCTTCACTAAAAAGCTGGGCTATCCTTAGGGGACTCACTACATGAGCACAGAAGCCCCGGGGATTCAATAGGGGAAGACCAAATCCCGAGGAGCCCAGCCCACCCGGCCATCCTCCATCCTAAGGCCGACATAGTCGGGGGAGGCTCCAATAATCCGGGCCGAGGAGCCCTTGAGGACTATTTCCCTGCCTTCGGCCAGGGCCGAAGGCACCGAAAGGAGGGTATCGGTCCAGACCACCCCGTACTCGGCCTTGTCCTCCAAGAGGGAAGCCCCGGCAAAGAGGCCAAGGCCCAGGGCCGTGAGCAGGCAGAGCCCTGCGGCTCCCCGGAGAAGGGGCTTTCGGACCCCCGTCCTGGGCGCCCTTGCCCCGGCCAGGAGAAAACCCAGGAAGGCCAGGACGAGGAGGGCTGCCGGGACGAGTATGAGGCTTGCCTTGGGGAGGAGTTTGGTCGCGGGCTTGCCCGCGCCTAGAAGGGCCGAGGCCTCCTTGGCCAAAAGGCTCAAGCCGGGTCCGCCCTCATGGCGGCGCGCCATGCCATAGACAATCCCCAGGGCCCGCCCTTTTTCTCCCTTGGCCCAGAGGAGGCAGGCCTCGAGGGTCCGGCTATCCGCGGAGGTCTTGACGATGACTGGGGCCGCCCCCAGGAGGGTCAAAGCCTGGGCAAAGCGGGCCTTGGCGACCAGGGCGGGCAGGCCTACGAGGTCGCCCCCCCGGGCCGATACGGCCTTGGCCAGGTCGCCAAGGCGAGAAAGGAAGGGATCCGAGCCCGGCCCTCCGCTCTTGCCCGACCGGGGGAGTACCCGGATCGAAGAATTCAAGGGACCCAGGCTGGAGACTTCTCCTCCGGGCCCCAGGACTGCCAGGCTGGGTATGGACAGGACAAGGTTCCCCGGGCCGGGGGCCTCCAGCACCAACTCGAGGACCACCGAGCCCGTGTAGCCCCCCGGGATGGCCCTGATGCTGTCCCTCCGCCTCTGAGAGACGAGGTCGGGAGCCAGGGCCTGGCCATTGAGGCTCAGCCGGGGCTTGGGGAGGTTGATCGAGGGCAGGTTGCCCTGGCCCTCGAGGATGAGGCTGTAGACGAGGCTATCCCCATCCCGCACGATAGCCTGGGGCGGGGTCTCGAGCCCAAGGGTAAACTCGCCCATGGCCCGGGAAGTCTCGATCTCCCGGGGGAGGGGCAGGACCTCGATGCTGCGCACCGGGGCCTTCCCCGAAAAGGCCCCCGCCTCGATCCTGGCCTGGGGGAGCTCAAGGGAGCCTGCGTCGAGGGCCGTGGCTGTCCAGGTGAGGCCAGACCCGGGAAGGGCCTCAAGGGTACCGCCCTCGGGGGGGGCAAAGGAGGCCGAGGCCGAGGGGGGGATGGGCCCTGCCGCGGCCGGGCTTGGCTGGAGGGAGACGGTAAAGGAGGAATGCCTAAAGACCTTGTCCGGCCCCACCCAGACCCAGGTCTGGACCCTCTTGCCAGGAGTGGCATTCACCGCCGCCCGGGGCTCAAAATGAAGAGGACCCAGGACAAAGTCCCCCTCCCGGCCCTTGGCCTCGAGGCGAAGGATATCCCAGGGCCCCAGGCCGGAGGCGCGGAATTCCAAGGTGATAAGGCTGCCCCGGGCTAGGCCATCCTTGCCCACAAAGGGCCGGGAGCTGCTCAGGCCCAGGTCGAGGCCCGGGGAGGCCTGGACCCGGCCCAGGACGGCCTCGGAGAGGCCCTCGATCTCGAGGCTAAGGGAAAAGGCCTCTCCCGGAACCGGCCGCTCGGGCTGGGTGACCAGGCGGTAAGGAAAGGCCGGAGCCTGGGCCTTGGGGCTGGGGGCCGGGACGGGGCCGGCGGCTGGGGCGGCCGCCAAGGGCAGGCCCAGGCTGAGGCCCAGGGCCATTAAAAGCAAAGACCTGGGGGCCGAAAAAAGGGGCCTAGTAGTCACG
This sequence comes from Spirochaetota bacterium, assembly GCA_029778945.1. GTDB lineage: Bacteria > Spirochaetota > Spirochaetia > Treponematales > Rectinemataceae > JANYKC01. The sequence continues at coordinate 5,311 of JAKPBN010000038.1, forward strand.
GGGAGAAACCTCCTGGCTTGTCTTTCCCCCGGGCCTAAAGCGGCCAGTCTCAAGGCGCCGGAGGAGGAGGAGGTCTTCGTCGGCCCGGTCTCCCCTCTTCCGCTCGGCCTGGGCGGCCTTTTCCGGCGGAGCCGCGGACTTGCGCTTCCAGTCCCTCCAGGCTATCTCGAGGTTGCGCCGGGCGTCCTCGTCCCCGGGCCTCAGGGCCAGGGAGGAGCGGAAGGCCAGGTAGGCCTCGGCGTAGCGGGTCTTCTCGTAGAGGAGGAGGCCCTCGTTGTACCAGGCCATGGCCGAAAGCCAGGCATCCCCGGCCTTGCGGGCCCGGGCATAGAGCTCGGCGGCGGCCTCGAATTCCCCCAGGCGGGCATAGACATTGGCCAGGTTGAAGAGGAGGAGGCCCCCAAAGCGGCCCTGGGGCACCGATAAATAGGCCGCGGCCGCGTCCTGGTAGAGGCCCCGGGCGTGGAGGCGATTGCCCTCGATCATCGCCCCATAGTCCTTGTAGCGGCCGCAGGACGCCAGGCCACCCGCGGCCAGGACCAGGAGGAGGGCCGCCAGGGCAAGGCTCGGCTTCCTCATCCCCGCCTCCCTGCGAGGGCCAGGATCGAGGCTCCTAGGCGGGCCAGGAGGAAGACCAGGGCGAGGAGGGCAAAGAGGCCCGAGCGGTCCTCGACCTGGTACTCGGTCCGGCGCCCGCCCTTGCCCAGGCTGGAAAGCTCGGCCTGGAGGAGGGCCGCTGCCGAGGGGTCGGCGGCCTCGAGGTAGGAGCCCCCGGAAACCTGGGCTAGGGCCACGAGATTGGCCTGCTGGAGGGCCGAGCGCACGGCCCGGCCCTGGGCGTCCAGGAGGGGCTCCCCGCTAGGTCCGGGCACGGGGAGGGCCTCCCGGCCCCCCACCCCAAGGGCGATGATCCTCACGCCCTTTTTCTTGGCCTCCGCGGCCGCATCCCTCGCCTCCCCTCCCTGGTCGCCCCCGTCGCTAAAGAGGAGGATCACCCGGTTTGAGCCCGTCTGGGCGGAGAAGGAGGTCAGGCCGGCCCGCAGGCCCTCGGCCAGGTCGGTGCCCACGGCGCTCAGGGTATCCGGGTCCGCATAGTCCAGGCCTGAGTCTATGGCCTCCATATCCTCGGTCATGGGGACCAGGAGGATCGCCTTGCCCTTGGCCGCGACCAGGGAAAAGGAGGCTCCCGGCAGGGCCCGCAGATAGGAACGGGCCTCTTCCTTGGCCGAGGCCAGGCGGCTGCCCATCCCCTCCCGGACCATCATGGACCGGGAGACGTCGAGGACGAGGGCCACTTCCAGGCCCGAGCGCTCTCCCGTGACCGCCCGGGAGCCCCAGGAGGGGCCGGCCAGGGCCAGGCTTGCGGCCAGGATAAAGAGAAAAGAAGCCCCGGCCCCGTAGATCGAGGCCGCAAGATAGGATCCTCCAGCTTCCCCGGCCCGGCGGGGCCCCGAGAGGGCCCGAACCGAGGCGGTGAGCCTGGGGAGGCGACGGAGGATGAGGAGGAGCTCCAGGGGCGCGAGGAGGGCAAGCCAAAGGAAGAGGGGCTGGTCGAGGCTCATAGGAAGTCCCCCCCGGACAGAAGCTCGAGGAGGCGGGCCAGGACCAGGATACCCAGGCCCAGGGCCAGGACCAGGCGGACCAGGGACTCCTCCCGGGACACCGAGCGGGTCCTGGCCAGGGAGGCGGAGGAGTCCGAGATGGAGGCAAAGGCGGCGGCCAGGGCCTCGGGGTTTTCCGCGGCGTAATAGGTGCCACCGCCCTCCCGGGCCAGGGCCTCGAGGCTCGTGCGGTCAAACTCCGAGTGGTAGGACCCGGTCCGCTTTTGCCCCGTGGCCGGGTCGGTGTAAGTCAGGGGGATGTCTCCCCGGGAGCCTACCCCGATCACCGAGACCTGGACGGAGCGCTTGGCGGCCAGGGCCGCCGCCGTGGCCGGGGCCAGGGCCCCGGCGTTGTTTTCCCCGTCCGTGAGGAGGACGAGGAATTTTCGGGGCGCCCCCGAGGTGGCCGAATGGGCCAGGGCCGTGCCCATCCCCGAGCCCAGGGCCGTGCCATCCCCGAATTGGCCGGGCACGAGCTCCGATAGCCGGCGCCTCAGGGCGGCATAGTCCAGGGTGGGGGGGCAGATCAGGGCGGCCTCGGCCCCAAAGGCCACAAGGCCAATGCTCTCATTGCGCCGGCCCTGGAGGAAGCCGTCGATGATGGCCTTGGCGGCCTCGAGGCGGTTGGGCTGGAAATCCTCGGCGGCCATGGAGGGGGAGACATCGAGGACAAAGTTGATCTCGTTGCCCCGGGATAGATAGAGGATGGAGCGGCTCACCCGGGCCGGGCCCGCGGCGGCCACGACCATCAGGGCCAGACCCAGCCAGAAAAGACAGGAGGCGGCAAAGCCGAGGAGGCGAGGCAGGTTCGGGAGCCCGGAAAAGGCCTGGCCCCCCGAGGGAGCCAGGGGGAAGGCTATGCCCCGGCGTCCAATCCGGCGCTTGAGGTACCAGAGGGCAGGCAGGAGGGCGAGGAGGCCGAGGAGCCAGGGCCGGTCAAAGGCCAGCATCGAGGGCCTCCTCGGCGACATCGCCCAGGCGGGCGGCCCTGGCCAGGGCCTCGCCCATCATGGCCTCGCCGGCCTCGAGACCGGCAAAGCGCACCGCGTCGGACTCCGCAAGCAGGGCCGCCGCCTCGTCCCGGAGCCCCGGGACAGGGAAGACATCCTCCCCCAGGGCCTGGAGCTCCTTGGGGGTGAGAGCCGGGGCGGCGGGCAGGAGGCGGGCGGCCATATAGACCCGAAAAGCCCGGGCCAGGGCGGCGTAAAAGTCTTGGGGCCTCGCCTTGCCCTTTTCCTTGGCCAGCCAGGCCAGGCTCCGGCCCAGGTCCCTCCTGGCCTGGGTGGCCTTGCGCCGAGCCAGGAGGCGGAGGGCCGCCGGGATGAGCCAGGCCGCGGAGGCAAAGACCACAAAGCCCAGGAAGAGGGCGAGGCCCGCGAAACCGTACAGGTAGATGGCCGAGCCAGGGGGATCGAGCTGGGGCTTGGGGGGGGCGGGGTCCCGAGCGCCGGGGCCGAGGACCGAGGACACCCGATAGGCCAGGGCCGGTATCGAGAGGCCCCGGAGCTCGAGGGCCGGGAGGCTCCCTTCCTCGGGGGACCAGGGGACAAAGCGTATCCGGAGCTCCCAGCCCTCCCGGACCTTTGAGAGGCTCACCGAGCGCAGCTCCGGATCGGCGTGGGGCCCCGGACTGGGCAGGCCCTCCCCAGCCTTGACCGAGAAGGGCTGGAGCTCTCCGCCCTCGAGGCGCACGAGGGCGAGGGCCTCGACCTCCTCCCCCACATGGTAGCTGGCGGGCAGGAAGGCCAGCTTGTCGACCTTGGCCGTGGCCGCCCGGGCCGGAGAGGCACCAAGGCCCAGGGCAAGGAGGAGGGCGAGGGCCGGGAGGGCGCGGAACGGCCTCATCCCTTCCTCCGCTTGCCAAAGAACTCCAGGAGGGCCCGGGCGGGGTCGGCGGCCGTGTCGAGCTCGAGGTAGGCTACCCGGGAGGAAAGGCAGGTTTCCCGGAAGGCCTCGGCCTCGTCCTCGCCCCGCCTCCGCCAGGCTTCCCGGAGGGTCAGGCTCCGGAGGGGAAGATGGCGTCTTTCCGTCCCCTCCGCGTCCCGGACCAGGAAGGACCCCCAGGCCGGAAGATGCCGGTCCAGGGCATCCGTGACCCGGAGGGCCACGAGGTCGTGGCGCCGGCCCAGGCGGGCCAGGGAGGACTCGTAGCCCCGGGCATGGAAGTCGCTCGAGGCGATGACGAGGGAGCGCCGCTTAAGGAGGCGGCCCGCCGTGTCCAGGGCCACGCCCAGGGCCTCGGCCGTAGGGCCGCGGCCAGGCCCACCCAGGCCCGCCACGGCGCGCACGGGCACGCTCGCCCCCTGGGGGGAGCCAGAGAGGGCCAGGGCTGCCTCGATGATCGCCAGGGCCTGGCCCTTGCCCTTGCGGGGCTCGAAATAGCGCAGGGGCTCCCTGGCGAACAATAGCGCCCCCAGGGACATGCCCCGCACCGAGGCCGCGTAGCCCAGGAGGGAGGAGGCCAGGATGGCCATGTCTGCCTTGGAGACTTCCCCTCCCCCCTCGTCCATGGAGGCCGAAAGATCGATGAGGAGGAAGAGGGTGAGGGAGCGATCCTCCCGGTAGAGGCGGACAAAGGGCTTGGCCAGGCGGACGGTCACATTCCAGTCGATGAGGCGGGCATCGTCCCCCTCCTCGTATTCCCTGAGGGCCTCGAAGTCCACCCCCCGGCCCTTGAAGACCGAGCGGAAGTCCCCCTTGGAGAAGGCCTCCGAGAGGGCCGGGGAGGAGAAGATGAGGCGCCTTACCCGGGCATGGAGCTCGTCCCTGTCCACGGCCGGCTCTTAGGGTAGGGCCGTGGCCCCGAGGATGGCGGCGACCACGGAATCCGCGTCGATGCCATCTGCCTCGGCCTGGTAGGAAAGGACAAGACGGTGGCGGAGGACGGCCGGGGCGCAGGCCTTCACGTCGTCCGGGAGGACGTGGGCGCGGCCGTCAAAGAGGGCATGGATCCTGGCGCAGCGGTAGAGGTGGATCGAGGCTCGGGGCGAGGCGCCGTATTCGAGCCAGCGCGCCACGTCCCGCAGGGCCTGGGGGCCCGGAGGCGCGCTGGCCGGCCGCGTAGCCCTTACCAGGCGGACGGCATAGTCCACCAGGGACTCGTCCACCCGGACGGACTCGGCGGCCCGGCGGAGGAGGCCAATCTCCTGGGCTCCCAGGACCTTGGACACCGGCACGGTCTCCCGGTTGGCCACCCGGCTTACAATGGCCGACTCCTCCTCGGCCGAGGGGTAGCTGGCTACCACCTTGAGGATAAAGCGGTCGAGCTGGGCCTCGGGCAGGGGATAGGTGCCCTCATGCTCGATGGGGTTTTGGGTCGCCAGGACAAAGAAGGGCTCGGGGAGGGCATAGCTGGTGTCCCCAATCGTCACCTGGCCCTCCTCCATGGCCTCGAGGAGGGCGGACTGGACCTTGGCCGGGGCCCGGTTGACCTCGTCGGCCAGGACCACGTTGGCGAACAGGGGACCCTTGCGGGGAGTAAAACGTCCCGAGGACTGGTCATAGATGAGGGTGCCCGTGATGTCCGCCGGGAGAAGGTCCGGGGTAAACTGGACCCGGGAATAGTCCAGGCCGGAGATCTCCGCAAAGGTCTTGGCCGCCAGGGTCTTGGCCAGGCCCGGGACACCCTCCAGGAGGACATGGCCCGAGGCCACGACGCCCATCAGGATGCCCGTCACCACCTCGTCCTTGCCCACAATCCTGCGGGCCATCTCGGCCCTGGCCCTCTGGGTCAGCTCCCCGGCCGCCCGCATGAGGCCCTCATCCCTCTGACCTTCGCTCACCACACCCCTCCCCCGCTGTCGCTTCCCAGATACTAGCCGCCAGGGGAGGACAGGCGCAAGGCTATGGCCGCGGCAATTCCTGTGGCAAAAGCCCCGAGCTTAGGCTAAAGTGGAGCCAGAAAAGGGAGACTCCATGTCCAGCAGCAAGCGCTATATACCCATCAACTCGAGATTTTTCAATAAATTTGTCAAGCTGACCTACGGGACCTGGCTGGGCAAGGTCTACCGGATCGAGCATGAGGGCTTTGACCTCTTCAAGACCCTGCGGCCTCCCTATGTCGTCGTGGCCAACCACGTGACCACCCGGGACCCCTTTTTCCTGGGAGTCTCGATCCCCGAGCCCGTCTATTGGATCACCAGCGACGGGAATCTCCGCACCCGCTTTATGCGCTTTTTCCTCAGCCTCGTGGGCTCCATACCCAAGTCCAAGGCCATACCCGACATAGACACGATCAACTGGATTGTCGAGGTTATCCGCAAGCGCAAAGGCGTCGTGGGCATCTTTCCCGAGGGCCAGCAAAGCTGGGACGGAAAGACCCTTCCCCTTTTCCCCTCCACGGCCAAGCTCCTCAAGCTGCTCAAGGTTCCCGTGGTCGCGGCCCGGATCGAGGGGGGCTACATGAGCCTGCCCCGCTGGACCTGGAACCGGCGCAAGGGCCGGGTCAAGATAGTCTGGTCCATCCTCTTCAAGGGAGAGGAGCTCAAGACCCTCAAGGCCGAGGAGGTTTTCGCCCGCCTCGAGGCGGGCCTAGCCCACGACGAGTACGCAAGCCTCGCCGCCGAGCCCATCCGCTTCCACTCCCGGCGCCGGGCCGAGCACGTCGAGCTCGCCCTCTTCACCTGCCAGGACTGCGGAAGCATCGGCCGGATGCGCAGCCGCGGCAACCACCTCCACTGCCACGCCTGCGGCTCGGCCTGGACCCTGGACCGCCATGGCCACTTCCATGCCCTGGGCAAGGCCGGCCTGCGCTTTGACACCATCAAGGCCTGGGATGCCTGGCAGGGACCGACCTTTGCCGCGGCCCTGGAGGCCGGCCGCACGGCCACCTTCCAGGGCGGGGCCCCCAAGCCCTTCTTCAGCGACGAGGGCGCCGTCATCGGGAAGGGCCGCAAGATGAACCCCCTGCGCCGCCTGCGGGCAGGCACCCTGATCCTCTATCCCGACCGGGTCGAGCTGGCGACGCTCCTGGGCGAAGTCCTCGTCTTTCCCCTCGCCGAGCTCGAGGCGATCACGGTATTGAAGCGGAGCCAGCTCGAGTTCTACCAGGGCCGCAACCTCTATCAGGTCAACTTTGCGCTCCGCTCGGTCTCAGCCCGCAAGTGGGCCCTGGCGATGGAGCACTTCAAGGCCGCCCTCGGCGCGGCCCCGGACAAGACATAGATAAATATTCCAGGAGCGACCGATGCTTAGTCTTAGTTGGTATATCCTGCCCTACGCCCTCCAGCTCCTTTGCCTGGTCCACGCGATCAAGACCGGCAGGAACTCCACCTGGATCTGGATAATCATCATTGTCCCCTACATCGGGGGCCTGGCCTACCTGGGCGTGGAGATCCTGCCCTCCCTCCTGTCCCGGCGGAGGGCCCATGCGGTGCAGGATGGCATCCTGGCCATCGTGAGGCCCCGGGAAAAGACCAAGACCCTGAGGCTCAAGGCGGAATTCTCGGCTACCCACACCACTCTCC
>JAKPBN010000051.1 GCA_029778945.1 Spirochaetota bacterium
CGCTGGTGCTTGGCGCAGGAGCCAGTGATGCGGCGGGGAAGGATCTTGCCCCGATCCGTCACAAAGCGGCGGAGGACATCCGCGTCCTTATAGTTGATGGTCAGCTTCTGGGCGCAGAACTTGCAGACCTTCTTCTTGAAGAAGCCCTTGCCCCTCCTCGGGCCGCCGGAGCCGCGGTCATCGTCGCGCCGGGGCTCGCCGTCATTGTCCTGGCGGGAAGGCCTATTATCCTGGTCTTTCATATCAGACATGTCGTATCTCCTTGTTCAGAATGGGATGTCGTCGGTAAAGTCGTCGGCGGCCGGCCCGCTTTCGCGGGGAGCTGACCTGGGCGGGGGCGCATTGCCCGGCCTGGCGGGACGAGGATCGCCCCGGTCTCCACCACTGGATCCACCCTGGCTATAGCCCTGGCTTCCGCCCTGACCGCCCTGGCTGCCCAGCAACTGGACATCGTTGGCCGTGATCTTTACTTTCATCCTGCTTTGCCCGTCCTGCTCCCACTTGTCCTGGCGCATATCGCCCTGGACGGCGACCAGCTTGCCCTTGGTGAGATATTGGCTGACGGACTCGGCCCGCTTGCCCCAGAGATCGACGTCCCAGAAACTGGATTCCTCGACCCACTGGTCGCCCTTCTTTACCTTGGTCCCCGTGGCGACCGAGAAGTGGCAGATAGCCTGGCCGGAATTCGTGTACTTGAGCTCGGCGTCCCTCGTAAGCCTGCCGACGAGGACGGCTACGGAAAGATCTCCCATGGCCCGACTCCTTGGGCCTATTAGGCCTCAGCCCTGACGAAAAGGTACTTCAGGAGGTTGGGATTGAGCTTGAATGCCCTCTCCGCGGGGATGATCTTCTGGGGATCATAGTCCATCCTGAACAGGATATAGTGACCGCGGTCACGCTTCTTGATCGGGTATGCGAGGATGCGGTCTCCCATATCCTCTTCCTTCACATCGTGCGCGCCTTCTTTGGCGAGCTCGGCGACGACCGCCTCTTTGCCCTGGCGGAAGAGTTCTTCTTCCGAGGGAAAGAGCGCGACCAGTTCGTACTTCCTCATGGTTCCTCCCAATGGACTGTGATCCGGCCTAGGGCCGGACGTGTCCGCCTTACAGGCGGATGGGTGCCATCCCTTCCTAAGGGCGAAAGAGACGGGTTTGACCTTTATACCGTAAAAAGCAGGGCCTAATCAAGCCGTTGGGGGGGCGGGCTTTACTTCCGAGGCCCAAATACCGATGATTGGGGTAGAATACTATGCCGCAAAAAACGCACTATCAGGATGACCTATTCTTCCTCTCCCTCCTAGCCAGGACCCTCGAGGCCGGACTCTCCGTAGAGGCCGATCCGGAGTACTTCCGCGAGAGGATCGAGGGAGACCTGCGGTTTATCGACAGGAATCTCCGGAGCTTTGGCCAGATGCTTGCCCAGAGTTCCCACCTCATAGACAGGATCGAGTACCTGAAGCTCCTTGAACGGACGGCCCGGTCCTTTGCGGCCTGCCTCCAGAAGCTCCGGGATGGCGGCTATCCCAACGCCGCCATCTATGGGGAGGACCGGGAAGCCCTAGCCGAGCTTATCTCGGGCCAGCGGGCCCTGCTCTCAGAGCTGGAAAAGGCCCTGAGCCTGTCGGGCCAGGGGGAGAGCGAGACAGACCTCGTCTCCTCGGACGAGCTTTCCGAGCTTTTGCGGGGCGGCTGAGGGCCCGGGCGCCAGTCTAGCTAGCAATAGCCTGCCACCAGGGCTAGGCCATCCAGGGTCAGGTCGGGATCGACGGCGTCAAAGACGTCCACGAGGCCCGAGACCACCCTGCACAGGCCTCCGGTGGCTATCACCATAACCTTGCCGCCCATCTCTTCCTTCATCCTCCCGACAAGGTGGGTCACCAGTCCCGCATAGCCATGGACAACCCCGGCCTGGATGGACATCACGGTATTGGTGCCAATCACCGAGCCTGGGGCCTGGAGCTCCACATTGGGAAGCTGGGCCGTGTCCCGGGAGAGGGCTCCCACCGCGGTGCCGAGGCCCGGGGCGATGCTCACCCCAAGGATGGCCCCCGCGGCGTCGACACAGGTAAAGGTCAGGGCGGTGCCAAAATCGACTACAATCACGCCACCCTTGATCCGGGTCCAGGCCGCCAGGGCATCGGCGACGAGGTCGGTGCCGATCTCATGGGGGCTGGGGATGGAAAGGGGAAGGCGGGGATAGACCGAAGGCCCGAGCATGATGGCCTCGACCCCAAAGAGCCTCTGGCACATGGCCGCGATGGACTGGGAAAGGGAGGGCACCACCGAGGACACCACAACCCGGTCTATCTCCCCTGCCCCCACCCCCCGGTCGGAGAGGAGGGAGCGGAAGGTGATAGAGTACTCGTCCTCGGTCTTCTTGGTGACCGTCTGGATCCTAAGGGTGAAGTCAAGGCGGCCCTCCCGGTAGAGGCCGCCGACGATATTCGTGTTTCCCACATCGATTACGAGGAGCATGCCCAAGATCATGGTCGCCTCCCCCGGGGGGAGTCAAGGTCCCTTGAAACAAGGCCCCGGGCCGACGCATAATACGCCAATAGAAGGGAGGCAAGATGCCCGATATTATCGAGCCCCGGGTCCTCAAGGGCTTTCGCGACTACCTGCCCGAGGCGGAGATCGAGAGGCAGGCCCTGATCGACACTTTGGCCAGGGTCTTCAGGTCCTTTGGCTTTGTCCCCATAGACACCCCGGTCCTTGAGTACGCCGAGATCCTCCTTGGAAAGGGCGGGGGCGAGACCGACAAGCAGGTCTATCGCTTCAAGGACAATGGAGACCGGGACGTGGCGATGCGGTTTGATCTCACCGTGCCCTTTGCCCGGTTTATGGCCGAGCATGTGGATGAGCTCTACCTCCCCTTTCGCCGCTATCACATGGCCAAGGTCTGGCGGGGCGAGAACACCCAGCGGGGCCGGTACCGGGAATTCATGCAGTGCGACTTTGATATCGTGGGCACCGATGCCGCCGCCGCGGACGCGGACATAGTCCTGCTTATCCATGATGCCCTCGCGGCCCTGGATATCGGCTCCTTTACCCTCAGGATCAACCACAGGACCCTTTTCAACCGCTTTATCGCCAACCTGGGAGCCCAGGACAAGGCTCCCGCGGTGCTGAGGCTTGTGGACAAGCTGGACAAGATAGGCCCCGCGGAGGTTGAAAAGCTCCTGGGCGAGGAGATTGGCGCCTCGGCGGCCGCCAAGGTCCTGGAATATATACGTCCCGAGGCGGATTTTGAGGCGACCCTGAAAAAGCTGGAAAGCCTGGCCGGTGGGCCTGGGCCTGATTCCCAGCGCCTCCGGGAGATCTGGGACTCCGCCCGCTCGGCGGGAGCCGTGGGTCCGGGAGCCTCAGGGCAGCTCGTTTTAGACCCCTCGATAACCCGGGGCCTGGACTACTACACCGGGGTGGTCTTTGAGACCCGCCTGGATGCGATGCCCGAGATTGGCTCGGTCTGCGGGGGGGGCCGCTATGATGAACTGGCCAGCCTCTACACCAAAAAGCGCCTGCCCGGAGTCGGCGCGGCCATAGGCCTTGATCGACTCCTCACGGCCCTCGAAAGCCTGGGACGGACCAAGGGCCGCTCGGGCTATACGGAAGTCCTTATCCTGGCCCTCGAGGAGAGCTTTGGCCCCCGGTACCAGGGCCTGGCCTCGGCCCTGCGCAAGGCAGGCCTGGCCACGGAGATCTTCCCGGAAAAGAAAAAGCTCGCCCAGCAATTTGCCTACGCGGAAAAGAAGGGCATACCCTATGCCCTGATCTGCGGCCAGGATGAGGCCCAGAAGGGCACGGTTACCCTAAGGTCCATGGAGAGCAGGGAAAACCGGGAGTTTGCCTCGATGGCCGAGGCGGTCGCCTTCCTTGGAGGGAAGAAGGGCCTGTGAGGCTAGCCTGCCCTAAGCTTCTTCTTTGCCTCGCCCTAGGGCTGGGCCTCACCTCCTGTGGCGGAGAGGCCCCGGAAGTCCTGGCCCTAAGCTGGCGCCTCGAGATGAGGCCCCAGAAGGGGGGCTACTATGAAAGCCTTTCGATCTTCGCCAATGTCCACGATTTTGACGGCCCCGAGGACATAGAGTCCCTGAGCCTGAGCCAGGACGCCTCGGGCCTTGCCTGGGTCCTGGATGGCGGCAATTGGTCGGTGCTCAAGGAAGGCGACGACACTTGGATAGGTGGCGCCGACCTGGCCATGGCCGACCGGTCGGCCCTGCCCCGGGGAGTCTATCGCCTGGTGGCCACGGACCTCTCGGGCCAGAGGGCCGAAAGGTCCTTTACCCTGGACTGCGAGGCCCCCCGGAAGGCCCCACCCTCGGTCACGGCAAGCGGAAAGCTGGCCGAGGTGGATTCTGTCTGGCCCGAGACGGCCCTCCTGGCCTATGACGCCGCCGGGATCCTCCTGCAGGCCAAGCCGATAGGACGGGGCAGCAACGATCTTGAGGGCCTCCTGTCCGGAGCCCTGGCCGGGAAGACCGCGAGCGTCGCGGTCTACGGCTATGACCCCCAAACCCATTGTGGAGCATTCTCATGGAAGACAAAGCGCTAGACCTGGCCCCGGACAAGAGCATCAGAACCTATGTGCTGAGGGCAGGCAGGATGACCGATGCCCAGAGAAAGGCCTTGGTGGAGCTGGCGCCCCGCTATTGCGTCCCTGTGCGGCCCGGAGAGGCCCTTGATCCCCGGGCCGTCTTTGGCAATGACCATCCCCTGGTGGCGGAAATCGGCTTTGGCATGGGGGAAGCCACCTGGAGGATCGCCCAGGCCAATCCGGCCATCAACTACCTTGGCCTGGAGGTGCACACCCCCGGGGTAGGCCGCCTCCTCTGCCAAATCGAGGATCAGGGTTTGGAAAATCTCCGGATAGTCCACTTCGACGCGGTGGAATACCTGGAATCCCACGTCCCCGCCGCGTCCCTTGCGGGGCTCCACATCTTCTATCCCGATCCCTGGCCCAAGAAGCGCCACCATAAGCGCCGCTTGCTGCGGCCAGGCCTCGTGGAGCTTCTGGTATCCCGCCTTGCCCCCGGGGCCTACCTCTACTTCGTGACCGATGTGGCGGACTACGCCGAATGGACCCTGGACTTGCTCCGGGCCACGGCGGGCCTGAAGAACCGCCACCAGGACTATGCGCCCCACCAGGAGTGGCGTCCGGAGACCAAATTCGAAGCCCGGGCCAACCGGGACGGCGGCCAAGCCTTCGAGATATTGTTTGAGAAAGTGTGGCAACAAGGCAATATCCGCATTACTTATTGACTAAAAGTCATTATTGGGACTAGATTTCTTAGGCCTAGTCCCTGCCCTACCAGGTTTTGCGCCGGAGTTGCGGATGATCTCCAGTCTTGTCGACGAGAAAAAGAGAAAGAAAAAAAGCTTGCTGATGGCCGCGGCCCTGGAGCTCTTCCTCTCGAAGGGCAGCGAGTCCACGTCCATAGATGATATTGTCCGCAAGGCAGGAGTGGCCAAGGGCACCTTCTATCTCTACTTCCATGACCGGAATGAGATCCTCCGGGAGATCATCGCAGATAGGAGCAAGGCCTTGGTCGTGGCTGCGGCCCTGAGCGCCAACCTTAGGCAGCCGGCCTCGGAATCCGAAGGCCTCCTCTTTGTGGTGGAGGAGTTGATCGACGAATTCACCCGCCAGCCGGGGCTCTTGGGCCTGATCTATCGGAATATGACCTGGGGGATGCTAGACCGGGAAGCGAGGATGGAGAATCCCGCCGCTTCGGCCCTCCAGCTCCTCGGAAAAGCTTCCCCGACCAGCCCGGAATCCGCTAGAATGGCCTACGTGGTCATGGAGCTTGTCACCTCGATCAGCTATAGTTCGATAATCCTAGGGGAACCGGCAGGCATTGACGTGATGAAGCCCTTCCTTCTCTCCTCGATACGCCGCCTCCTGGCCAGCGAAGAGCCCCCCAAAGCGCTCGAGGCGATCCGATGAAATTGGCCCGCTTTATAGCCCGCCATAGCCGAATCATCCTCCTCCTTGCCTTAGTCCTGGCCATACCCGCCGTCTTTGGCATGCTCAATACGGGGGTCAACTACAACACCCTGGACTATTTGCCGGGCTACCTGGACTCCATGAAGGGGGAAAGGATCCTGGACGAGGAGTTCGGGGACGCATCCTCCGCCTTCCTGATTGTAGACAAGAAGTCCACGAAGGAAGTCCTGGGGCTCAAGGAAAAGATCGCCAAGGTGGAGGGCGTCGATTCCGTGGTCTGGATCGACGACATCGTCGATCCTCGCATTCCCCGGGAGATCCTGCCCGCGGCCCTCAGGGATGCCCTGTTTGCCGGCGAGTCAACCCTCATGATCATCCGCTTCTCCGAGGCCTCGGCCTCACCGATCACCGAGGCGGCGATCAAGGGCATCCGAGCCGTCACCGACAAGGACTGCTACCTCGCGGGCACCTCGGCCACCAACCTGGACAGCAAGACCCTTTCCAACCAGGAAACCCCGCTCTTCCTCCTCCTCGCGGTGCTCTTCTGCGCGGTAGTCCTGGGCTTCTCCATGGAATCCTACCTGATACCCTTTATTTTCCTGGCCCAGATAGGGATCGCAATCCTCTATAACATGGGCAGCAACATAGTCCTAGGCCAGGTCTCAAGCCTTACCGAGGGCCTCGCGGCCATCCTTCAGCTGGGCGTGACGATGGACTTTTCCATCTTCCTCCTCCACCGCTACGAGGACGAGCGGAAGCGCTACGCGGACAAGAAGGAAGCGATGGCCGAGGCTATCCACAAGACCTTCCTGACCATCGCCGGCGGCGCCCTGACCGAGGTCGCGGGTTTCCTGGCCCTGTGCGTGATGGACCTCAAGCTGGGCGCCGACATAGGCGTGGTCATGGCCAAGGGCGTGGTCATCGGCCTCATCTGCACGATGACCATCCTGCCCTCCCTGATCCTGTTCCTGGACGGGCCCATCCACAGGCTCAGGCACCGCCCCCTCCTGCCAACCTTCAAGGCCACGGCGGCCTTTGTCTCCCGGCACTGCATCATCCTGTCCGTGGTGTTTGTCCTGGCCTTCGTGCCCGCCATCTATGGCCGGAAAAACACCGAGCAGTTCTACAACCTAACCGCCCTGCTGCCCAAGGGACTGCCCTCGATCCAGGCCCTGGAGCGGCTGAAAAAAGACTTCAATATGACCACCACCCACTTTGTGATCGTAAAAGACGGGATGCCCCCGGCTACGATCCGCAAATTCCTCGCCCAGATCGAGGAGCTCCCCGGGGTGACCTCGGTGCTGGCCTTTGAGAAATACCTGGGGGCCCTGATCCCCGAGGAGTTCATACCCGCGAGCATCCGCTCCATCTTCAAGGTGAATGGCCGGGAAATGATCATAGTCAACTCCGAGTACCAGTCCGCGACCTCCGACTCCGACCACCAGCTCGAGCTGCTGATCTCCCTCATGAAGTCCTATGATCCGGAGGGTCTCGTGACTGGAGAAGGCGCCTTGATAAAGGATCTTGTGGATATCACGGCGGTGGACTTTATCCGGGTCGACCTGGTCTCGGTGGTCCTCGTGTTTATCATCATCGCTATCATCTTCACGTCCCTTTTCCTGCCGGTGGTGCTCGTGGGAAGCATCGAGCTGGCTATTTTCCTCAATCTAGCCGTGCCCTTCTACTTGGGCCAATCCATCCCCTTTATCGCCAGCATC
>JAKPBN010000057.1 GCA_029778945.1 Spirochaetota bacterium
TATAGACGTGGAGCTTGCCCTCATAGCGCTTGGCCACATCGTCCAGGATCGGGGACACCATTTTGCAGGGACCGCACCAGTCGGCATAGAAATCGATGATCGCCGGCAGGTCACCCTCGTATTTCCATTCCTTGTTTGCTTCCCAATTGAACACCTTAGTCTTGAATCCCTCGAGATTGAGCTTTTCCGACATGATTCCTCCCTTTGCAGACTGGCCTTAGGCCTTGGGAATAATATAGTAATTTTCATATATTGAGTCCACCGGGAAAATCACAAGGCTCCTGGCCAATGGAACTCCGGGCTTGTTGGCCTCCGGGCTTGCGGTGTAGCCTCGCCTAGACGGAGGCACGCATGGACCAGGAAAAGAAAGAGCTCTTCGACAAAAGCATTGAGGAATGGCAAGCCGAGAGGGAGATACTCAACGAAAAGGTCCTGGGCATAGCCGGCCTCGAGATAAAGCGCTTCTTTAGCCTCGACGGCCAGACCTACCGCCCCGGCGCCTTGCCGGCCAAGACCAAGGAGCTCCTGGGCCTAGTGGCATCCCTGGTCCTGCGCTGCGATGACTGCATCCTCTATCACACGATCCGCAGCCATGAAGAGGGCGTAAGCACCGAGGAATTCCAGGAAGCCTGCTCGGTCGGCCTCATCGTGGGAGGCTCGATAGTGATCCCCCACCTCCGAAGGGCGGCCGCCCGCTGGGAAGAGCTGGGGCCGCCCCTCCAGGGCTAGAAGTGGATCCTCGCTCCGATCTCTCCTCCTATGCCTAGGCTCGTGGTCGGGATTACCCGGATAAGGGGAACCGCAGCCAGGAAGATCTCGAATTTCCTTACTGGCCAGAGCTGGAGGCCCAGGGGCACCCGCAGGCCCAGGGCAATACTCCCGCCTGCGCCAAAGCCCAGGCCCCCGAAGATCCCGGCTCCCAGGTAAAAAGAGAGCGGGCCCGTGAGACCCTGGGCATCGATCACATAATAGTCGCAGGAAAGGGCCAGGCGACCATCCCCAGAGAGGTCGTACTGCAGGCCGAGGACGGGGAAGGACCCGAATTTGAGGCTGAGACCCAAGCCACCCCCGGTATTGCCCAGGGTGGAATTGCCCAGACTGCCAAAGACCCCGATCCCGGTGATGCCCCCGGGACCGGCCGCTGAAAGGCTGGAAAGGGAAAGGACAAGAGCGAATCCTAGGGCGACAATGCTTTTTCTCATGAATCCTCCTGACTTATGATAATAGTAGCTCATTCCGGTTCCGGGAACAGGCCTCGCCTTAGGGTCTTCGATTCCTCTTGGGTCGAGCCCGTCCTTCTTGCTATCTTTTGCGTATGGACAAGCAGAATAGCACGATTCCGGGCAAACCCATCATGGTCGATATCTGGTCCGATGTCGTCTGCCCTTGGTGCTATATCGGCAAGCATCGCTTTGAGGCCGGCCTTGCCGCCTTTAGCGCCTCCCTGGAAGCCCTTCCGGTCAAGGTCAGCTACCATAGCTTTGAGCTTTCTCCGGACACACCCCTGGATTTCCAGGGCGGGGCCGCCGACTACCTTGTCACACGCCGGGGCTATAATCCCGAGGCGGTTGGCCGGATGCTGGCGGAAACCACGGAGCTTGCCCTGACAGTCGGCCTCCACCTTGACTATCCGGCGACCAAGCACAGGAATACGGCCAAGGCCCATGGCCTTATCCACTACGCCGCCTCCAAAGCCAAGCAGCCGGAGATGATAGAAGCCCTGATGCAAGCCTATTTTGTCCAAGGACGCGAGATTGGCACGGACGAAGCCCTCGCGGACCTTGCCGCCGAGATTGGCCTAGACCGCTCCGATGCCCTTAAGGCCCTAAAGGCAGACAGCTTCCTCTCCGCGGTGCGGGCCGACGAGGACCGCGCCCGGGCGTACGGCATCAACGGGGTTCCCTATTATGTGATCGACGGGAAGCTAGGCCTGTCCGGTGCCCAAGCCCCGGAAACCTTTACCAAGATCCTAGCCGAAATAGCAACCGAAAAGCGAAAAGCCGCCCATCACTAGAAACGCTCCGGGGCGATTCCCCTTGGGGATGTTTAAAGAAAAACCGCCCGCTAAAGCCGGTCAGGTGTTTATTCCGGTTTTGGGAATCGCCCTTCGCTCGGGATCGTCCTGATCCCTCGCTCCGGGCCGGGGCAGGCGCTCGCGGCGGACGTCCTGTCCGCCTTTCCTCGCTGCCGCTCGGCGCGCCTGCCCTTCGATTCCCCTTGGGGATGTTTAAAGAAAAACCGCCGGCTAAAGCCGACGGTTTTTTACTGACCATCCCCAAGGGGAATCGAACCCCTGTTGGCGGGATGAAAACCCGCTGTCCTGACCTCTAGACGATGGGGACCTGCGAGGGGACTATATCGGGAAAAAAGGCCCATTGTCAATGACGGCTAGTCCTCTAGCCGGGCCTGGGCCAGATGGCGGAGTTTTGTGGCCTGGGGATGCTCGGGCTCGATCCTCAGGGTGGAGTCGCAGTCGGCGACAACCTTGGGATAATCCCCCAGATGCCAATAGACCTGGGCCCGGCGGTAGTGGGTATAGGCCTGGAAAGGATTGATCGACAGGCTCAGGTCGTAGTCCAGCAGGGCGCTGCCGTAGTCCTCCTGGACGCTCCTCACCACGCCGCGGAAGTAGGCTGCCTTGTAGCATCGGGGATCGTATTCCAGGGCCAAGTCAAAATCGGCGATAGCCTGGTCATAGAGGGATTCCGAGAAATAGGCCATGCCTCGATGCTTGTGCAGGACTGCCTTTACTTCCTTGGGCGGGGCCGAGGCGAGGATAGCCGTATAGATGCGGATAGCCTCCCCATAGCGGCCCCGGTTGTGGACAAATAGGGCCTC
>JAKPBN010000059.1 GCA_029778945.1 Spirochaetota bacterium
CTTTCCGGTCCCAGGCATGCCCACGAGGAGGACTCCCTTGGGGATGCGGGCGCCCATCTTGACGAATTTCTGGGGATTCTTGAGGTACTCGACGACTTCCTGGAGCTCGTACTTGGCCTCTTTCTGGCCGGCCACGTCCTCGAAGAGGATCTTTTTCTGGGGCTCCACATAGCGCTTGGCCCTGCTCTTGCCGAAGCTAAAGGCCTTGTTGTTGCCCTGGGCCTGGCGGTACATCATCCAGATGATGAAAAAGCCAAAGAACCAGGGCACGAGGCCGGCCAGGACGGCCCAGGTCGAAATGCCCTTGGTGCCGCCCTCGACAAGGACCTTCTTTTCCCTGAGGAGGGCGGGAAGGGAGGGATCCACAAAGGGCAGGCGGCAATGGTAATAGCTGTCCTTGCCATCGGCCCCGGTGATCGTGATCTGGGCGTCAACCTGGTCGAGGATCGTGACGGCCTTGACCTGGTCGAGGCTCAGGTGGGTCAGGAAGGTGGAATAGGCCATCTCAGACCGGGTCGGTCCCTGGTTGTTGGTGAACATGTAGCCGGAAAAGGCCACGAGGAGGGCGAGGAAGATGGCGAGGGCCGCCTTGCTGCCTCGGTTGGGGGCTTCGGGCTTTTTCTGGGGCGTAGGGGTCTGGTTATCGAAGTCCATCGTGTGGCTCTATGCTCCTTTCACGTGCAATGAGAGGAGTCTATCTCCCTCTCCACCTAGTCCGGGCCTGAAGCGGTACCTGGCTCCCTGCCGGCCGCCGAGGACGGCGACTATCCCGTCCCGGTCCTCGACAAGGGGAACCTGGTCGCGCTCGGCGATCCCGAGACCCCATTCCGCCAGCAAGGCATCGATCGACTTGCTCCCGCCAGGGATGGAGAGCCTGTCCCCAGGCCGCCTGGACCTGATGACAAGGGGGAAGGAAAAGGCCGCTTCCCGCAGGCCCCTGCCCTTCCCCGCCTCTACCCACTCGACGCGAACCCTGAGTCTACCGGCAGTCCTTATGAGGATCCCTGACCCAGGATCATCAATCTGTACAAAATACCCGGCTCGTCCCGGAAAATCAAGGGCGAGGCCAAGCTCAAGGCCTTCAGGACAGGAGGAAAGCACCAGGCCGCCGCCCCTATAGCTCCCCTTGCCGGACCCGAGGGCCTCTAAGGCCGCCCTGGCCAGGCGGGAGGAGATACGGGCTTTCCCAAGAAGCTTTCCCGCGGCATGGAGAAAGGCCCTTTCCCTTAGGGCCCAGGCCGCGTCCAGGAGGGCCCGGGGGGCAATCCACCTTCCGGCCGGATCCGGCCGGAAGGCCAGGGGCTGGACAAGGCTTTCCAAGGCCTCATCCTCGGCCCTAGCCTTGGCGGCGGTGGAGAGGAGGCCCCCTTCCCAGGAGGGCCAGGCCTTGGCCAGGACAGGGAGGACGAGATGCCTGATCCGGTTACGGGCATAGGCCTCGGACGCGTTGGTGGAATCCTCGGACCAGGCTAGGCTCCGGGAGGCGAGCCAGGGGGCAAGATCGGCCTTGTGGACCCCAAGGAGGGGACGGCGGAGAGGCCCGGAACGCTCGGCCATGCCCTTGAGGCCCCCGGCTCCGGCCCCGGCTAGGGCCCGCATCAGGATTGTCTCGACTTGGTCATCCAGGGTGTGGGCCAGGTAGAGAAGGCCACCCCCATGGGCGGCCAGGACCCGGGAAAAGGCGCGGTAGCGATAGTGGCGGGCGGCGGCCTCGATCCCCTCGCCCTTAGCCCGGGCCCTTGCCTCGATGGCCCCAGGCCTGACCCTGGCTAGGGTGAGGCCCACTCCAAGGCGGGCGCAGAGTTCCCGGACTAGCCTTGCCTCGGCTTCCCTTTCGGCCTGGGGCCTAAGTCCATGGTCCACATGGATCGCCCTCAAGGGGGTGGCCCCGGCCTCCACAAGGAGGCTGAGGAGGGCCGTGGAGTCGGACCCGCCGGAGAGGCCGACAAAGAAGCCCCCCTTCGGAGGCTCGGCCTCGGCCTTAAGGCTCTTGGCCACAATAGCGAGGATATCCTCGGAGCTAAGGCCGCTCACAGGCCATCCCTAAGGCCAAAAAAAGAGAGAGAGGATTTCTCCTCTCTCTCTTTCCGGAATCGGGCGGGAGGAGCTCGCCTCCCGGCGAATCTCACTTCTTCTCTTCCTTCTTGCCGGCGGCGGGAGCCGCTGCGGCAGCGGCGCCAGGGGCGGGAGCGGCGCCGGCGGCGGCAGGGGCTGCCCCAGGGGCCGCGGGAGCTCCGGGGACGGCGGCCGCGGCGGCGACCTCGACAACGGCCTCGGCCTTGGCGAACTTGACCGCGGCGATCACGAGCTCGGGGCTGGTGAGGACCTTGACGCCCTTCATCGCGGGAAGGTCCCTGACATGGACCGAGTGGTTGGCCGCGAGGCCGGAGATGTCGAACTCGATCTTCTCAGGCAGGTCGCCGGGGAGACACTCGACCTCGATCTCGTGGGCCGGAGTCTCGAGGATGCCGCCGTCCTTGACGCCGATCGGGGTGCCGACGGCGTGGAGGGAGACCTTGGCCTTGAGGATGCGGTCCTTGAGGACCTCGAGGAAGTCCACATGGAGGATGTCGCCGGAGAGGGTGTCCCTCTGGCGCTCCCTCACGAAGGCCTGGATCTTCTCCTTGCCAACCTGGATGGTGATGATCGCGGACTCGCCCAGGCCCATGACGGTCTGGCGGAATTCCTTGGCATCAAAGGCGATGGGCTTGGCGGCCTGTCCACCGCCGTAGACGACGGCGGGAATCTTGCCCTCGCGGCGGAGAGTGTTGAGCTCGCCCTTGGTCGTGTCCGTCCTGGGCACGGCGTTCAAGACGGGATGGTTCATCTTAAAGACTCCTTACTGGTCGAAGTGTATATACGAATACTGGGACGGCAGGATTCGAACCTGCGAATGCCGGAACCAAAATCCGGAGGCTTACCGCTTGCCGACGTCCCATTTCGGTCGCTTGTGTGGATACCCTTCCTTAGTCGAAATCAGCGGCCGTTGCGTCCGAGAGAGGAGCGGTCTCAAAGGCCTGGAGTATCCTCTCTTGAAGTTGGGATCGGAATTCCGGTGTAATCGGATGGGCGATATCCTTATATTCGCCGTTTCGCGTCTTCCTGCTCGGCATGGCTATAAAGACGCTGCTTTTGCCCTCGATGATCTTGACGTTATGCACCACGAAACAGTTGTCGAAAGTTACTGTCACGTATGCCTTCAGCTTGCCTTCCGTCGTGACCCTTCGGATGCGGATGTCCGTTATCTCCATGGCTGCGACTCTCCTTGCCGGCGCGCTAAGGATGTACTCCCCAATTCTATAGCAGGGAAATGCCGTGCGCAAGCGGAAAGGCCGTACAGACAAGGATATCCGGTTCCGCGTTCTTCCTCAAGACCCCCACGGCCTGTTCGGCCTCCGCGGCCCCGCCAAAGACCCCAAAGAGGGTCGAGCCTGAGCCGCTCATCCGGGCAAACAGGGCCCCCGCGGCCCTTAGTCGCTCCAGCCACAAGGCGATCTCCGGATGGATGCCGGCCACGGGAGCCTCGAAGGAATTGGCGAAGGGCCAGTCTCCAGGCGGCAAGGGATAGGCGGATTCCAGCACCGAGGCAGGCAGATCGGCCTCGCCGCCGTCATCGGGCCGCTCGCGGTCCAAGAGCCTAAAGGCTTCTGCGGTGCCCATGGGAAAGCCCGGAAAGACAAGGACCAGGGCATAATCCCTTCTGGCCGCCAGGGGCCGGATGAGCTCCCCCCTCCCCTCCACGATGGCTGCGCCGCCGTAGAGGAAAAATGGAACATCGCTGCCGACCCTGGCCCCTAGACCAGCCAGATCCCGTAGCGAAAGTCGGGTGGCGAAAAGGGAATCCAGGGAAAGCAGAAGGGCGGCGGCGTCGCTCGAGCCCCCGCCCAGGCCCGCTCCGGCGGGAATGGTCTTGCCCACCTTGACGGAAACCCCAGTCTGGATGCCCGTAGCCTCGCGAAAGGCCACAATACCCTGGTAAATGGTCGTCTTCTCCGGCGGACAGTCGAAGACGCCGTCGATTTCTATGCGTTCGGGTTGTTTCAAAGACCTGACGGTCAGCTCGTCCGCGAGGGAGATGGCCTGAAATATGCTTCTCAGGGAGTGAAAGCCATCTTTTCTCCTCCCGAAGACCCGAAGGTGGAGATTGACCTTCGCGGGCGCCCGGGCACAGACTGCCTTCTCCATCGCGGCGCTATTATACCGATTAAAGGGGGATTGTCAAACCCTCCATTTATCGCTCATTCGTAGTTGACAGAACGATGAATACTCTTTTAGATTTTCGAGTGTTGAAGCCGCCCCCAAGGGCGGCCGCTACCTGCTAGTTGGCGTTGAAAAGCCGCTCGAAAAGGTGCTTTATCTTCAGGGAGGATAATTCCATGGTCCCCACCTCCGGCGAATACTCGTTTGATACTCCCGGACTCACCCTTGCGACCGTCGGTGACGCCGGTCTCCTTCCTCGCCCCGCCGTCCTTTTTGACGACAGCTACGAGGACTACGAAGACGATGATTTTGAGGAAGAGGAAGACTTCGATGACCTCGAGGACGACGATCTTGAGGACGATGACTTCGAGGACGACGAGGACGACGACTTCGACGACGACGAGGACGACGACTTCGACGACGATGAGGCCGAAGACGAGGAAGAGGACTTCGACTACCAGGACGATGTCGACTACGACGATTTTGACGAGTGAGGCCCTAGGGCCCAATAATGGCAAGCCGACCCCAGGGGGGTCGGCTTTTTTGTTTTCCTGGGGGTTTCCCCTGCCAAGCTAGGCCAGGGCTTCCGGGGGCAGGGTCGGCAAGGGGGCCTCGACGATGGTGGGAAGGGCCTGGAACCAGAGCTTCTCAAGCTCATAGAAGGCCCTGGCCGTGGCGGTCATGAGGTGGATGACGATATCGCCGTAGTCCATCAGGACCCAGCCCTCGTCATCCGCGATCCTGGGGACGTTGAAGAGGTGGAGGCCCTCCGCGCGGGCCCAGCCGTCCACGGCGTTGGCAAGGCCCCTCAGGTGGGTCGAGCTTGTCGCGGTAGCGAGGACAAAGAAATCGGTCCAGGCCTGGCAGGGTCCCAGGTCCAGGACGGTCACAGCCCCGCCCCTATGCTCGGCCAGGGCCTTTCCGACGGCTCGGGCCGAATCACGGCTATTTTGCACAGTACCTCCCATTGAAGTCATCACCGAGTATGACGGTGAAGTCAGCGGTCGCGACGCCAGCCTGGCTTCGCTGTTCCGAGATGTTGACGCAGCGGATCACCGAAGCGACGTTTTTTGCGGCATCGGCATTGGATAGCCTATCGAGGATCAGGGTCCGGCCGTAGTCTTCCTTGTCCGCATTGCCCACGGAGACCACATCGTAGCCAAAACTCTGGAAAATCTCGGCGGTTTTCTTGGCCAGGCCCTTGGATGGGGTCCCGTTGAGGATCTCCACCGTGTAGATCTTGTCCGCGGCCCCGCTTGTCCCGGCGTTGGAAAGGGCGTTGAGGGTCTGCTTGACGATATCCCGGACGAGCTCCCCGTCGTAATGGGGGAAGAGGAGGCTCGCCCCGTCCACATTCCTGTAGATGCCCGTGACCCTCTGGAGGAGGAGGCGGTCGGCGTCAATGCCCCCCAGGGCATCATAGAGCCGCCTCAAGGCCTCGTCGGTGAGGTTTGTGCGCAGGCAGCGGCGGAAGGACTGGAAGGCCGCGGGGCGGGCCAGCCAGGCCGAGCGTTGGCCTACCCGCTTCACAAAGGACTGGATGAGCTTTTGGCGTCTGCCGGCCCGGTCGGCCTCGGCCTCGTCCTCAGCCCCGGCCCGGGCAAATTGCAGGACCTTGTCCCCATCCAGGACCAGGGCCCCTGAAGGAAGGAAGACTCCATTCGGGCCAGGCTTGCTCACGGCCTCGGGGACAAAGATCTCGAGGCCCTCCATGAGGTCGGTGGCGTTCGAAAGGCCCGTGGCGTCGAGGACGAGCCAATAGGGTATCTCCGTGGCCAAAAGCTTGGCTATCTCATCCACATAGGCCTTGGGCCGCCGGGGATCGTAGAGGGCGTCGATCCGGTCCACCCGGTTTAGGCGCTTTATGATCAGTCCGGTCTCTACTGGGACGTCCAGAAGAGCGCCCTTTTGGGTGGCCGGATAGTAGAGGAAAAGCTCCGTGGTCTTGGGCTTGCCGTCCACCTCGAGGATCACGAGGACGTTGAGGATGCGATCGCTCTTGAGCACTTGGTCGACCGCGTCCGAGCGCAGGGCCAGGAAAAGGCCGAGGACCAGGGCTAGGACAATGCCCAGGATCACGAGGAGGAGGATGGAGCTCTTGTCGATGGAGAGTGGTTTCATCGTGTTTGCACCGGTTTCCGCAAGGCATTGTATAGAAGGAAAGTCTCAGGGGCAATCTCCCAGCCCTTGTGCCTTAGCCAGGCTAGGCTATCCTCGACCACGGCCAGGAGCATAGCCCGGGGCTCGAGGCCAAGGCAGGCGTCCCGGAAGTCCGGGTCCACATGGCGGCGGCCGGGCTCGAGCTTGTCCGCGCAGTAGACCAGAATGGCAAGGAGGCCCATGTCGGAGTGGCCGACCGTATGCCAGGCGATAGCCTCGAGGACCGAGGGCTCGGCATAGCCAAAATCCCGCAGGAGGAGGCCGGCGGCGGCGGGGCCGTGGAGGATCTCGGCGGCCATAAAAGAGGCCACCGGGGCCGGACCCGCCACGAGGCTATCCAGGCCGCTGGCTCGGTAGACTTCCAGGAGGGCTTCCTGCCTCGGCCGGGACATCTCCTTGCATAGGTCGTGGGCTAGGCCCGCAAGCCTTCCTAAGTCGGGATCGAGGCCCCGCTCCAGGCAGAGCCGGGCCGCGAGCTCGGCGACCTGGCGGGAATGGCCGGCCCTCTTGGGGCTAAGGCTGGCAGCGAGGCGGGCCTGAAGGAGGGGGAGGATTTCAGCGGCCTCCATACAGCCCCTTTGCCCTGATGACCGCCTCTACCCCGGGAGGCAGGAGGTAGCGGACGCTCAGGCCCTCCGCAAGCCTCTGGCGGATCTCCGAGCTTGAGAGGGGAATGACGCGATTGTTCGCCCGGCGGTGGGGCCAGGCCAAGGCTGGGTCTGTCCCCAGGCGTCTAGCCAGGATCAGCTCGGCCAGGGAAGCTATGGCATCAGGCTCCCGCCACTGGCCAAAGCCCGCGGCCAGGTCGTCCCCCAGGACAAGGCCTGGAGGGCCCTCGTAGACATAGCGGCCCGGGAGGGCCCGCAGGGTGTCGATCGTGTAGGAGGGGCCGGGCCGGCGCAGCTCCCAGTCGTCGACCGCAAAAAACGGATTGCCGGCGCAGGCGAGGCGCAGAAGCTCGAGCCTAAGCTCCGGGCCTGGATCAAAGGCCCAGGCCTTGTGGGGAGCCTGGGCGGCGGGGACAAACAGAACCCGGTCGTAGCCGAATTCCTCCCTCACTTCCTCGGCGAGGATGAGGTGACCCCAGTGGACGGGGTTAAAGCTGCCTCCGAAGAGGAGGATTCTCACCCCTCGTCTCCCTCGGGGGGGTCCTCGAAAAGGTCCGAGTCCAGCTCCGAGGTCTCGCCTCCGGCTGAATCCTCGCCGCCTTCAAAGAGGGCCTTGGCCTGCTTGGCCTGCTCCTCAGCTTCAGCTTCCTCGGTGAGGACAAGGTCGAGGAAGGCCTTCTGGACCGCGTCGAGGCCGCTCCGGGCATAGACGGAGATGCCCAGCACAGTTTCCCCGGGGTTGGCCGCCTTGAAGGCCTCAAAGCGGCCCTCGGTCTCCGGAAGGTCGAGCTTTGTCCCGAGGAGGATATGGCGCTTGGCCGCAAGCTCGGGGGAAAAGGAGGCCAGCTCATCCTTGAGGATGCCGTAGGCCTTTTCCCAATTGTCGTCCGAGAGGTCGACGAGGTAGGCAAGGACCTTGGTCCGGGCTATGTGCTTGAGGAAGCGAATCCCAAGGCCGGCGCCCTCGTGGGCCCCCTCGATGATGCCCGGTATGTCCGCGAGGATTATGTCCCTTTCCCCGGCGGTCAGGATGCCCAGGTTGGGGATCTTGGTGGTAAAGGGATAGGGAGCGATCTTGGGCCTGGCATTTGTGAAAAAGTCGAGGAGGGAGGACTTGCCTGCGTTGGGAAAGCCCACAAAGCCGATGTCGGCGATCAGCTGGAGCTCCACCCTGACCCTCCGGGTCTCCGAGGGCTGGCCGGGCTGGAACTGCCGGGGAGCCTGGTTGACCGAGGACTTGAAGCGGGTATTGCCCCAGCCCCCATTCCCCCCCTTGAGGAAGACCCAGCGGTTGGGGTCGCCCCCCCGCTTGGAGCCGACCTTGGCTCCGGCCTCCTTGCCCCCGCCTGCGTAGCCTGCGGCCTTGCCAAAGTCGTGGAGGATCTCTCCGGTGTCGGCGTCCTTGATGATCGAGCCCGGGGGGATGGGGATAACCACGTCCTCACCGTTCTTGCCGTGGCAGTTGGAGCCCATTCCGGCCTGGCCGGTCTCGGCCTTGAAGGTCTGGCGATAGCGCAAGTCCGCCAGGGTGCGCAGGTTGCGGCGGACCTCAAAGACCACGTCGCCGCCCCGCCCGCCATCTCCCCCGTTGGGGCCGCCCAGGGGGACGTACTTTTCCCGCCGGAAGGCGACACAGCCGTCGCCGCCCTTGCCGGAAGATACGATGATAAAAGCCTCGTCGGCGAATTTGATCACGGGTCCTGCCTTGCTAATAAAAAAGAAAACCGCCCGTCAAGGCACCGCTTTTTCGCGGGAGGCCTTTCGGGCGGCTCCGGGTCCTTCCCCTGGCGGCTCCCCGAGGGGCGCCCAAAAGGGGTCGCTTGTTACAGCTTTCGGGGTGGACTTATTCGCCCGAAGGGATGGCTTCAACGCCCGCATACTTGCGGCGCTTGTACTCTTTGAAGAAGACCTTGCCGTCGACGAGGGCAAAGAGGGTGTCGTCCTTGCCAATGCCGACATTGAGGCCGGGATGGATCTTCGTGCCGCGCTGGCGGACGATGATGGAACCGGCGGTGACAGTCTCGTTCCCGTAGGCCTTTACGCCAAGGTGCTGGGGGTTGGAATCCCGGCCGTTTACGCCCTTATGTGGCATATCATTCCCTCCAATATCGTTCTATGGTGAGCCCCACTTCGCCGGGGTACTCGCGCTCCAGGCCGGAGATGCCGGCCAGGAGGAAATCAGCTATGCCCGCCGCCCTTTCACCGGCCTCTGGAGGCAGGTGTCGAACGACAAACCGCAGGCTCCCCCTCTCGGGGGCCCTACCCTCGATGTCGATGCCCGGAAGCCCCGAGAGGGCCTCATAGGCGCTCCGGGCAAGGATGCTGAAGGCGG
>JAKPBN010000060.1 GCA_029778945.1 Spirochaetota bacterium
CTATGGGCCGTGACAAGGATGCGGCCTGGCTGGCGGCCCAGGGGGAGGGACGATAGCCTCCTACCCAGCTCCAGGCCATCCATCCCCGGCATCCTCCAGTCACAGAGCAGGACCTCGTAGGCCTGGCCCGCCGCGTCGGCCTCCTGGAGGGCCTTCAGGGCCTCCGAGCCGCTGGCCAGGGCCGTTGCCCGCAGCCCAAAGCTGGTGAGCATCTCCACGAGGACATGCCTCGTCTCGGGGACGTCATCGACGACGAGGGCGCGCAGATTCTGGAAGGCCCTTGGCCTGGGCCTGGGGGGAGGGGCGGCGCTGGCCCTGCCCAAGGGTATTTCCATCCAGAAGCTCGAGCCCTTGCCGACCTCGCTTTCCACCCCTATGCGCCCGCCCATCATGTCGAGCAGCCTCTTGGAGATGGCCAGGCCCAGGCCGGTGCCGCCATACTTGCGGGTAGTCGAGGTGTCGGCCTGCTCGAAGGGCAGGAAGAGGCGGGACCTCTGCTCCGGGGAGAGGCCTATGCCCGTGTCGGTGACCCTGAAGCCCACCACGAGGCCGGAGTCATCCGAGGAGAGGACGGCCGCCTTCAGGGAGACCGAGCCCTTCTCCGTGAACTTCACCGCGTTGCTCATGAAGTTCAGGAGGATCTGCTGGATCCGGAGGCCGTCCCCATGGAGGGTGGCCGGGATGGTCGGGATGTCCACCACGAGCTCAAGGCCCTTGGCCTCGGCCTTCTCGCGGACCAGGTTGCAGACCGTGATCACAAGATGGTCGACATCGAAGTCCTGGAAGTCGAGCTCGAGCTTGCCCGCCTCGATCTTGGACAGGTCGAGGATGTCATTGATCAGGTTGAGAAGGTGCTGGGCCGCGAGGCTGATCTTCTCGAGCTGCTCGGCCTGGTGGGGGGAGGGGGCTTCCCGCCTGAGCAGGTGGGACAGGCCTATGATCGCGTTCATGGGGGTGCGGATCTCGTGGCTCATGTTGGCCAGGAAGGCGCTCTTGGCCCGGTTCGCGGCTTCCGCGGCGTCCCTGGCCTGCCTCAGCTCGGTCTCAAAGCGTTTTCTCGAGCTCATGTCCTGGAAGGAGACCACGGCTCCCTCGACCCGGCCATTCCTGACCAGGCAGGCGCTGGAATAGAAGACCGGGAAGGGCCGGCCATCGGCCCGCCAGAAGACCTCGTTGTCGCAATAGCAGCTGATGTTGGCTTCCATGGCCTGCCTGACGAGGCAGTCCGAGGCCAGATAGGGGGAGCCGTCGGCGCGGCTATGGTGCATGATCTCGTGGGCGTTGAGGCCCACGAGGTCGCCGGCCCTTGGGTGGCCCAGGAGGCTAGCCGTCGCGGTGTTGGCGAAGATGATGCGGCCATCGATCCCGATGCCGAAAATGCCCTCCGAGGTGGACTCCAGGATAAGCTTGAGCTCCTCATGGGCGGTCTCGAGCCTCTGCTTCTGCTCCTCCAGGTCTTCGGCGGCCTTGACGAGGTCGGTGACGTCCCGGGCCTGGATGAGGATGCCCGAGACCCGTCCCTCGCCGTCCCGCAGTACGCGGCGGGTAAAGGACATGCGCCTCTCC
>JAKPBN010000068.1 GCA_029778945.1 Spirochaetota bacterium
TGGGGGAATCCCTGGCAAGGATAGCCGCGGAGGCCCGGGACGCGGCTTCCCGGATGGAGGAGTCCAAGCAGGGCGCCCGGGAGCAGGCCGGGGCCGCCGTAGAGGTGAGGTCGGCCATGGAGTCCCTGGCAGAGGCCGTGGCGGCTATCAAGGCCGAGGCCACAAGCCAGCTGGAGTATTCGGCCAAGGTCAGGGCCTCCGTCGCCGCCATGGTCTCCGGCGCCCAGGAAAGCCGGGACTCGGCGGCGGCCATCGCGGCGGAGGGCACCGAGATAGCCCGGGCCATAGCCAAGCTCAAGAGCCTGTCCGAGCGCAGCCTTAGCCTGACCGGCGAGCTTCGCCGGGAAGGGGCCTAGCCCTGGCCAGGAAGGTTGTGCGGCCTCAAAAGGATGCCGAGGCGGAGTCCTCCGGCTTAAGGCTCTTCGACCCGGAGCTCTTCCTGGCCGAGGGGCCGCCCGGCCAGGCGGAGAGACAGGCCTTTAGGCGCCTCGTCCTCGACTATCACGCGGCCTTTGGCCGGGACTTCCCCTGGAGGCAGACCGAGGATCCCTGGGCTATCCTTGTGTCGGAGATCATGCTTCAGCAGACCCAGACCGAAAGGGTTGTGCACAAATACCTGGCCTTTCTCGAGGCTTTTCCCAGGCCCGAGGCCCTGGCGGACTCCGGGGTAGACCGCCTCCTGGGTCTGTGGCAGGGCCTAGGCTATAACCGCCGGGCCTTGGCCCTGAAGGCGGCTGCCACGGCTATCGCGGCGGCAGGCGGCTTTCCTGACAGCCTTGAGGGTCTTTTGGCCCTGCCCGGGGTCGGCCCCTATACGGCCCGGGCCGTCCTAGCCTTTGCCTTCCATGTGCCCTCGGCTTTTATCGAGACCAACATTCGCTCGGTCTACCTCCACCATTTCTTCCCCGGCGGCCAGGGCATCGCCGACTCAAGGCTCCTGGCCCTGGCCGAGGCGAGCCTGGGGGACACGGATCCCCGGACCTGGTACTACGCCCTGATGGACTACGGGGTCTACCTCAAGCGCCGGCACGGCAACCCCAACGCGCGGGGAGCAGGTTATGCGAAACAAACCCCCTTCGCGGATTCCCACCGGAGGATCCGCGGGGCGGTGCTGAGGGAGGCCACGACCACGGGGGAGGGCCTCTCCCTCGACAGCCTGGCCGCCCGCCTGCCCTTTGCGAGGGAGCGGGTGGCCAAGGCGGTCAAGGACCTGGTCGCCGAGGGCTTTCTTGAGTACCGGAAGGACGGGGAAGAGCTGGGCCTTAGAGGAAAGGCCTAGCCAAAGATCCGCCAGAAGAGCTTGGCTATGCCGTCCCGGATCAGGATAAAGACGTTGCCCCTGGGCGCCTCGGCTCCGGTGAGGAGGTCGACCCGCCTCAGGACCTTGTCGCCCACGGTATAGACAACCTCTCCGATTTTCGTGCCCGAAGCGATAGGCGCGTCGAGGCTGGCCGGGAGGACGAGGCGGGCCTGGAGCTTTCCGGCCTGGCCCTTGGGCACGGTGACCGCCAGGGCCGAGGCCGGTTTGACGGGGACGGTCTTGGTCTTGCCATACCAGGTCTTGACCGGGCCCAGGGGGCCTAGGTCGGGCTCGAGGGTGAGGAAGTTGTCAAAGCACCAGGTGAGGAGGCCCGAGCCGTCCCGGCTCCTCTGGGCGGCCCCTCCGCCATAGGCCCCGGACTCAGGCCCTCCCAGGGTGACAAGGAGGAAACGGCTCGCGCCGCGCTTGGCCGTCGCGGCCAGGTTGTAGCCGGACTCGATGATATAGCCCGTCTTGAGGCCATCGCAGCCCTCAAAGCCCAGGACCAGGGAGTTGCGGTTGTATTGGACAATCCGGCCCTTGGGCTGGTAGTCCGGGGTGGCATGCTCGGCCCGGGGAAATTCGATGTAGCGGAGGGAGTGGAGCTCGGCCAGGGCCTCCGGGTGGAGCTCCAGGTAGCGCTTGCAGAAATAGGCATATTCCCGGGCGGTTATGGAGTTGAGCTCCGAAAGCCCCGAGGGCTCGACAAAGCGCATCGAGTTGAGGCCCAGGTCGCGGACGGCCCGGTTCATGAGGATGGCAAAGGCCTCGTTGGAGCCGGCAATCCTCCGGGCCAGGGCATAGGCCGCGTCATTGCCCGAGACTACGGCCGCGCCCTGCATGAGGTCGAGGACGGAGACCCTCATCCCCGGGTGGAGGTACATGAGGGAGGAGCCGTAGGGGATCGACGGGGAGCAGTCCCGGGCGTCGATCGTGATCATCTCGTTCTTGTGGAGGCGGCCGGCCTTGATCTCGTTGTAGACCACGTGGAGGGTCACAAGCTTGGTCAGGCTGGCCGGAGGTATGGGCAGGTCGGGGTTCTTGCTGTAGAGGATTGTCCCGGTGCTGGCGTCCATCACAAAGGCGGCCCTGGCGCCTATGGCGGGCAGGGCCGAGAGGGAAAAGCCCTCGATCCGGCCCTGGTCTCCGTTGGCTCCAAGATTGGCGGCGGGCCTGGCCTGGGCAGGCTTGACCGGGGCAATAGGAGCCTTTCCGGCGCCCGAAGGCGCGGCCTGGACCTGGAAGGCGAGGGCGGTGAGGAGGCAGAAGGCGTAATAGCGTAGTCTCATAGGCGTGGGAACGATCCCCTGGGGGTTTTAGAAGTCGGCGAGCCTTGGGGCTCGGGGGAAGGGGATGACATCCCGTATATTGGCCATGCCGGTCACATAGAGCAGGAGCCGCTCGAAACCCAGGCCAAAGCCCGAGTGCGGGGTGGTTCCAAAGCGGCGGAGATCGAGGTACCAGGTATAGTCTTTTTCCTTGAGGCCTTTTTCCTTCATCAGCTCGAGGAGGACGTCCAGGCGGTATTCCCGCTCCGAGCCCCCGATGATCTCGCCAAAGCGCGGCACGAGAAGGTCCATGGCCCTGACCGTCTTGCCGTCGTCATTGCGCTTCATGTAGAAGGACTTGATCTCCTTGGGGTAGTCCGTGAGGAAGAGGGGACCCGAGGCTATCTTTTCGCAGAGGAATTTCTCATGCTCGCTCATGAGGTCGAGGCCCCAATAGGGCTTAACCTCGAATTCCCCGGCGTTGGCCTCGAGGACCTTCATGGCCTCCGTGTAGGTCATGTGGGCAAAGGGTTTGGTGAGCACGGCCCGCAGTCCTTCAACGAGGCCTTTCTGGATGCGCTCGTCAAAGAAGGCCAGGTCCTCGGCGCAGTCCTCGAGGGCGGTCCTGACAAGGTGCTTGAGGAAGTCCTCGGCCAGCTCCATGTTGTCCGAAAGCTCGGCGAAGGCCACCTCGGGCTCGATCATCCAGAACTCGGAGAGGTGGCGGCTGGTGTTGGAATTCTCCGCCCGGAACGTCGGGCCAAAGGTGTAGACCCGGGAAAGGGCCTGGGCATAGGTCTCCACATTGAGCTGGCCGGAGACGGTCAGGAAGGAGGGCTTGCCGAAGAAGTCCTTGTTGTAGTCCACGGGCTCGCCGGACTTGGCTATGCGGTCCAGGTCGAGGGTTGTGACCTGGAACATGGCCCCGGCGCCCTCGCAATCCGAGGCGGTGATCAGGGGGGTGTGGACGTAGTTGAAGCCCCGGGCCTGGTAGAATTCGTGGACGGAAAAGGCCATCCGGTTCCTCACCCTGGCCACGGCCCCAAAGGTGTTGGTCCGGGGTCGGAGGTGGGCGATTTCCCTGAGGAATTCGAGGGAGTGGGCCTTCTTCTGCAGGGGATAGGTTTCAGCCGGAGCCTCGCCGATCACCCGAAGGCTCGTGGCCTGGACCTCGACCTTCTGGCCGGCGGCGGGGGAGGCCACAAGGCGGCCTTCGATCGCCACCGAGGCGCCGGTGCCCGCCCGGGCCAGCTCGGCCGCGAGCTCGGGAGCCGTCCCTTCCTCGGTGGAAAAGACACACTGAATGTTCGAGAGCCGGGAGCCGTCATTCACCTCGAGAAAGACCGCGGACTTGACCGCCCTCTTGGTGCGGACCCAGCCCTTGACGGTCACAGACCTTCCGTCAGGCTCGAGTCCGGAAATCTCCTTGATGCTCAGCAGCTTCATTGTGTCCCCCTAAAGCCTCATAGAGGTTTAGCATAAAGGCGACGATATGGTCAAATCCCCGCCAAAGCGGTATACCTCCTTCGGTTTTCAGTACCCTGCCCCTTGGAGGATGCAATGCGCTACGATCTCCGGATCGCCTGGTTCCTCTGGCTTGTCGGCGGCCTAGGGACCCTCGGCCTCCACCGTTTTTACCTTGGCAAGACTGGCACAGGCATACTCTGGTTCTTCACCGGCGGTGGCGCGGTAGTAGGCACCATCTACGATGCCTTTAACATGCGCCGCCTTGTGGAGGACGCCAACATGCGGGACAGCTATCGGGCTTCCCTTGCCTCTGGCCAGCCCTTCCAGCCCGGCCTGGCTAGCCCAGCCAAGCCCGAGAGTCTTGAAAAGGCTATCCTCAAGGCCGCCCAGGCCTCAGGCGGCGCGGTAACCCCCGGGGAGCTCTCCCTCTCAGCAAATTGCGGCCTGGAAGAGGCCAAAAAGGCCTTGGACAAGCTCGCCTCCGCCGGCCATGCGGAGATCCGGGTCAGGTCCTCGGGCGTTGTGGTCTATGTCTTTCCGGAATTCCTGCGGGAGGGGAAGGACGACTATATCGTCTAGGGTCTCCCCCTAGGCCAGGGCTCAAGCGCGGGCGGGCCCCTGGGGCGTAAGCTAGCAAAAGCCCAAAGGGGGAAAGACATGGAAGACAAGGAAATCACCTTTGAGATCGTAAAGCGCCTGGGCGCCCTA
>JAKPBN010000090.1 GCA_029778945.1 Spirochaetota bacterium
GGCTGGTCAAGGAAGCCGGGGACTGGGAGCGCTTCCTCGACGAGCAGCTTGCCCGCCTTGGGACCGACCACCTGGACTTCTACCTCTTCCACGCCCTGTCCCATGAGCGCTGGGACAAGGTCCGCCGCCTGGGGGGCCTCGAGGCCTTCGAGGGCTTCAAGCGGGACGGAAGGATCCGCCACGTGGGCTTTTCCTTCCACGACTCCCTCACGGCCTTCAAGGAGATCATCGACGGCTATCCGGGCTGGGAATTCTGCCAGATCCAATACAATTATGTGGATCGGGACTTCCAGGCCGGCCAGGCTGGCCTGCGCCATGCCGCGGCCAAGGAGATCGGGGCCATCATCATGGAGCCCCTCCGGGGCGGGGCCCTGGCTAGTCCCCCAGCCGAGGTCAGGGCCGCCTTCAACTCCTGGCCCGTCCCCCGCCTTCCCCTCGAATGGGCCCTCCGTTTTGCCCTGGAGCCCCAGGAGGTCGTGACCGTCCTCTCGGGGATGGCCTCGGTCCGTCAGGTCCAGGAGAACGCCGGCATCGCCTCGGCGACCCGGCCCAACAGCCTTACCCAGGCCGAGATGGCTATCCTCGACGAGGCCCGGTCGATCTACCGCCGGCGGGAAAAGGTGGCCTGCTCGATCTGCGGCTATTGCCAGCCCTGTCCCAATGGGGTCAACATCCCCGAGGTGTTTTCCATCTACAACTCCGCCGCCATGTATGATACAAAGGCCGACCGCTCGGCCTGGTACAAGGCCTCCCTCGTCAAGGCGGGCACGGGGGGGAATAGCTGCACGGCCTGCGGCGTCTGCCTGCCCAAGTGCCCCCAGGGCATCGAGATCCCCTATCGCCTCGCGGAGGCCCACGGCTACCTGACCGAATAGGCCCAGCCTTCGGAAGCCTTGGTTTCCCGGCTTTTGGCGGCCCTTCCCCTGGTCTTGGGGGAAGGGTGCTTTTTTTATCCAAACATCGCGAGCCCGGCTTGACACAGAGCCCCTTTAGGTCCAATCTCTTGGCTATAGGATTTATAGATAATTAATGATCTATATTTCCAGAGGCCCCTAGGGCCTACCCCCACGTTCAGATAGTTTTCGGGGTGTGCGTCCAAATCGGGCTCCCCTATGCCAACTGAATGAGAGGTGATTCACTTGTCATGAGCCTTGGGCCTGGCTGTCCGCCCCGCCCCTGAATCAGGTTTCCAGGAGGTTTACGCGATGGATTTCAGGTTTTCCCGAGAGCAGGAATTCGTGCGCCAGACAATGCGGGAATTCGCGACCAACGAGGTCAAGCCCATAGCCGCGGAGATCGACCAGACCGAGCGCTTTCCCATGGAAAACGTCCGCAAGATGGCCCGCTACCACATGCTCGGCATCCCCTTTCCCACCGCCCAGGGCGGGGCAGGGGGGGACTATATCTCCTATATCATCGCCGTGGAGGAGCTCTCCAAGGTCTGCGGGACCACCGGGGTTATCCTCTCGGCCCACACCTCCCTTGCGGCGGGGCCCATAGCCGCCTACGGCACCGAGGCCCAGAAGCAGAAATACCTTGTCCCCCTGAATACCGGGGAAAAGCTCGGCGCCTTTGGCCTGACCGAGCCCAACGCCGGGACCGACGCCGCGGGCCAGCAGACCGTGGCCGTGCTGCGGGAGGACGGCTACCACCTTACGGGCTCCAAGATCTTTATCACCAACGGCGGGGTGGCCGACACCTTTATCATCTTTGCGATGACCGACCGGAGCCAGGGCACCAAGGGCATCTCGGCCTTTATCGTGGAGAAGGGCTTCCCCGGCTTTTCCATCGGCAAGATCGAGGAGAAGATGGGCATCCGCGCCTCCTCCACCGCCGAGCTCATCTTCGAGGACTGCCTCGTGCCCAAGGAAAACCTCCTCGGGGCCGAGGGCAAGGGCTTCGGGATCGCGATGAAGACCCTCGACGGGGGGCGCATCGGCATCGCCGCCCAGGCCCTCGGGATCGCCGAAGGCGCCTTTGAGGAGACCGTGAGGTATGTCAAGGAGCGCAAGCAGTTCGGCAAGGCCATCGGCAGCTTCCAGGGCCCCCAGTGGATCCTCGCCGACCTCCAGGCCAAGCTCGACGCCGCCAGCCTCCTCGTCTACCGCGCGGCCTTCAACAAGGACGCGGGCCTGCCCTATTCCGTCGAGGCGGCCACGGCCAAGCTCTACGCCTCCGAGGTGGCCATGGAGGTGACGACCAAGTGCGTCCAGCTCCACGGCGGCTACGGCTACACCCGGGACTATCCCGTGGAGCGGATGATGCGGGACGCCAAGATCACGGAGATCTACGAGGGGACCTCCGAGGTCCAGCGTATGGTGATAGCGGGCAGCGTGCTCAAGTAGGGCCCAGGGAAACCAAGGAGACAGGAAACATGAACATAGTTGTGTGCGTCAAGCAGGTGCCGGATACCAATGAGGTGAAGATCGATCCCAAGACCGGGACTCTCATCAGGGAGGGTGTGCCCTCCATCATGAACCCCGACGACAAGAATGCCCTCGAGGAGGCCCTGCGCATCAAGGATGCCCAGGGGGCCACGGTCACCGTGGTCAGCATGGGTCCGCCCCAGGCTGAGAAGGCCCTGAGGGAAGCCCTGGGCATGGGGGCCGACCGGGCCATCCTCGTGGCCGACCGGGCCTTTGCCGGCGCCGACACCCTGGCCACGAGCCGGGCCCTGGCGGCCGCCCTGGGCCGCCTCGAGTATGACGTCATCTTCGCCGGCCGCCAGGCCATCGACGGCGATACGGCCCAGGTGGGGCCGGAGCTCGCCGAGCACCTGGGCATCCCCCAGGTCACCTATGTGCAGAAGGTCGAGATAGGCGGGAAGGGACTCAAGGTGCGCCGGGCCACCGAGGAAGGCTATGAGGACCTCGACGTGCAGACCCCGGTCCTCCTCACGGCCATCAAGGAGCTCAACGAGCCCCGCTACATGAGCATCGCCGACATCTTCGCCTCGGCGAAAAAGGAAGTGAGCGTGTGGTCCGCCGCCGACCTCGGGGTGGACAAGGCCCTCATCGGCCTGATGGGCTCGCCCACCAGGGTCAAGAAGTCCCAGGCCAAGGATGCCAAGCGCGAGGGCATTCTCGTGAGCAAGGGCGCGAAGGAAGCGGCCGAGCAGGTCGCCTATATCCTCCGCGAAAAGCACTACGTCTGACCGCGGCCCGGAACTGGAGGAAAGCATGAACAAGCAGGAATACAAGGATGTCTGGATCTTCGCCGAGCAGCGGGACGGCAAGCTCGCCAAGGTCGCCGCCGAGCTCGTGGGCAAGGGCAGGCTGATCGCCCAGTCCCTGGGCGCCAAGACCGTGGCCGTCCTCCTGGGGAAGGACGTCTCCGGCCTCGCCCAGGAGCTTGTGGCCTATGGGGCCGACGAGGTCCTCGTGGCCGAGCACGAGCTGCTCGAGCGCTACACCACCGACGCCTACGCCAAGGTCTTTTGCGAGCTGGCAAGGGAGCGCAAGCCCGAGATCGTCCTCGTGGGCGCTTCCTACCTGGGCCGGGACTTTGGCCCCCGGGTGGCCGCCCGCCTCGTGACCGGCCTCACGGCCGACTGCACGGGCCTCGAGGTCGACCTCGAGTCGCGCAACTTGATGATGACCCGTCCCGCCTTTGGGGGCAACCTCATGGCTACGATCGAGTGCGCCGAGCACAGGCCCCAGATGGCCACGGTCAGGCCCGGGGTCTTCGAGAGGCCTGCCAAGGACGAGTCCCGGAAGGGCCGGATCGAAAAGGTCCCGGTCCAGCTTGCGTCCAAGGACCTTCGCATCCAGATCGCCAAGGTGGTCAAGACCGTAAAGGAGGCCGTGGACATCGGGGAGGCCCAGTTCATTGTCTCCGGCGGCCGTGGAGTGGGGAA
>JAKPBN010000124.1 GCA_029778945.1 Spirochaetota bacterium
GACTCACCCAGGCCTGGTTTTCCACCCCGGCGCCCTTCCACGCCAACCAGGCCCAGGATTATGTGAAGCTCTTTTCCCATGTCCTGGGCCATGCCAATATCGAGCACTATCTTTCCAATTTTTCCTTTATCCTCCTCCTCGGGCCCATTCTCGAGGCCAACTACGGCTCTCTCTCCCTCCTCCTCATGACCGTGGCTACGGCCCTGATCACGGGAATCCTCAACGTCCTCCTCTTTCCCTCGACGGTCCTCCTGGGGGCGAGCGGGGTGGTCTTCATGATGATCCTCCTGGCCTCCTTCACCAACTTCAACAAGGGCGAGATTCCCCTCACCTTTATCCTCATCATGGTCCTCTACCTTGGGAAGGAAGTCTGGAGCGCCCT
Organism: Spirochaetota bacterium; assembly: GCA_029778945.1. Classification (GTDB taxonomy): domain Bacteria; phylum Spirochaetota; class Spirochaetia; order Treponematales; family Rectinemataceae; genus JANYKC01. The sequence goes on from JAKPBN010000124.1 coordinate 383, forward strand.
GGCGAACAAGGACAATATCTCCCAGTTTGCCCACGTCCTTGGGGGCCTCTCGGGCTCCTTCTTTGGCTTTATCCGGCCCCGGAAGCAGGCCTGATACCCATGACCCGGGATACCTGGAAGCGCCAGCTCAAGAGCCTGCCGGCCTTTGCGGCCTGCCCCGTCCAGTCCAGGCTCCTCGACCGCCTCGAGGAGCTCATGGTGGCCGAGGATGCCCCTATTCCCGAGGCGGCCTGGGGCAGCCTTGGGGGCTCGGGCGCCAACGGCCTTCTTCTTATCGCGGGGGCAAACCTGATCTTCGCCGCCCCGGCCCCCGGCCCCTTGAGGGTCTGGTCCCTCCGGGGCCTGGATGGGGGAGGGCTCCCGGGTCCCCTGGCCCCGGGCCTGGCCTGGAGCGCCGGCGGGACGGCCTGGAGATTCGAGGCGCCCCGCCCCGAGGTCCCCGAGGCGCCGGCCTCGCCCAACTCGGTCTACGGCGGCTCCGGCGAGGGCGGCCTGGCCGCCTCCCTCGTGGCCAGCGCCCGCCGGCTCATGGAAGTCCTCGTGGCCGACCTCGACCTGCTTCCCGACGCCTGGGGCTTGATCGCCGCCTGCTATGACCGGGTGGGCCTGAGGGAAGAGGACCGCCGGGTCCTGGCCTCCCTCACCTTCCTGCCCTTTATCCCCGACGCCGGTCCCGGCCCCGAGGGCATGAAGCCCTTTTTGCGGAACGCGCTTGTGTCCAAGGAGGAGAGGATTGCCCTCCTCTCCTATACCGTCGAGGTGGAGTCCCGGGCGGCCGCCCGCCGCCTAGCCCCCTGGGGCATGGGCCGCTCGGCCCTCCAGGCCCAGGAGGAGGCGGGAAAGCTGCCCGTGGGGGGCGTCTCCTTCCTCCGGGCCGCCGCGTCCGTTAGCCAGTGGGCCGCTGTCGTTGTCACCTCCGGAGGCATGGGCCCGGGGGAAGCGGACTTCCTGCGCGGCCTCTCCACGGCCATCCTGGCCCCGGAGGGCCTGGCCCGGGGGGCGGCCGCCGGTGCCGCGTTCGGCGCTCCCCCTAGTGCCGCCCCCGGCGCCGCTCCAGTCACCGCCCCCCCGGGCGCGGGCAAGGCGGGTCCGGAGGGCGCCGATCCCGAGGCCGGCCTCAAGGCCGCCCTGGCCAAGCTCGAGGCCCTGACGGGCATGAAGCCCATCAAGGAGCAGGTCCATTCCCTCTCCAACCTGATGCGGGTCCACAAGAAGAGGGTCGACCTGGGCATGAAGGTCCCC
>JAKPBN010000141.1 GCA_029778945.1 Spirochaetota bacterium
CCAAGGCTGTCCAGGAGGGCCTCGAGGTCCCTCGCCTGGCCGGCGAGGGAGATGGGGCCCGGAACCTTGTTGGAGAGCACCTGGCCCCGGAAGTCGTGGCAAAGGTGGCGGTGGCCCGGCAGGCCCTCGGCAAAGGGCCTCCAGTGGGCAATGGACATGGCGATCCCGTTGAGCCAGACCACCGTGTCGGGGCCCTCGCCCAGGAGCTCCCAGGCAAGGTCGGCCCCGTTCACCCTTGTTGTCTCGGCCATCTAGATCCCCAGGTAGGAGGAGATCACATGGGGGTTGCCCTGGAGCTCCTCGGCGCTTCCCTGGATCACGACAGAGCCGTTCTCCAGGACATAGCCCCGGTCGATCGAGCGGAGGCTCTCCCTCACGTTCTGCTCCGTGACGAGGATGGCCACGCTCTTCTTGAGCTCCTTGAGCTTGTCAAAGACCTCGGCGACAATCGAGGGCTGGAGGCCCAGGGAGGGCTCGTCGAGGATGAGGAGCTTGGGATTGGCCATCAGGGCCCGGCCTATGGCCACCTGGCGCTGCTGGCCCCCGGACATCGTGCCGGCCAGCTGGCGGTAGCGCTCCTTGAGGATGGGAAAGAGCTCGAGGACGAGCTCCAGCTGCCTGGCCATGATGCCCTTGGCGTGGGGTATGTAGGCCGCCCCCAGCTCGAGGTTGTCCGCCACGGACATGCCGGGAAAGAGCTCCCGTTCCTGGGGCACGAGGGCTATGCCGGCCCGGGCGACCTCGTGGGTCGCAAGGCCGTTGATCTCCCGCCCGTCGAAGAGGATCGAGCCCTTCCAGGGCTTGCCCATGCCCATCACGGTGTTGATGAGGGTGGTCTTGCCCGCGCCGTTGGGGCCAAAGAGGCCCACGGACTCCGTGCCGACCTCTATCGAGACGCCCTGGAGGACGCGAAGCTTGCCGTAGCCGGTTTCCAGACTCTTGATTTCGAGGATCATGCCGCCCCTCCGAGATAGGCCTCGAGGACCCGCGGGTTCTTGGAGACTTCCTCGTAGGGGCCAGAGGCTATGAGCTCCCCGGCCTCGAGGACGATGACCCGGTGGGTCAGCTCCCTGATGACGCCCATCACGTGCTCGACGACGCCCACGGCCAGCTTGCGCTCCCGGGCGATCCGCTGGACCGTCGCGATGAGGTCCTTGGTCTCCGTGGAGTTGAGGCCGGCCATCACCTCGTCGAGGAAGAGGACCTCGGGCTCGTTGGCCAAGGCCCGGGCGATCTCCATCTTCTTGATCTCGAGGATGGTCAGGCGGGAGGTGTCTCGGTCGATGTCCTTGAGGCCGAGCTCGGCGCACAGGCCCTCGGCATTGGCCCGGGCCGCCTTGAGGCTGTGGCCCCGGGCGAAGATGGAGCCCACCATGATGTTCTCCACGAGGCTGAGGTTCTCCAGGGGATGGATGAGCTGGTAGGTCCGGGCGATGCCCATGCGGGCCCGGTCGTGGGCCGGGGCGTAGGTGATGTCCTTGCCCTTGAACTCGATCTTGCCCTCGCTGGGCATGATGATGCCGGAGACGAGGTTTATGAAGGTGGTCTTGCCGGCGCCGTTCGGGCCTATGATGCCGAGGATCTCGCCCTCGTCCATCTGGAAGGACAGGTCCTTCACGGCGACGAGACCCATGAAGCGCCTGGTGAGGCCTTCGGTCCTGAGCTTGGTCACGCTTTCCTCCTGTCGGCGGAGCGGGTCGCCTTGCGGAAAAGGCCATAGAGGCCCTGGGGCATGAAAAGGACGACGAGGATGATGATTATCCCGTAGACCACGAGGTGGCCGTAGGGGATCTGGAGCTTGAGCCACTCCGCGGCCAGGCCGAGGAGGAAGGCGCCGAGGATGGGGCCGACGGTCGAGTAGATGCCCCCGAGGAGGGCCATGGCCATGGGCAGGAGGGTGAAGTTGCCGTCAAAGACGCTCTCCGGCGTGGCAAAGCCATAGGACTGCACATATATGCCGCCCAGGAAGCCCTGGATGGCCGAGGTGATCACAAAGGTCACGAGGAGCCAGCGGAAGATGTTGATCCCGCTCGACTTGGCGCTGATCTCGTTGTTCCGCATCGCCGTGAGGGCAAAATGGAACTTGCTCTTCTCGAACCAGAAGGAGGCTCCCAGGGCTATGGCCAGGCCAAGGAGGGTGAGCCAGTAAAGGGCCTTGGCGTCGCCGCCGAAGATGACCCCCTGCTGCAAGACAACTCCCTCGGGGCCGCCCGTGAATTCGTGGAGGTTCTGGATCACGATCCGGAAGATCTCCTGGAGCGCCAGGGTGATGATCGAGAAGTACATGGAGCGCAGGCGCAGGATCAAGAGGCCCATGAGGAAGGCCACTACCCCGGCTATGAGGGCCGCGAAGGGTATGGAGGCCCAGGCGGGCATGCCCGCGCGCAGGACCCCAAGGATGGAGGCGTAGGCCCCAAGGCCAAAGAGGCCGGCTATGCCGAAGGACACCTGCCCCGAGCGGAGCAGCATGTCCCAGGTGATCGCGAGGGCCATGTACATCATGACGTTGCGGGCCACCTGGAGGGGATAGGCGCCGGCCAAGGCGGGAAGGGTCACGGCGAGGGCCGCGACGACTACCGCGACGAGGCGGGTGAGGTTCCTGTTCATGCTTTCTTCCCCTTGATCGAGCGGCCGAGGATGACCACGAATATGAGGACGAAGAAGACGATGTCTGCCCAGCCCCGCAGCTCGCGGGTGCCCCGGAGGACGCTCTCGCAGATCCCGAGCAGGACGGAGGCGCCGAGGATGCCGGGTATGTTGCCGACGCCGGCCATCGCGACGAGGCAGAAGCTTCTCATCGTGAAGGGGCTGCCGACAGCGGGGAAGATCGCCGACTTGGTGAGGAAAAGCGCGCCCATGCCGCCCACGAGGGCCATGGCGATCGCGAAGACAATGCCATAGGTCCGGTCCACGTCTATGCCGACTATCGCGGCGCCCCGGGGGTTCTGGCCGACCGCGAGGGCGGCCTTGCCGCCGGTCGTCTTGGTCAGGTAGAGGCGGAGGCCCCAGGCCATAAGGCCTGCCGCCACGAGGAAGACAAAGGGCCAGACGCCAAAGCTGAAGTCGCCTATGTCGACCGAGGCCGAGACATAGTCGAGGGATATCTTCCTGGTCTGGGAGGTGAAAAGGAGGTTGACCACCTGGGAGAGCAGGATGCTGATCCCAAAGGTCAGGATGAGCTGGTTGAGCTCCGGAGCCTTGATCGCCCGCCTGATGGTCAGGCGGTAGACCAGCCAGCCGAAGGCCGCCGTGACGGCCGCCGTGGGAACGATGGCGAAGAGGGGATCCATGCCTGTCGCCATGCAGGCAAAATAGGTGGCATAGGCCGCGATCATCATGAATTCGCCATGGGCGAGGTTTACGATGTGGACGATGCCAAGGATGAGGCCCATGGGGATGGCCACGGCCGCATAGAGGCCTGCCTGCTGGAAGCCGTAGATGAGGACCGAGGGTTTCCAGAGGACAATTAGGACGGCGGCCACGAGGCCGAGGGCGACGAGGATCGTCGTGCGACGCTTCAATGCCATATTGTCTGCCTTTGTGCCGGAATGTGCCGCCCGAGGGACAGGGAAGGCCGCATGACGCGGTCCTCCCCGCCCTCAGGCGGCCTGGTCGGGATTCAAGCCCCCGGGATCACTTCCACTTCGGGAAGGGATAGATGGGCTTGGCTGTTGCGGCCTCGAAGGGCCAGATGACTTCCTGGCGCCCGGCCTGCCACTGCAGGATCTTCTGGCGCTTGATGCCCTGGTGGGCGATCACGTTGGACTTGGTGAAGGTGATCTGCTCGCCCAGGGGGGAGTCGTACTTCGTGGCCTCGAGGGCCTTGATCACCGCGGCGGTGTCCGTGGTGCCGGCGAGCTTGACGGCGTTCGCGAGGACGTAGATGGCGGAATAGGAGAGGGGGGCGAAATAGGTCTGGGGCTCTTCCTTCTGCTTGGCGACAGAGGCCTTGTAGAAGGCGGCGCTGGCCTTGTTGGTGTCGTTCATCGAGGGAGCCCACATGCCATAGAGCATCACGTTGGCGGAGAGCTTGGAGGTCCCGAAGCCGATCGGCCATCCGGGGGGCGCTCCGAGGTA
>JAKPBN010000154.1 GCA_029778945.1 Spirochaetota bacterium
GAGCTTGGCTTCAACTACCGCATGACGGATATCCAGGCCGCCCTGGGCAACAGCCAGCTAGCCAAGCTGGACAGATACAAGAAGCGCCGCCGGGAGATAGTCGGGAGGTACAACGAGGCCTTCAAGGACAATCCTTACCTGACCATTCCCTACGAGACCCCGGGGGCGGTGAGCTGCTACCACCTCTACCTGCTGCTGATCGAATTCGAGAAGCTGGGCAAGACCCGGAATCAGGTGATTAAGGAAGTGAACGCCAAGGGTGTCGGCGTCCAGGTGCACTATATCCCTGTGACCTACCAGCCCTTCTACAAGACCAACTTCTTTACCAAGCGCGGAGACTTCCCCAGGTCGGACAGCTACTACGACAGGACCCTAAGCTTTCCCCTCTATCCGGCACTTACGGACGACGACGTCAAGCTGGTGATCGAGACGGTCAAGGCCGTGATCCGCTAGGGCGGGGGATGGGGACAGGTATGGCCAAGCTGGCTTTAGGCACCGTGCAATTCGGCCTGGACTACGGCATCAAGAACTCGCGCGGAAGGGTGCCCGAGTCGGAGATAGCCCGGATCTTTGAGGAGGCCAGGAATCACGGGATAGATACCCTGGATACCGCGGCCGCCTATGGGGATAGCGAGCTTGTCCTTGGGCGGCTGCTGGAAAAGGATTCCTGGTTTGGGATTGTCTCCAAGCTAAGGCCCAAGCCGGAGAAGACCGCCCGGGAGGAATTGCGCGATTCCCTTGGCCGCCTAGGCAGGGAAAGGATCCAGGCCTATCTGCTCCATAGCTTTGCCACCTACGAGGCCAATCCAAGGATCCTAAGGGAAATGGCCGAGTGCAAGAAGGATGGCCTGGTCCTAAAGACCGGGGCCTCCCTCTACCGGCCAGAGGAGGCCGAGGTCCTGCTGGATGCGGGGGAACCCCTGGACATGGTCCAGGTGCCGTATTCCATCCTGGATCGGCGCTTTGAGTCCGTCTTTGGGCGATTGAGGGACCAGGGCGTGGAAATCCATGTGAGGTCGGTATTCCTGCAGGGAGCCTTGTTGATGGACCCTGAGGACCTGCCCGTCAACTTTGCCCCGGTCAAGAAAAACCTGGAATTGCTGCACGCTTTGGCCCGGGGTGCATCCTGCTCACTTTCCTCAATCTGCCTGGGCTTTGCGGCCCTAAACCCCAATATCGACCGGATAGTCATTGGGGTGGATGGCATCGATGATTTCCTGGGGAATGTGGCCGCCTTTGAGGGCGACAAGGCCGCCCGGGAGGTCTTGAAGCAACTGCCCGATATTGGCACTATTGATGAGTCGATTATCCTGCCCTTTAACTGGACGAAAAAGTGAGTGTACTGGCATTTATCCAAGCCCGCGTGGGATCCACCCGCCTGCCCGGGAAGGTTCTCCTGGATCTCCATGGCAAGCCCGTCCTGGAGAGGGTTATAGAGAGGGTCCAGAGCGCCAAGGGCATCGATGGCGTCATTGTGGTGACAACCCTTGAATCCAAGGATATCCCTGTGGTGAGGCTCTGTGCCGAGCGCGGCATCAGGGTCTTCTGCGGCTCCGAGAATGACGTTCTGGACCGGTTCTACCAGGCAGCCAAGATCCTTGGCCCTGACCATGTTGTTCGCATTACTGCCGACTGCCCGGTTATGGACCCCCGTGTGATCGAGAAGGTGGTGGGCCAGCACCTTGCGAGTGGCGCGGACTACACCAGCAATACCCTTGTTGAGCGCTATCCCGATGGCGAGGATGTCGAGATCGTAGGATTCGGTGCCCTCGAGCGTGCATGGAAAGAGGCGCGGCTTAACTCCGAGCGCGAGCATGTGACCCCCTATATCCGGAACCATCCCGACCTTTTCACGCTATCCTCGGTCGTCTCGGAGGAAGACCACTCTTCCTGCAGGTGGACCCTAGATACAGCCAGGGACTATGAATTCCTCCAGCGGATCTACGGTGAATTGGGCAACCAGGAAGAGTTCTTTGGCATGGACAGCATCCTAGACCTTCTAGACCGAAAGCCTGAGCTTCGTGGCCTAAACTCGGGTATCGAGCGCAACGAGGGCTTCGCAAAGTCCTTGCGCGAGGATTCCCTCTCTGGAAAGGCCGACTAGGATGGCGGCGATACGCGAGCGACGCTTGGATAGATCCGAGGCTCTCTGGGCAAGGGCCCAGAAGTCGATACTCTCAGGGACCCAGCTTTACAGCAAGGGACCAGAGACCCATATACGCGGCGTCTCGCCGATCTATATCGAGCGAGGCAAGGGGGCCCATGTCTGGGATCCCGACGGCAACGAGTATATTGACTACGATATGGGCCTGGGCCCTATTCTCTTGGGCTATGCCTATGAGGCCGTGGACGGGGCGATTATAGAGCAACTGGGCCGAGGCATGGGTTTTTCCCTCGTTAGTCCGCCCGAAGTCGAATATGCCGAGCTGTGCCTCAGGCATATCCCCAGCGCCGGCAAGGTCCGCTTTCTCAAGACAGGCTCCTCGGCGACGGAGGCTGCGATCCGCATAGCCCGGGCCTATACGGGAAAGAAGCATGTCATCCGGGGCGAGTATCATGGCTGGCATGAGTGGACCGCATCCGGCGAGAGCGTGAGGCAGGGGGGAATCCTCCCCGATGTCAGGCTCGCCGTCCATCGCTTCGAGTACAATGACCTGGAATCGGCCGAGCGCCTTTTTGCGACCTACCCGGGTGATGTGGCAGCCCTGATCACCGAACCCGTCATGCTCGAGGCCCCGAAGCCAGGATTCCTAGAGGGACTCAAGAAGCTCTGCGCCGACAATGGGGCCCTCCTGGTTTTCGACGAGGTTGTGGACGGTTTCCGCTTCTCCATCGGGGGAGCCCAGGAATATTTCGGTATTACCCCTGACCTGTCCACCTTCGGCAAGGCCGCGGCCAATGGCATGCCCCTCTCCATAGTCGCCGGCTCCCGGGAGATAATGGACGCTGTCGACCGTTCAATCTTCATATCCACAACCTTTGGGGGCGAGACCCTTTCCCTCGCGGCAGGCATCGCGGTTATGCATGAGCTGGAGAATAAGCCCGTCACCAAGAGGATCTGGTCCCTGGGAGAGCGCCTGAAGGGCGAGACAAACCAGATGGCCCGGCGTCTTGGGGTAGGGATCGAGCTTGAGGGCTATCCCTGCCGGATGGCCTTCGACTACCGGGATGACAAGGGCGGGCGGGACTGGCTCTACAACTCGCTCTTTATGCAGGAATGCGTAAAGAGGGGCATCCTTCTTGGGTGGAGCATCTTCCCCTGCTATTCCCACACGGACGCAGACATCGAGGAGACCCTGAACGTCTTCGAGGACGCGATGAAGGTATATCGGAAGGCCCTCGACTCGGGAAACCCCGCGTCGTACATGGAAGGCGAGCAGCTCAAAGTCGTGCTTGGATAAGGAGATCATAATGCTGAGAAAAATCACGAATTTCGCGAAATCGGACGCCTATAGGGCACGCATACACGATGTCATCCCCGGTGGGGCCCATACCTACTCCAAGGGCGATGACCAGTTCCCCTCCCGGTCCCCGGCGGCCATCGACCATGGCAAGGGATCCCACGTCTGGGACCTGGACGGCAACGAGTACCTGGACTGCTCGATGGGCCTCACCTCGGTGAGTCTGGGGCACGCCTACGAGCCGGTGATCCGCCGGGCCGCGGCAGAGCTGGAGCGAGGCGTGAATTTTCAGCGTCCCTCGAGGCTCGAGCTCGAATTCGCCGAGCGTTTTCTCGCCCTGGTCCCGAACCACCAGATGGTCAAGCTTGCCAAGAACGGCTCCACGGTCACCACGGCGGCCGTGAAGATCGCCCGGGGCTACACGGGGAGGAAGCTCGTAGCCTTCCCCGCCGACCACCCTTTCTATTCCTACGACGATTGGTTTATCGGAA
>JAKPBN010000156.1 GCA_029778945.1 Spirochaetota bacterium
TTTTCCCCGTCCGTGGGAAAGCGGATATAGTCGAACTGGACCTCGTCAAAGCCCCGGAGGATGATCTCGTTCGCTATGGCCACATTGTAGGCCCAGACATCCTCGGAATAGGGATCGACCCAGTATTCCTCGATGGGCTGGCGGACGGTCTGGATCTCCGGCTGGGGCGGCGGCGGGACCGCCGAGACTCCCGGGGGCGGAAGGGTTGTGGGCGGGGGAGGGGCCGGAGCCTTGATCTTGACCGTGTTGTAGCCCTGCCAGGGCGCCTGGCCGGCCCTGTCCCAGACCGCGTACTTGCCTCCGCCGTAGGCGTAGATCACCTGGTCCTTGAAGACCACGACCCGGGCCACAAGGTAGATGCCCTTGGCCTTGGCCTCGGCTACAAAGGCCTCGATGTCGAGGGGGCTCGAGGACCGGCCCATCTTCTGGAGGAGGGGGTCCCGGGGCTGGAAGCGGAGGCGGCCCGTGTCGTCCTTGAGGTCGATGACCACGGAGTTGAGCCCCTTGGCCTTCATGAGGTCAAAGTACTTCTTGCGGGGCTCCGGCCTGACCATAAAGCCCGTGGCCAGGTAGAGGCCGTTCTTGCCCTCGGCGGCGGCCCGGCTGGGCTTGCGGTCCACAAAGGCCGGCAGCCAGAGCTCCGAGAGGGAGGCCTGGCGCTTTGTGGCCTCCGGCCCCTTGCCGCTGGTCTCAGGAAAGGAGAGGGAGAGGAGCTGGAGCTCGGGCTGGGCCTCGGCGGCGGCCTTGAGCCCGGCCTGGGCGTAGTTGTCCGGAGACACCGCCCCGGTGGAGGGATCAAAGCGCCTCACCCCGGCCTCGGTCACAAAGCGCACCGCCCCGTCGGGGAGGGGGTCGAGGGACTCCACGGTGCCCTCCCCGTCGCCGCCCTGCCAGACCTGGCGGAAGAGGGAGGCCGCCTGGTCGTAGCGGTAGAGCCTGGGGATAAAGGTGTTGGATGCCCAGAGGGGATAGCGGGGGCTGGGACCGGCCACAGCCTCCTGGGGGCCCTGGGCGAGGCTGGCGATCTCCTCGCTGTGGGTCGTGCCGGGGACGAGGGCGAGGCCTGCGGGGCCCGGGGCCCAGGGGGTCTTGAGCCCCGAGAGCCGCCGCACATAGAGGCCCTTGATGGGATGGGAGGCCCAGACCGCGGCCTCGCCCGTGCCGGGCAGGGGGCCAAAGCCCAGGGCCTTGAGGCCCGTCGTGGGTATGGGCTGGCCCAGGCTTTTCCAGGAAAGGCCCCCATCCTCGGAGAGGAAGACCTCGTCTTTGGTGCAGCACAGGAGGCGGCTCGGGTTGGAGGGATCGGCCTCGAGGTCCTTGAGGTCCTGGACCTCGGTGACCAGGTCCTTCGAGGAGCCTAGGACTACCTTGTAGGTCTTGGTGGGCAGGCCGCTGGCCCGGGGCGTAAAGGCCTGGAGGTCGGGGCTAAAGACCACGCCCACCGAGGTGAGGAGGTACCAGCCGGCGGGGAGGCGGAGGATCTTCCTCACCTCGCCGCCCCCCCACAGGAGGCGGGTCTTGAGGAGGGGGCCGGTGCCCGGGCTGGCCGGGGCCGCCTCGAGGCGGTAGAGGCCGGTGTCGTAGCCCGCGAGGAAGTCCCCCGCGGTCAGGCCCGGGTCGAGGCTCTCCCCCGCCTTGGCGCTGGCCCTGGCCGGGATGAGGAGGATGGCAACGGTGAGTAGGCAGGCTCCGGCGGCCACTGCGGCCGCCCGTCGTAGGTTCATGG
>JAKPBN010000183.1 GCA_029778945.1 Spirochaetota bacterium
AACCTCCTCATCGTCTCCGCCAGCCAGCAGGCCCTCGACATGATCCCCAAGATCTTCATGGACCCGGGCGACTACTGCATAGCCGGCCGGCCCACCTATGTCGGGACCATCCAGGCCATCCAGTCCTACCAGGGAAGGATCCTCGGCATCCCCTTCAGCCCCGAGAACGACGGCTTCGACATGGTGGAGCTCGAAAAGCGCTTCGAGCGGGCCAAGCGCGACGGGAAGAAGGTCAAGTTCATCTACGTGATCCCCGACTTCCAGAACCCGACGGGCATCTGCTGGAGCCTCGAGAAGCGCAAGGCCATCCTCGACTTCTCCTACCGCCACGACCTCCTCATCGTCGAGGACAGCCCCTACCGCGAGGTCCGCTTCCTCGGCGAGACCCTCCCCTCGATCTACCAGCTCGACCAGCAGTCGGAGAACCGCCAGACCGTCATCAACCTCAAGACCTTCTCCAAGATCCTCGTGCCCGGCGCCCGCGCCGGCTGGATCATGGCCCGCCCCGAGATCATCGCCAAGTTCGTCATCGCCAAGCAGGCCATGGACCTCTGCACAAACGTCTTCTCCCAGATGTGGCTGGCCGAGTACCTCAAGACCGGGAAGATCTACGACCACATCAAGGAGATCTGCGCCAGCTACCGCGAGAAGCGGAACTTCATGGTGGAGATGCTCGAGAAGCACATGCCCAAGCGCTTTGACGTCAAGTGGACGAAGCCCGAGGGCGGCCTCTTCCTCTGGATCAGCCTCCCGAAGTACATCGACACCGACAAGCTCGTCCCCAAGGCCCTCGAGCAGAAGGTCGCCTACGTCATCGGCTCCGCTTTCTACTTCGACGAGCCCGAGCACAACGCCATGCGCCTGAATTTCTCCTACGCGAGCCTCGAGCAGATCGAGGTAGGCATCGCCCGACTCTCCAAGGTCATCGCCGCGGAGATCGAGGCCCACGAGGCCGGCCCCCGGGGACAGACCTCGCCCGAAGGCGTCGCCTAGAGCAGGGCCTTGGACGGGATGGCCACGGCAAGGCAGGCCCCGCCGGACGGGGAGTCCCGGACCTCGAGGGTCCAGCCGTGGCCCTGGATCACGGTGAGGGCTATGTAGAGGCCAAGGCCGTTGCCCTCGCCCTCCCTGGCTCCGCTGCCCCGGAAAAAGGGCTCAAAGACCTTCTCCCTCTCCTCTAGAGAGATGCCGGGCCCCTCGTCCTCCACCAGGATGAGGAGGCCCGTCCTTGTCCTTTGGCAGCTGAGCCTGGCAAGCCCCCCCGGGGGGCAGAAGCGCAGGGCGTTGGAGAGGAGGTTTTCCAGGGCCCGCCGGAGAAGGGCGGGATCGGCCCGGACCGTCCAGCCCTCGGCGGGGCCCAGCTCGACCTCGAGGCGCCGGCCCACGAGGCGGGCGTCCTCGGCGAATTCCCGCCCCAGGTCCTCCAGGAAAGGCCCCAGGCCCAGGCCCACAAAGCCCAGCCTCCACTCCCGGGTCTCCATCTGGGCAAACTCAAGGAGGCCGGCGATCCGCTCCTCGAGGACCCGGGTCTTGGCCCGCAGGATGGAGACATAGCGGTCCAGCACCTCGGGGTCTTCGGCCAGCCCATCCTCGATGGCCTCGAGGTAGCCCCCGATCGAGGTGAGGGGGGTCCGCAGATCGTGGGAGACCGCGGCCAGGAAGCGGTTGCGCTTGTCCCTCGCCTCGGCGAGGGACAAGCGCATCGCGTCCATGGCCGAGGCGAGGGACTTGATCTCCCGCAGGCCCCGGGCCTGGACGGGGCTTTCGAGGTCCCCCTCGGCGATGGCCAGGGCCGCCCGCTCGAGGCGGAGGGCCGACGAGGCGATCAGGGTCGAGACCGCGGCCCCCAGGACGACCGCCAAAAGGGCTATGGCGCAGAGGACAAGGAAGGATCTCCGCAGGTCCCGGCGGCCCTCGATGAGGCCAAGGCTCCGGGAGGGGATGCGCGCGATATACGATCCCACGACCTTGCCCTGGCGCTCCACCACGTCGGAATAGAAGGAGTAGGCCCCGGGCACCACCGGCGTCGCGGAGACCGAGGCCGCCTCGTAGGCCTTGGACAGGGCCTGGCCCGGCATTGTCCCGGGAAAGCTGGAGTAGAGGAGGATGCCCTGGGGATTGGCCACCGCCAGGCTGAGCCAGGCCGGGGCCACATAGCCTGGCCTCAGCTCCAGACGCCCGTCGGGGCCAAGCTCGAGGGCCCGGCCCAGCTCGCCATTGACCGCGGAAAAGCGTATCTGGGTCGCCTCGTTGAGCTTGCCCGTGAGAAAGGCATGGGCCAGGAGGCCGAGGGCCATGGGGAGGGCCAGGGTCGAGAGGGCCAGGGCGATGAGGAGGAGCTTGAGGCCCGGGGCCCGGCGGTGGAAGCCCACCTAGGCCCCCGTCCGGGCAAAGCGGTAGCCCGAGCCCGGCACGGTCTGGAGGTAGCGGGGCTCATGGGGATTGGCCTCGAGCTTTCTCCGGATCCTCTGGATGTGGACAGCCACCGTGGAGAGGTCCCCATGCTCAAGACCCCAAACGGCGGCATAGAGCTCCTCGGGGCCAAAGCTCCTGCCCTCGTGGCGGGCCAGGTAGGAGAGGACCTCGAATTCCCTGCGGCTCAGGGCCAGGCGCTGGCCTTCCTTTTCCACAAAGCCTCCATCGAAGTCCAGGACAAAGGGCCCGAAGGCGAGCTTGTCCGCCTCCTGGGCCGGATAGGAGGCCCGCCGGAGCTGGGCCCTGACCCGGGCCGTGAGGACCCGGGGGGAAAAGGGCTTGGAGACAAAATCGTCGGCCCCGAGGCCGAGGCCGGCGACCTTGTCCTCGTCGGACTCCCGGGCCGAGACTATGATCACCGGGGCGAGGCTCCAGGAGCGGAAGCGGCGCAGGAATTCCAGGCCATCCCCGCCCGGGAGGCCCAGGTCGAGGAGGACGAGGTCGGGCCCATGGATGGCCGAGACGGCCTCCGCCTCGGCCACGCTGGCCGCAAGATCGACCGCCGCCCCGTCCCGCCTCAGGTAGGTGGCGATGAGTTCGGCGATCTCCCGGTCGTCCTCGACCACGAGAATCCTTGCCCCGAGGGCCTCGGATGGCTTTTCCACTCCTGGAGTATAGCCGGGGCGGGCATAAAAGCTCCAGCTCGGGGCCATGAACCCCGGATAAATTCCCCTCCGGAAAGGCCAAAGTTAGCCTTCCCGTCCTTGATACTTGCCCTGGCCGTCAATATCTTTGAGATAAATCTTCGGCGCGTCTGTCCCCATCCTCCACGAGGGGGGCAGGTATCCTGGCAAGGAAGGCCGTCAGGACGGGGTAGGCTCCCTTTATGGGAGGGCCTCCAAGAGACCGGCGCACGGCGCGCGCGAAACCGCAAGGAGCTCACATGGTCATCGTAGAACTCGAGGAAGTCAGGAAGGTCTACCCCCTAGGCAAGGTGGAGGTCGAGGCGGTCAAGAGCGTCTCCTTCAGCATCGAGAAGGGGGACTTCATCTCCATAGCCGGGCCCTCGGGCTCGGGAAAGACCACGATCCTCAACATGATAGGCTGCGTGGACAGGCCCACCTCCGGCAAGGTGGTGATCAACGGCAATGCCACCAAGGACCTCTCGGACAAGGCCCTCACGACCCTCCGCCACGAGACCCTGGGCTTTATCTTCCAGTCCTTTAACCTCATCCCCGTCCTCAACGTCAGGGAAAACGTCGAATTCCCCCTCCTCCTTGGCAAAGCGAAGGGAACGAAGGCCGAGCGGGAGGACTGGATCGATTACCTGATCGAAGAAGTCGGGCTTACCCAGTGGGCCAGCCACCGCTCCAACGAGCTCTCCGGGGGCCAGCGCCAGCGGGTGGCCATAGCCCGGGCCCTCGTCACCAAGCCCCACATCGTCCTCGCCGACGAGCCCACGGCCAACCTCGACTCCAAGACCGGGGAGCAGATCCTCGAGCTCATGAAAAAGATCAACCGGGAGATGCAGACCACCTTCATCTTCTCCACCCACGACGCCAAGATCGTCAACATCGCGGACCATGTAATCCGCCTCCAGGACGGCAACGTGACAGAGAACCTGCGCAAGGGCGAAGCGCTCAATGCTGGAACCGGCGGGAGGGCCTAAGCCGCGATGCCCGTACTCATACGGATCGCCTTCAGGAACCTCCTGGAGCACAAGTCCAAGACCCTGATCATCGGCATACTCCTCGCCCTGGGAGTCATCATCCTCATTGTCGGCAACTCCTTCATGGACACCGCCGAGCGGGGGGTCAAGGACACCTTCATCGCCAACTACACCGGGGATGTCTTCATCTCCGGCACGAGCCCCAACGGCAAGGTAAGCCTCTTTGGCGTCCAGGCCGCGGGCGGCCAGGAGACGACGCCCATCCTCCCCTACCTCGACAAGCTTGACGCCAAGCTTGCCACGATGCCCCAGGTCGCGGGCAGCGCGGGCCAGGTCACGGGCTTTGGCCTTGTCACCCTCAAGGACTCCCAGGACCAGAGCTTTGCCCTCCTCTTTGGCGTGGAGCCGACGGAGTACCGCAGGCTCTTCGACGGGGCCAAGCTGGCGGAGGGGACCTTCCTCCTCCCCGGCCAGGATGGCCTCGTGGTCTCTAAAAAGACCCTCGAGCGCTTTTCCAAGGACCTCGAGAAGACCATCAAGGTGGGAGACACCGTGATCCTCACGGGCATGGGCAAGGCGGGCTTCAAGATCCGCCAGGTCCCGATCGTGGGGGTCGTCGAATACCCCACGGAGAGCGAGGCCACGGACTTCATCTCCTATGTGGACATCAACACCCTGCGCATCCTCTCCGGGATGACCCTCGGGAACGACGAGGACGTCGTGGTGACCGAGGAGGTCAAGGCCCTCCTCGCGACCAGCGACGAGGACGCCATGTTCGGCGGCGAGGAGGTGATCACCTCCTCGTCCGCGGCCCCCAAGCCGGCCCCCAAGACGGTGACCAAGGTGGTGCACAAGGCCGCGGTGGCCGACACCGGAGCCTGGCAGTTCAAGGTCCTGCGCACCCACAGTCCGGCCCAGGCCGCAGGGGTCATCGCCGAGCTCAACGCCTGGTTCGCCGCCGAGGGCATCGACGCCCGGGCCTCGGACTGGAAGGCCGCCGCGGGACCCTTCTCCCAGAGCATCGACGTGGTGCGCATCGTCTTCAACATCGCGATCATCATTGTGGCGATCGTGGCCATCATCATCATGATGAACACCCTCGTGATCTCCGTGATCGAGCGCACGGGGGAGATAGGCACCATGCGGGCCTTGGGCGCGAGCAAGGGCTTTGTGAGGAAGATGTTCCTCATAGAGACCATCGCCATAGCCCTGGTCTTCGGCTTTGTCGGGACCCTCCTCGGGATGGGAGTCGTGGGCATCCTCAACGCCCTCCACATCCAGGCTACCAATGCCTTCCTCAACATCCTCTTCGCCGGCAAGGTCCTCCATACCTCGGTCAGCGCCATCTCGGTGGTCTCGAGCCTCATCCTGGTGATGGGCGTGGCCGTCGTGGCCCATCTCTACCCGGTGGCCCTCGCCCTCAAGATCGAGCCCGTCCGGGCCATGCAGACCGAGTAAGGGACAAAGAACATGAACACCATAAAACTTGCCCTCCGCAACCTCACGCGCCAGAAGAAGCGCACCATCCTCCTAGGCTCGGCCGTGGCCTTCGGGATCATGATCGTCACGGTGATCAACGGCTTCGCCGGGGCCTTTGTCCAGAACGTGACCGAGAACTTCGCCAACCTCGAGGCCGGCCACGTCTTTGTCGAGGGCGTCGAGAAATCGGCCTCGGGCAGGGACAACTCCATTGTGCGGGACGACGCGGCCATCATGGCCGCGGCCAAGGAAGCCAAGATTCCGGCCAAATACATCACCCGCCGCTCGACCTTCCAGGCCACCCTCCTCTACGAGGGTCGCTCGGCCACCCTGGCGATCACCGGGGTCGACTTCAAGACCGAGACCTTCCTCCCGGACCGCCTCGTTTTCAAGGAAGGCGGCATCGGCGGCCTAAGCGACAAGCAGGGGGTCATCATCTCCGAGCCCATCGCCAAGCGCCTCGGCGTCGGCCCCGGGGACAGGATCATCGCCCAGATGAAGACCTACACCGGCCAGAACAACGTCGGCGAGTTCTCGGTCGCGGGCATAACCTACGACTCGGGCATCTGTGGCAACATGTCCGGCTCCGCCAACAAGGCCTACGTCAACGAGCTCCTCAACCTCCAGCCCGAGGAGTCCCAGGTCGTGGGCTTCTACCTGCCCTCCCTTGAAGGGATGGACGGCTACGGCACAGCCCTGCGGGCTGCCCTGACCCAGAAGGTCCAGGTCTTCGAGAAAAAGACCAGCACCGACGAGAATCCCATCACGGCGATGATGAACCAGACCAAGAAGGAGAGCTGGACCGGGGTCAAGTACAGGACCTTCACCCTCAACGATCTCCTCTCCCAGATCCAGACCATCGTCAACGTCCTCAACACCGTGAGCCTCGTCATCCTCCTCGTCCTCTTCCTGATCATCATGGTGGGCATCACCAACACCTTCAGGATCATCATGTACGAGCGGATCCGCGAGATCGGCACCATGCGGTCCATGGGCATGCAGAGGCCCGAGGTCCGCAACCTCTTCCTCTTCGAGGCCCTCTTCCTCGCCCTGGGCGGGGCCGTGGCGGGCCTCATCCTGGCCGGCCTCGTGATGTTCGGCCTGACCTTCATCAACTTTGGCCTCGACACCCCGGTCTTCCTCATCCTCAAGAACGGGCATTTGACCTTCAGCCTCACCTTCTGGAGGGTCGCCCTCGACGTCGCGATCGTCGCCGCCCTCACCCTCTTCGCCGCCTGGCTGCCCGCCAGGAACGCGGCCAAGCTCGACCCCGCCGTCGCCCTCAGGACGACAAAATAAAGGAGAACCCTCAAGTGAAGCGCATAAGCTTGCTGATACTGCTCGCCGGCCTCGTCGCCGGCTCCGGACTCTACGCCCAGGCCCCCAACTTCGCCGCCATGCTCAAGTCCGTGGACGACATGGGCTCCTTTGGGAACCAGGACTACTCGGCCACCTATGACATCGTCACCGAGAAGCCCGGGGAGAACCCCTCGACCATCCAGGTCAAGCTCTTCCGCCGGGACCTCCACGACCAGTTCGTCATCCTGATCCAGAAGCCGGAGAAGCAGAAGGGCCAGGGCTACCTCAAGATCGACGACAACGTCTGGTTCTACGACCCTGAGTCGGGCAACTTCTCCCACTCGACGATCAAGGAGAACATCCAGAACTCCGAGGCCAAGAACTCGGACCTCAAGAAGTACACCTTCTCCGAGGACTACGAGATCACCAAGACCGGAGAGGCCAAGATCGGGGCCTACGATGTCTGGGTCCTCGACCTCAAGGCCAAGACCAACGAGGTCTCCTACCAGCACATCAGGCTGTCGATCCGCAAGGACAAGTCCGTGCCCCTCAAGGAGGAGGACTTCTCGGTCTCCGAGCGCCTCATGAGGACGGTCTACTACCTGCCCAACTACATCAACGCCGGGGGCAAGATCATCCCCGCCAAGATCAAGATGGTGAACGAGCTCAACAAGGGCGAGCAGTCCCTCCTCACGATATCCGAGGTCGCCGTGGGCAAGCTCGCGGACACGACCTTCACCAAGGCCTTCCTCGAGCGGGCCCAGTAAAAGGCAGGTTGAAAGCATGAGCATAAAGAGAAATCTGGCCCTCGCCATGGCCTTCGCCCTGGCCCTCGGCGGGGCTGGCGGGGCCTTTGCCCAGGCCGCCCCGGCGGCGACCAACTCCGACGACGAGCTCTTTGGGGCCGAGGAGGTGACCACCGAGGCCGCCCCCCAGGCCGCGGCCCCGGAAAAGGCCTTCCTCAAGTACGACCAGGTCAAGCTCGGGGGCTCCATAACGGGCAAGCTGGGCGTGACCGGGACCTGGGTCGATCCCTGGACCTCCTTTACCTTGAAACCCACGGACTATTCCCTCGATCCATCCCTGAGCTCCAAGCTCACAATCACCGCCAAGCCCTCCACGGACTTTGGGGTAAACCTGGACTTCAGGATGTCCTATCCCTTCTCTCAATCCAAGACCGTTGCCTCAGGTGTCGCGATCGATAACCCCATCACAACGGACGTGGATGAGAGGCTCACCACCGTGAGCGTACCCAACATCAGTGTCTGGGCAGCCTACGCCAAGTTCAGCCTTGGGGACAATCTCTTCATGAGCTTTGGCAAGCAGCCCGTGGCCTGGGGAGTCTCCAAGGGCTTTTTCCAGCCCGCGGACGACATCTTTGCCACGAGCAACGTGGACTATGCGGACACCTCGGCCGAACGGGAGGGCCCCCTGGCCTTCAAGGCCATGTATCCCATCCCCCTCACCATGACAAGCTTTTATTTCTACGCGGGCCTGCCCTACACTTCGGACCCCAAGCCCGAGGACCTGCGCCTGGGCCTCAAGGCGGAGATCAACGCGGGCAACACCGAGCTGGCCCTGGCGGGCTTCTATGGCTTCAACGACCATCCCCGGGCTGTCTTGATGGCCACCACGGGCACGGGGAGCTTCAATTTCTTTGGGGAGGCTATCCTCAAGTACGGCAGCGAGCGCTATTTCGTCACGAGCACAACCACGGGGGCCCAGGAAAGCGGCAAGTTTTACTTTTCCTCCACCCTCGGGGGCTATTACACGGACTCGGACAAGAACATCACCCTCCTAGGCCAGGTCTACTACAACGGCGAGGGCCAGACCGGGGTCAGCGCCAAGGACGCCTACACGTACTATTACACCCATTCGGACAACATAGACCGCATGAAATTCTCCCCCTGGTACGCGGGGCTCTCCTTCTCCAAGGACAAGCTTTTCGTGGATGACCTATCGGTGGGCTGCTATGCGGTAGCAAACCTCTCCGATCTCTCGGCCATGGTCGTCCCCTCGGCCACCTGGGCCTTCTCGGACTATATGAAGGTCGCCCTCTCCGCGACCTTTACCCTGGGCGAGAGCGGAGACGAATTCCTCCTCTCGGGAGCCCAGTACTCGGCCGCCGCCCAAACGAGCCCCCTCGCGGCCCTCTCCCTCACCTTTACCCTGGGCTCGGGCTCCTTCTAGGCTCCTTCCCTGAATCCCGGCCCAAGGACCCTGGCCACCCGGCCAGGGTCTTTTTTTAGCCCCTGTCCAAGGGCCTCCAAGTCCGAGACATTGCCCGCGAGTGGCTTTCCGGGTTATATTGCTTTAGAGGCGGGGATACAGCCATATCAGCCCCCGATACTGGAGCACGACCCATGAAAGCCCACCCCATAAGTGACCGCGTATTTGCCCTCCATGCGGATATCGAGAGCGAGGACCGTTTCGAGGGCATCTGGCCCATACCCGACGGGGTATCGCTCAACTCCTACATAGTCAAGGGCGATAAGATCGCCCTGATCGACCTCGTCCGGGACTGGGTCGAGGCGCCCAAGGTCCTGGAGGAGGAGCTTTCGTCCCTGGGCCTCGGCTTCAAGGATGTGGACTACCTCGTCCTCAACCACCTCGAGCCCGACCACACGGGCTGGCTCGGGGAATTCAAGGCCGCCTATCCCCGGGTGGAGATCCTGGCCACCGCCAAGGGCGTCGAGCTCGTGAAGACCTTCTACGGGGTCACCGAGGGCCTCCGGGCGGTCAAGTCCGGGGATACCCTCGACCTGGGGGCCGGCATGGTCCTGCGCTTCGAGGAAACCCCCAATGTGCACTGGCCCGAGACCATGATGACCTACGAGGCCAGCACGGGCACCCTCTTTTCCTGCGACGCCTTTGGCTCCTACGGCTCCCTGGGGGACAGGGTCTTCGACGACCAGTTCGAGCCCGAGGAGCATGACTTCTTCGAGGCCGAGGCCCTGCGCTACTACTCCAACATCGTCTCGAGCTTCAGCCTCTTTGTGAAGCGGGCCCTGGCCAAGATCTCCGCCCTGGACATCAAGGTGGTGGCCCCCAGCCATGGCATAGTCTGGCGCCGCTCGCCCCAGACTATCATCGACCTCTACCGGACCTATTCGGACTACATGGAGGGCCCCCAGGCCAAGGAGATCTGCGTGGTCTGGGGCTCGATGTACGGCTTCACCAAGGCCGGTGTGGATGCGGTGATCGCGGGCATCGAGGCCGAGGGCCTGCCCTATTCGATCCACCGGGTGCCCAACGAGGACGCCTCCTACATCCTCGCGGACGCCTTCAAGTGCGCCGGCATTGTGATCGCCATGCCCACCTACGAGTACAAGATGTTCCCCCCCATGGCCTCCCTCCTCCAGCTCTTCGAGCGCAAGCACATCTGGAACCGCCTGGCCCTCAGGATCGGCTCCTGGGGCTGGGTCGGGGGAGCCAAGAAGGACTACGAGGAGATGATCGCTCCCCTCAAGTGGACCTCCCTGGAATCCCTGGAGTGGCCGGGGGCCGCCAGCGAGGAGACCCTGGCCGCCCTCTATGAGCAGGGCCGGGAGCTGGCCCGGAGGGTCAAGGCCCTCTAGGAGATCCTCGGCGGGAATAGAAAAAGGGCTGTCCATGATGGACAGCCCCTTTTTTATGCTCGCGGCCTCGCGGGGCCGCTGGCGCGGCCTTTAGTCCGAGGCCCCGCCCTTGTCGAGCTTGACCGCGAGGAACATCACGACAAAGAAGGCGGAGAGGGTCACGAAGACGCCGACGAGGCCGCCCACGGTCACCGCGAGGGCCTGGACCGTGGTGCTCGCTGCCTGGAGATTCTCAATCAGTGTATCCATGGTCTTTCCTCCTTATTTCACGAGCAGGGGCACGAGGGCGAGGACCATGCCGCCGGCGATGACCGAGCCAAGCTGGCCCGAGACGTTGGAGCCGATGGCGTGCATGAGGATGATGTTGCCCTTCTCCTCGTCGTTGGCCATCTTCTGGACGATCCGCCCCGACATGGGGAAGGCCGAGATTCCGCAGGCCCCGATCATCGGGTTGATCTTCTTGGCCTTGGGCAGGAAGAGGTTGACGAACTTGGCGAAGAGGACCCCGCCCGCGGTGTCGAAGACAAAGGCCACAAGGCCCATGCCCATGATCATGAGAGTCTTGAGGTTGAGGAAGTTGACCGCGACCATCGAGGCGCCGATGGTGATCCCGAGGAGGAGGGTCACGATGTTGGCCAGCTCGTTCTGGGCGGCCTGGGAGAGGCGCTCCAGGACTCCGCACTCGCGGATGAGGTTGCCGAACATCAGGGAGCCGATCAGGGGCACCGAGATGGGGGCCACAAAGCCGGAGATCATGGTCACGATGATGGGAAAGAGGATCTTGAGCCAGCGCGGGGCGTTGGACTCATGGTAGACCATGTGGATCCGCCGCTCCTTTTTCGTGGTCAGGGCCTTGATCACCGGGGGCTGGATGAGGGGCACGAGGGACATGTAGGAGTAGGCCGCCACCGATATGGGCCCCAGGAGCTTGGGCGCGAAGATGGAGGCGACAAAGATCGAGGTCGGGCCGTCGGCCGCCCCGATGATGCCTATGCTCGCCGCCTCCTTGAGGTCAAAGCCCACGAGGGTGGCCACGATCATCGTGGCAAAGATCCCGAACTGGGCGGCGGCCCCAAAGAAGACCATGAGGGGGTTCTTGAAGAGGGGGCCAAAGTCGATCATGGCGCCGACAGCCACGAAGATCAGGAGGGGAAAGAGCTCGGTCCTGATCCCGGCCTCATAGAGCACCTGGAGGAAGCCGCTTTCATAGCCTGGAACCGTGGGTATGCCCGCTATGGACAGGGGAAGGTTGACGAGGATGGCCCCGAAGCCAATGGGAAGGAGGAGCATAGGCTCGTATTCCTTCTTGACCGCAAGCCAGATGAGGGCGAGGCCGACTCCGTACATGACGAAATTCTGCCAGGTTACCGAGGTGAAGCCGATAAACAGGTCGCTCATTTAGGGGAACTCCGCTCCGATGAAGGATTTATCGAGTATATCCCCGGTCTGGCGGAAGGGCAAGGTGAAGTGAGGGACTATTCAGCCTTGGAGGCCAATGCGCAGGATCCGCAGACTCCTATCTGCCCGGGCGCCCAATTCCTCCCAGCTCAGCTCCCGGCCGTCGGCAAAGCAGGCAAAGCTAAAGCGCCCCGAGGCGTCGAAGCTGGGCGCCACCAGGGCCCGGAAGCCCTCGCCCACCAGGGCGTAGACCGCATCGGGGGAGGAGAGGCTGTCCAGGTAGAGGCTGGCCCTGATCGAGGCCAGGGGCAGGCCCTTGCCGGCCTCATAGCGCGGGAAGCTCCGGTAGGGAAGGACCGGGACGAGGGGATCGCTGTCATTGGAGAGGCCCAGGGCCTGGGGGCCCGGCAGGGGCGTGGTCGAGGAGGCCGCGGGAATGAACTCAGAAGTCGGGTAGCCCTTGCCCGCGAGGCCCTGGGCCAGGGCATCGAGGCTTGCGGCCTTGGAGACTGAGTCCAGGAGGAGCCTGGCGGGAGAGACAGGAGGCGCGGAGGGGGAAGTCGCCTGGGGGGGGGCGGAGGCGGGCAGGATCGAGGCCTGGACAAAGACCGGCCCGGCCTGGCCGAGGGACGCATGAAGGTCCTGAGCCAGGGTGGCGGCCCTGCCCTGGCCATCGAGGCCAAAGACCGTGGCCCAGTCAAAGGACCGCCTGGTCTGGTCCACGATGTTGGAAAAGGGCTCGGCCAGGACATAATAGATCAGGCCCGATACGTAGAGGCCCTTCTTGAGCAGGGCCCCGTACATGACCACGTCGACCCGGGTGCCCTCGGCCTGGGGATAGAGGCGGACATAGCAGCCAGGATCATCCTGGAGGAAAATCTTGGCCTGGAGGATATAGCCTGTCTTGGAGTCCCTCTGGATCGCGTAGGATCCCCGGGAATACTCGACAAAGTTGCCGGAGGATGTCGGGCTATTGAGGAACTGGACAAGGAAGTCCCCGCCCCGCCTCTGGGCCCTGACCTTGACCTGGCCCGCGGAGGCCGAGGGGAGGACCCGCTCCGTGAAGGCCCAGACCGACTCCTTGGGAGCGGTGATCAGGTTGTTCCAATACTGCTTGCGGACATCGGTGTTGTCGGGAAAGCTGTGCCCAAGAAAGCTTGCGAGGGTAGGTATGGACTCGGCCGCGACCGCCTGAATGGATAGGCAGAGGGCGATAGCTACAAGGAACTGTCTGTGATATTTCATAATGGCTCCATGACTTCGCCCGTTTTAAGGCTGGAATTGGCCGACTATAGCATGATGGCGGGCCGATAGAAAAGTGTCTTTTCCCTTAAGGACTTCCCTAAGATAGCGCCCTGGACCCTCGCTTTTCCAGCTTGGGCCTCCCATGCTAGATTTCGCCCCATGACAAGGAAGCTCCGAATCGCCGTGGGACTCTCCGGCGGGGTCGATTCGGCCGTGGCCGCGGCCCTCCTCGCGGCCGAGGGCCACGAGGTTGTCGGCATAACCATGAAGATCTGGAGCGGGGCCATAGCCATCCAGGAGGGCCTCAAGCACGCCTGCTACGGCCCCGGGGAGGAGGAGGACATAGCCTCCTGCGAAGCCCTGGCGACCCGCCTCGGCATCGAATACCGGGTCCTTGACCTCGCCAAGCTCTACGAAGAGAGGGTGATCGAGTACTTCCGCCGGGAATACCTTGCGGGAAGGACCCCCAACCCCTGTGTGGTCTGCAACCGGGAGCTGAAATTCGGCTTCCTTGTGGACAAGGCCCGGGAGGGAGGCCTCGACTTTGACTATTTTGCGACCGGCCACTATGTCCGGATCGAGGACCGGGGCGGGATCCGCTACCTTCGCCGGGCTGTCTTTGAGGCCAAGGACCAAAGCTATTTCCTCTATTCCCTCGACTCAGACCGCCTGGCCACGGTCCTCTTTCCCCTGGGGGGCCTCTCCAAGGCCGAGGTGCGGGCCAGGGCCAGGGACTTTGGCCTAGAGGTGGCTGACAAGCCCGAGAGCCAGGACTTTATAGCCGGCGGGGACTATAGCCCCCTCTTCGCGGACCGGCCGCCCCTCCCGGGGGACTTTGTGGACCAGTCCGGAGCCGTCCTGGGCCGCCACCGGGGCCTGCCCTACTATACGGTGGGCCAGCGCCGGGGCCTGGGCATATCCCTGGGGCCCGAGGCCCTCTATGTCCTCCGGCTCGAGCCTGAGACCAACCGGATTGTCCTGGGGGATGGGAAGGGCCTCTTTTCCGAGCTGGTCAGGGCCTCGGCCTTCAGGACCCAGGATCCCCGCCTGGGAACCGGCCCCTTCCGGGCCTTCGCAAAGATCCGCCAAAACCATAGGCCCGCCGCCTGCGAGGTCCTGCCCACGGGCTCCGGAGAGGCCGAGGTCCATTTTGACCTGGCCCAGCGCGCGGTGGCCCCGGGCCAGTCCCTTGTGCTCTATGACGCCGAGGGCCTTGTCCTCGGGGGCGGCATCATAGAGGCCTGAGCCTCTTCCAGGCCGCCCCGGCCACCAGGCCCAGGAGGGTCAGGGCATAGGGCAGGGCCAAGATAAAGTCCGAGGGCACGTGGAGAAAACCCTGGGCCCAGTTGGCCAGGCTCTCGGCCAGGGCAAAGACAAAACAGGCGGCCAGGATCCCCAGGGGCTTGCGCCCCCCCAGGTAGACCGCGACCAAGGCGATCCAGCCCCGGCCGGAGCTGACATTGGGCACATAGGCCGATAGGTCGACCGTGAGGCTCGCCCCCGCAAGTCCGCAGGCCAGGCCCGAGAGGATCACCGCTGCCAGGCGGTAGTTCTCCGCCCTCCGGCCAAAGACCTTGAGGGCCAGGGGATTGGCTCCGGCCGCCCGGAGCCGCAGCCCA
Organism: Spirochaetota bacterium; assembly: GCA_029778945.1. Classification (GTDB taxonomy): domain Bacteria; phylum Spirochaetota; class Spirochaetia; order Treponematales; family Rectinemataceae; genus JANYKC01. The sequence goes on from JAKPBN010000183.1 coordinate 14,703, forward strand.
AAGGTCGACTTGCTCACCATAAACCAGACCAGGGGCACGGCGAGCCAGGATGCCCAGGCGAGGATGTCGTGGCGAAAGAGGAATTCCCCGATGATGGGGAGGCTATGCAGGGCCGGAGGCTCGAGCTTGGGCGCCGGCCCCAGGCCCAGGACAAAGACTCCCTTGGTGCCAAAGATCCTCGCGGAAAAGGCCGTGGTCAGGCCCGCCGCCAGGAGGTTGGTCGCGAGGCCGCCGATGAATTCGTTGACCCTGAGCCGACGGCAGGCCGAGGCATAGAACCAGGCGAGGAGGGCCGAGCCCAGGCCCCCGGCCAGGATGGCCAGGCCCACGTTGCGGGTGGCGGCGGCGACCACGGCGCTGGAAAAGGCGCCCACGGTGATCAGGCCCTCCAGGGCTATGTTGAGCATGCCCCCGAGCTCGGTCAGGAGGCCCCCCAGGGCCGCGAAAAGCAGGGGGGTCATGATCACCAGGGCGTCTCCCCCCAGGGAGGCTGCCTGCTGGAGGCCGCTCATCGCGGGCCTCCGGGAGCGGCCGGGGACTTGGGCCGCAGGCGCTCGAGGAGGGTTTCCGCAAAGCGCGCCGTCACGAGGAAGAAGACGGCGGCCTCGACAATGCTGACAATGTCCTGGGTGACATCGGCCCCGACCATGACGGCCTTGGAGCCTGCGTCAAGGTAGGCGAAGAGGAAGGCCGCGGGCACGACGGCCAGGGGAGCGTTGCCCGCGACCAGGGCGACCGCCAGGCCCGTCCAGCCCAGGCCCGAGGAAAAGCCCTTCATGGCCCTGCCATAGGTCCCGAGGACGAGGAAGGCCCCCGCCAGGCCGTAGAGGGCGCCGGAGATCGCCATGGGGGCGCTCACATAGAAGCGGGTATCCACCCCGCAGTAGCGGGCGAATTCCGTGTTCCTCCCCACGAGGCCAAGCTCAAAGCCAAACCGGGTCCGGGCCGTGACAAAGGCCGCGAGGAGGACGATGGCCAGGGCCGGGAAGATGGCCGTGGAGAGGCTCGAGGGCGGCAGGAGGCGGGCAAAGGCAAAGGCCCCGGGTATGGAGGCCGTCGCCTGGAAATTGCTCGCCTTGTCCTGGAGGGGTCCGGTTATGAGAAAGTCGCAGAGGTAGACCGTGGTGGCCGAAAGAAGGAAGGAGGAGATCAGCTCGCTCACCCCAAGGCCAAGCTTGAGCCTGCCCGAGATCCAGGCAAGGAGGGCCCCCGCGGCCGCCCCGGCCCCGGTCGCGGCGAGCCTGGCCACGAGGGTGTCGGCCCCGGCTAGGGAGGAGGCGACAAAGCCGGCCACGACGGCACCCAGATAGACCTGGCCCTCCCCCCCCAGGTTGTAGTTCCTCGAGGCGAAGGCCATCCCGGCCCCAAGGCCGGCGAGAAGGAGGACGGAAAACTCCGCGAGGAGGTTGCCCAGGCTAAAGGCATTCCGGAAGGGGCCGGCAAAAAAAAGCCTCGAGGCCAGGGAAAAGTCCGAGCTTAAAAGGCCGAGAAGGACAAGGGCCACAAGACCCGAGCCCAGGAGGGCCAGGGCGAGGGAGAGGAGCCTCGAGCCAGGACTGGTCCAGCGCACCTCGATCATGGCCGGCCCCCGGTGGTGTCCAGGCCGAGCATGGCCCGGCCGAGGCGGCCCCGGTCGACCTTTCCGTCGTTGTCCACCTCGAGGACGAGGCGGCCCCGGGAGAGGATGCCTATCCGGTCGGCAAGCTCGAGGACCTCGTCGAGGGTCGCGGAGACGAGGAGGATCGCCGCCCCTGCGGCCTTGGCCTCGTGGATGCGTTCCCGGACAAAGGCCGCGGAGGAGAGGTCGAGGCCCCAGGTGGGGTTGGAAAACAGGAGGAAGGAAGAGGAGCCGGCGAGCTCCCGGGCTAGGACAACCTTTTGGATGGTTCCCCCGGAGAGAGTACCCAGGCGCTGCTCCGGGACGGCGGCTATGCCATAGCCCTCGATGGCCTCGGACGCAAAGGCCTCGATCGCCTTCCGGTCCGCCACGCCCCGGGGAAAGAGCCGATCCCGGTCGAGGGCCGCGAGGTTTTCCGCCACCGAGGAGTGGAGGGAGGAGCCCCGGTGGAGGCGGTCGGCGGGGACATAGCCGACTCCGGGCCGCCTCAGCCTGGGCAGGGGCCGGCCCGAGAGCAGGACCTGGCCTGAGCTCGGCCTCTTGGCCCCCGAGGCCAGGGCCTCGAGCTCGGACAGGCCATTTCCGGAAATCGCGCAGACCCCGAGGATCTCACCGGCGCAGACCTCGAGGGAGAGCTCGGAGAGGGCCGGCTGGCGGGTCCGCCTCCGGCCCAGGGAAACCTTGCGCATCTCAAAGATCGGGCCGGAGCAGGCCTTCCGGGCCTCGAGGGCCAGGCCCGCCCTGGCCGGGCCGGGCCCGGCCGGCCTGGCGGCTCCACTGGCTGTCCCGTGGGCCGACCCAGGCCCTAGGGTGGCCTGGCCCAAGTGGATGTCCCCCATCATGAGGGCCGCAAGCTCCCCCTCGGGGACATCGGCGACCCGCAACCGCGCGAGGCTCCTCCCATGGCGCATGATCGTGACCGCGTCGGCTATCCGCCTGACCTCCCCGACCTTATGGGTAATTATGAGGATTGTCCTGCCCCCCTCCCTAAGCCTCCGCAGGGTCGCGAAGAGGGAGTCCACCTCGCTGTCCGCGAGGAGGGCCGTGGGCTCGTCGAGGATCAGGATCGAGGAGCGGCGCCAGAGGAGCTTGAGGATCTCAAGCTGCTGGAGCTCGCCCTCGGAGAGGCTCCCGGCCCGGGCCCGGGGATCGAGGCCAAAGGAGTTGGCCTCGATGAGGGCGGCCACTTCGGCCTCGGCCTTGCGGCGAGAGAGGACAAAGCCCAGGCGCCGGGGCTCGGCGCAAAGGACGACATTCTCCGCCACGGTAAAGTCGGGGACATATTCCGCGTGCTGCTGGACCATGCCTATGCCCAGGCGGGCCGCGGCGGCGGGGTCGGGGATGGCCACCTCGACTCCGCCTATCCTGATGGCGCCCGAGTCGGGCTGCTCGAGGCCATAGAGGACCTTCATGAGGGTCGATTTCCCGGCACCGTTCTCCCCCACGACGGCGTGGATCTCGAGGTCTCCGACCTCGAGGCTGGCGCGGTCATTGGCGAGGATGTGGCTCGTCGGATAGAATTTGGAGACGGCCTCCATCACGATGCCGGGCATGCCTGGTCCTAGAGCTCGCTGACGGGAAGCTCGAGGACAAGCTTGCCGGCCTTGATGTCCGAGTAGGCCGCCGCGACCTTGGCCCTGATGGCCTCGGGCACGAGGGAGAGGTATTCGGGGGCCGTGTCGAGGAAGGCCACATAGCCTTCCTTCATGCCGACCACCTCGGCCTGGCCCCAGGCCAGCTTGCCCTCCAGGGCCTGCTTGGCTAGGCCGTAGGCCAGGTCCTCCTGCCGGAGGACGGCGCAACCTACCACAACCCCGGGAGCCTGGGCGAACTGGTCATCATCAAAGACGACCACATGGGTGCCCGCCTCCTTGGAGGCCTTGTAGACCCCCTGGGCGGCCCCGCCGCAGACCGGGAGGATGACATCGGCCCCGGAGCCTATCTCATCCTTGGCGAGGGCCTGGGCCTTGGCGGCGTCAAACCAGTCGCCCACAACCCGCAGGTCCAGGACAAAGTCCGGATCGGCGGCCTTCAGGCCCTTGGTGAAGCCGGGCACGATGACCTTGTCCATCACGGGATAGTGCTGGCCAATGACCATGCCCACCTTCTTGGCCGGGTTGGAGCCCTTCATGCCCCCCAGGGAGACGAGGCCCGCAAGATAGCCCGCGAGGTAGCCCTGCTCAAGCTGGTTGTAGGCGACCGTGTGGAGCTGGGGCGAATCCTTCAGGTAGCCATCGAGGCAGATAAAGCGCTCCTTGGGGTAGCTCTTCCCGACCTTGGCGCAGAGCTCGGGCATCGAGGGGTTCGAGGTGACGATGAGGTCATACTCCCCCGTGGCCACGAGACTCGTGAGCTTCTCCTCCCACTCGGCCTGGTTGAAGCCGGCCTCAAAGACCTTGACCTGGACGCCCTGGCCCTCGGAGACCGCCCGCTCGACGCCCTTGGCCATGGTGTCGTATATCGCGTTGCCCGCTCTCACCCCGGGGATGAAGACGGCGATGCGGGAGGGCTTGGCCGCGGTAGCCTGGGCCCTGGGGGCGCAGGAGGGAAGGAAGGCGAAAACGGCAAGGGCCAGGGCAAGGCCGGCCAGGGAAAGTCTCCTGATATGCATGATACCTCCGTGTCTCGACGCGCACTTGACGCGGCTGCGCCGCTAACGTAAGATTCGGGTGCATGAAAGATACAGCGCCTGATGGCGCGGGCCGGAAAGGCATGGCGGACAAGACCTACAGGATCGGCGATCTTGCGGCCATGTTCGACCTCACGGTCAGGACCCTACGCTACTACGAGGAGCTTGGTCTCCTCAAGGCCTCGGACAGGGCCGAGGGTGTGCATCGTCGCTATCCCGAAAACAATATCGTATACCTCAAACGCATCGAGCAACTCAAGTCCTATGGCCTCAGTCTCGGCGAAATCAGGGCTTTTTTCGCCCTGGCCGAGGAGGACAGGAGCGGAGAGAGCTGCCGACGCAGGCTGATAGAAAAATATAACGAGAGAATCGCCGAGCTCGAAGCGGAAAAAAACGCTATTGTGAGAAGCATGGAAGAGATGGCCTGGCACATCAAGCAGCTGGACTCGGTCCAGAATTTCTTTGAATGCCCCGGCTCCCAATGCCCGGGCTGTCCCTATGGGGAGGGCTGCGAGCTGCGCCACCTGGGGCCGGAGCAGAGGCCATGATCCTCGCCCTCGATCTGGGCACGACCCGCGTCAAGGGCGGCCTCTTCAATCCCCGGGGGGAATGCCTGGCCACCGGCTCGGTCGACCTCCCCCACCGGGACGAGCCCGATCCCCTCGCCTCCACGGTAGATGCCCTCGACTGGATAGCCGCGGTCAGGACTATCGATGACATCCTCCTGGCCGGCAGGATCAGGCCCGACTGTGTGGTCTTCTCGGGCAACGGCCCAACCCTCCTCCCCGTCGACGCCTCGGACCGCCCCCTCTTTCCTGCCCTCACCTGGATGGACCGGAGGACCGTGGCCGAGGCGGGCCTCGCCTCGGAGGCCGCGGGCGCTCGGATCGACCCCAGCTTTTACCTGCCCAAGGCCCTCTGGCTTGCCCGCCACCACCCCGGGCTCTATGAGAGGACGACGGCCTTCTATGCCTGCCCCGAATACCTCATCAGGCTCGTCTCCGGGGCTTCGGTCACTGTCTTCCCCGCCCAGGGCTACGAGGCCCTCTATTGGCAGGAGGACTGGCTTAGGGCCCTCGGCCTCGATGCGGCCAAGTTCCCTTCCTTTGTGGCCCCGGGCGCCATCGTAGGCAAGACTGTGGGCCAAGGCGCGGCCGAGCTGGCCCTCCCCCTGGGCATCCCCGTCGTGGCCGGAGGCCCTGACTTCCTCGCGGCCCTTGCGGGGACAGCCACCACCCGGCCCGGGAGGGCCTGCGACCGGGCGGGGACCTCCGAGGGAATCAACCTCTGCTCGGCTGCGGAGATAAAAGACAGCCGACTCCTGTGCATGCCCCATATCATCAGGCCCTGGACCAATGTCTCAGGCTCGGTCTCCACCTCGGGCAAGGCCCTCGAGTGGTTCCGCTGCGCCGCCTATCAGGGCGAGGTCGGTTACGAGGAGCTTCTCGTGGAAGCCGCAAGGGTGGAGGCCGGGGCCAAGGGCCTCCTCTTCCTGCCCTACCTGGCCGGCGAGAGGGCCCCCCTCTGGGACGCCTCTGCCCGGGGGGCCTTTGTGGGCCTTACCCTGGCCCATGGCCGCCCGGAGATGCTCCGGGCGGTGTTCGAGGCCACGGCCCTGGCCGTGAGGGATGTCCTTGAGGTGATGGAGGAGGCCGGGGCCCCCGTCGAGGAGCTTAGGGTGACGGGAAAGCCAGGCTCCAGCGAAGTCTGGAACCGGATCAAGGCCGATGTCACGGGCCTGCCCCTGAGGGTCCCTCGCTTTGGGGAGTCCGAGCTCCTGGGGGGGGCCTGCATGGGCTTTGCCGCCCTGGGCCGCTATGGAAGCCTTGCGGAAGCCGCCGAGGACCTAGTCGCCCTGGGCCCCCCCATCGAGCCAGACCCGGCCAGCAAGGGACGCTATGACGAGCTCTTTGGAATCTACCGCGAGAGCTACCGGGCCCTTAAGCCGCTCTTTCCCCGCCTGGCAAACCTCCCCTGAGCTAGGCTTTGGGCAAGTATTGCGCCCCGGCGGCCCGACGGGCTATCATCCTGAAAAGCGCATAGACCATTGGGGGAAACATGGCCAGACGAGCCTTGGGGGACAAGGAAAAGGAAGAACGCCGGGGAGACATACTCACCCTCGCCGGTAGCCTCCTGGCCCACAGATCCTACGAGGAGATACGGATGGCCGATATCGCGGCCGATCTGGGCCTTGCCAAGGGAACCCTCTATCTCTACTTCCCTTCCAAGGAATCCCTCTTCCTCTCCCTCCTCGCGGAAAGCCTCGACAAGGCCCTGGAGCGGATCCTGGAGGCCGTGGCCCAGCCCCAGGCGAGCATCGATGCCATTGCCTCGGCGGCCTCCTCCTTCCTGGCCCAGAACCCCACCCTGCCCCGCCTCCTGGCCATGGTCCACTCCGTCCTCGAGCAGAATGTGCCTTGGGAGGAAGCCGTAGCCTTTAAGCGCCGCCTTGCGGACTTTATCCAGTCCGCCGCCTCGGGCATAGCCGGGAAGATCCCTGGCCTGGGCCCCCGGGAGGCGACCAAGTTTTTCCTCTACCTCTACGCCCAGATCGTGGGCCTTGTCCAGCTGACCGACATTTCGCCCTTTATGGCCCGGATCGGCGCCGAGCCTGGCCTTGGAGTATTTCGCCTCGGCCTCGAAGAGACTCTGCGGGACTCGGCCCGGGCGATCCTCGTCGGCCTTGTCAGCGAAGGGGATAGGCCCCCCGCGCCTTGACCCCAAGGGGCCCACAGGGGTATAGTTGCCTTGTGCGTGATCCAATGTTCCAGTGATTCCCCCTTGGGGGTGCACCGGACTCGACCCGGTCGGTCAGGATCGCGGGCTGCAGGTGGAGACGCCGACCTCCTGATTCGGCAAAAATTTACTTGCCAACGATAATGGCAACTTCGCTCTCGCTGCGTAAGCACCGATAACGACGGATTCCCGCCCCCACCGCCTTGAGGGGACGGAGGATCCGACACCAACCAAGGCTTGCTCCCGCCAGGGTCCGGACTGGCGGGGGGACTAAACCGGAATACGGGGAGGAAAGCGCGCCGTTCCGCCGCCCCTTCCCCGACAAATTGAAAGGACGGATAAACCTGTAGATGTCTCCGGTTCGCGCTCGGGGACGCGGGTTCAACTCCCGCCACCTCCAAAGAAACCCGCCTTACGGCGGGTTTCTTCTTTTGGTGGCGGGAGTTGAAGGGAGATCGTACGCGACTCGCGCGATTCAATGAGCGCGAGAAGCGCTTGAGGCGCCAGGGATGGCGCCGAATACGATCTCCCCGGGCTGGAAGGAGCATATAGGATGTATGCGACTGGAAGCCAACTCCCCCCACCTCCAGCACTCCGCGCATGTCCGCCTGAAATTTTGAAAAGCGTACGGAATAACGTACGCTTTCGCCATTTTTATAGGCGCCCCTGGATCGCAGCCAAACATCAAGCTCCACTCGCACTTTCCCCGGCGGCCCTAGGGTCCCCGAGGCTGGAACCCCGCCCTAGCAGCAGGCCGTCCCCTTGCCGGAGCCACAGCCAGCCTCGCCACCGCAGCTGGGAGCTGTGCCGCGCAACTTGCCCAGGATGATAGCCCCGGCGCAGCCTACCCCCGCCTCGACGGCCAGAGCCGCCACGGGACAGTTGCGGGCACAGGCCCCGCACTCCATGCAGGCTCCCCGGCGGTCGATCCGGGCCTTGCCGGCCTCGAGGATGAAGACCCCATGGGGGCACACATCCACGCAGGCCCCGCAGCCGATGCAGGCCTGGCTGTCCAGGACAAGGGTCTCGCCGTTCTTGATGTAGCTTGCGGTCATCGCGCTTCCTCCTACAGTCCGAGCACCCTTGAGGCGATACCCGCCACAAGGCCTGAGGCCAGGGATGCCAGCATTGGCCAAAAACCCTTTTCGACCTCGAGGAGGGCGCCGGGCTGGCAGGTATAGGTCGAGGCCCCGGTGAAATTCATCCCCAGGAAACCCGCCACCGGGGCCGAGACAAGGATGCCCCCAAGGGCCGCGAGCAGGGGCAGCTGGAATACGATGGCGCACAACCCGGCCCAGGCCGCCCCCAGGAGGGCTCCCTTGACCACAAAGGCCCGGGAGGGAAGCCAGGGGAGGAGGGCGGGAAAGAGGACTGTCCCCACGGGAACGAGGCCCAGGAGGAGGACGGCCAGGGCGAGGGCCCGCCCTGCCCAGGCCGGCCCGGCGGGCAGGCCGTAGGCCGCCGCGAGGGCGAGGGAGGCGGGTAGGATGGGCCAGGCGTGGACTATCTCCACGGGGGCTACAGCCAGGCGGTCCCGAAGCGCAAAGGTGACTTCCCTCATCGCCTCATCCTTCCTGCGCCCCGCCGCGAGCCAGGCCTTGATGTCGGCGGCGCGCACGGGACCCCATTCGACCCGGAAGCCCGAGGCCTTGGCCACTTCCGGGGCCGCGACCCCGGGGGCGCCAAGCTGGGGAAGGATGAGGGTCCTGTGGCCGACCACGGAGCCTAGCTTGGTCTTGGCGATCCGGGACACGAGCTCGGCGGTGCCAAAGCTTCCCTTGCCGGCGGCGCACCAGACATTGATGCCCTTGGTGTCCAGCACGAGGATCCAGCCGTCGATTCCCTGGAGGCTCGAGCGCAGGGCATCGAAACTCATCTTGTAGTTGGCGCTCACAAAGACCGGGGACTCCCCGGTCGGGCTGCCGACGGCGTAGAGGCCGGGCAGGACGCTGTAGCCCATGCGCCCAATGCCCCAGCGGGCCTTGAGGGAGCCCAGCCTATCCGCGAGCCTGAGGGCGGTGTCGACAACAGGGATGGTCCTCCCTTCATGGACCATAAAGCGGAGGACCCAGGGCTTCCTGAGCGCCTCGAGGGCCACAAAGCCCGCCTGGGTCTCGGGGGCTATTCGCTTGCCAAACAGGATGTTCATGGGAGGGCCCCCGCCATAGGCCCGCAGCAGGCGCCCTCGCCCCC
>JAKPBN010000186.1 GCA_029778945.1 Spirochaetota bacterium
CGGCGATCACGAGGCGACCATAGTCGATGGAGTGGTAGGCCGTGATGCGTCTCCGGCCGTCGAGCCCGCTCTCATGGCTCACCACATAGTCCCCCACCGAGTCATTGCGGAACGAGGCGAGGCTGGGCGGTATCCTCAGGGGCCGGCCCAGGTTGTCGGGATTGAAGGGAAGAGTGAGGAGGATTTTGCCATCCCCATGGAGGATGGCGAGGGCCCCGCCCTTGAGGGGCAGGAAGGCCTTGTAGATGGAGAGGAAGCGGGTGACCTGGATCATGCCCACAAACATCACGATCCCGGAATCCCTGGACATGAGGGGATACGAGACAGGGATGACCCAGGTCCCGTCGAGGGGGTTCATGAAGGGATCCCCTACATCGAAGCCCATGGTCGCGATCGAGGTCTGGCGGAGAAAGAAGGACCTGTCACCTACGCTCGAGTCCGGCTGGATGGGCTCCGGCGGGACCGGGGAAAGGTCTCCCTGGGCATTGGCCACCCTCATGTCCACGAGGCCATCCATGGAGGCCTTGAAGGTAGTCACATAGCCTGCGAATTCTGGATCCCTCCGGGGGTCGGCCTCGGGATGGGCGAGGAGCCAGCGCTCGAGGGTGGAAAAGGCATAGTTCATCTGGGAGAGGAGGCTTTCGGTCTTGGAGGCCATGGACTCGGCCAGGCTGCCCAGGGACTCTTCCTCGTTCTGGATGGCCAGGCTCCGCACCACTATCCCCCCGCCCGCGACGAGGGCCAGGACGAGGAGGACGGTGAGGGTGGTAAAGCCATGGAGGAGGGGGATCAGGGCCCTCTGACCCCGGAAGCGGAGCTTGAGGAGCTGGAGGGCCGAACCGAGCCTCATGGCTTTCACCTCCTAGAGTCTAGGCGACGAAGGGCTTTGGCTCAAGGGCGATTCCCCATGGCCCGGGTGGCGTTTAGGGTGGCCAGGAGGGCGACCCCGACGTCCGCGATCACTGCCTCCCACATCACCGCTATCCCCAGGGCTCCCAGCACGAGGAAGGCCCCCTTGATGGCCAGGCTGCCTAGAATGTTCTGCCTTACGATCCTCCGGGTGTGCCGGGCCCGGGCCACCGCCTCGGCTACCCGGGAGGGCTCATCGGTCATGAGGATCACATCGGCGCAGTCCACCGCGGCATCGGCCCCGCCGCCCATGGCCATGCCCACATCGGCCCGGGCCAGGACTGGGGCGTCGTTGATCCCGTCGCCCACAAAGACCGTCGTGGCGCCTTGGGCCGTCGTCTCGGCGATGATGGCCTCGAGGTGGCGGAGCTTGTCCGCCGGAAGGAGGTTGGCGTGGACCTCGGTGATGCCTAGGCTGGCCGCGAGGGGCCGGGCCGAGGCTTCCCCGTCCCCGGTGAGGATAACCGTCCGGCCAACCCCGAGGCCTGCCAGGGCGGCCAGGGCCGGGGCCGCGTCTTCCTTGGCCTCATCCCCGATCCGCAACAGCCCCAGCCAGGCTCCGTCCCGGGCCAGGTGGACCTCGGTGGCGCCCCCCGCGTCCGGGCCGGCCCCCTCCGCCCGGGGCGGGAGGCCGAGGATGCCTTCCTCCTCGAGGAGGGCCCGGTTGCCCAGGAGGATAGTCCCTCCCCCTATGGAGCAGCGCAGGCCCCGGCCGGGCATCTCCCGGATCTCGGAGGCCCCGTCGTCGGTGCCGTCCGAGAGGCCCTGCCGCATAGCCGCCGCCCGGATCGAGGCGGCTATGGGGTGGCGGGAAAGGGCCTCGGCCTGGGCCGCCAGCCTGAGGACCTCCTTCTGGGACTCAGGCTCCGCGGCCTCGATGGACAGGACCCGAAAAACCCCCTTGGTCAGGGTGCCCGTCTTGTCAAAGACCACGGTGCCGGTCTTGGCCAGGGCGTCGAGGACATTGCCGCCCTTGACGAGGATGCCCCGCTTGGCCGCCCCTCCGATCCCGCCGAAATAGCCCAGGGGGATAGAGATCACCAGGGCGCAGGGGCAGGAGATCACGAGGAGGACGAGGGCCCGGTAGGCCCAGGAGCCAAGGCTGCCCAGGCCCAGGAGGGGAGGGATGAGGGCCAGGGCCAGGGCCAGGGCC
>JAKPBN010000217.1 GCA_029778945.1 Spirochaetota bacterium
ACCTGAGGCTCTTTTCCTTTCTCACCCTCCAGGCTGGCTTTAACAAGGGTTGGCTTTCCGCCGGGGCCGGGGTCAATCTCTACCTCATCGAGCTCAACGCCGCGGTCTTCACCGAGGAATTCGGCCTCCATCCGGGGGATTCCCCCCGCTCGGGCCTTTCCTTCCAGGTTTCGATCCACTTATAGTCCGGCTAGGTCTACCCGGGGACTCCAGAAGTCCCCGGGGACTGCCGATATTCCAGATGGAGGTGGTCCATGAGACGAGCCAGAGCCGTACTTTTCATAGCCATCCTGGCCCTGGGCCTCATGGCCTGCCAAGCGATGTTCACCACCTCCCTGGGCACGGCCTTTGAGAGGACCACCATCACCATCCCGGCCGACATAAGCGCCGCCGACGCCCAGGCCATCCTGGACAACCCCTCGACCTCCCCGGCGGCCTATTCGGCCCTTCTGGACGTGCTCAATGCCCAGGCCGCCACAAGCACAGCCTCGGCCGGCCTGGCGGTGGACGCCGCGATCGGCGCCAGCGGGATGGCGGAAAACCTGGCCCAGAGCCTGATGGACGCCGCCGTGGCCGCAAGTCCGGATATCCCGGCCCTGGTCACCGCCCTCCAGGACATCTCCGGGAATGCCGCCGCCATGGCTGCCTTCGCTCGCCTTGACGCGGGGGCTGGAGCCATAGATCCCGCCGTCCTGGCCGCCGCCGACCTAAGCCCCACGGACATGGCCCTTGTCGCCCTCGTCGTGGTGGCTGCGCCTCCTGTCCTTCCGGCAGGCCAGGACCCCACGGACGCGGCCTGGCTGGCAACGGGGCCAGGGCTAGCCTTCCAGGCCTCTCCCCAATATGAGCTTGCCACGAACCTCCTCACCCAGGCCGCCAACGACATCATCGCCAGCGGAGGGGACTCCGCCATGGCTGATGCCCTAAAATCCGCATTGGGACTGCCATGAGAAAAACCCTCCTCGCCCTGGCCCTGCTCCTTGCCCTATCCATCCCCTTGGCCGCCTTGGACGTGGAGCCCTTCACGGGCTATTCGGACCTAAGATCCCGGTCCATGGGCGGCTTCCATGCGGCCCTGGCCGACGACTTCTCCGTCCTCTTTACCAACCCCGCGGGCCTTGCGGTCATGAAGCCCTCCTTTTCCGCCGCCCGGCTAGACCTAGCCTTGGCGGGGCCTATCTTCGACATGGGCAACCTGGTGCTGTCCAGCTCGGATCTCATGACCGACATCCTGGATTTCCTGGCCAGCAACGGCTACAAGCTCTACACCGGGTTTGACCTCTCCGGGCCCATCTCCATAGGCTATGTGGGCCAGGGCCTGGGCTTTGGGGTATTCCAGCGCACGAAGCTCGTGGTCAACGCCTCGGGCATTTCCTCGATCAAGGTCGGCTTCGACGAGGAATTCCTCCTGGACGGGGGCTATGCCTTCCGCATCCCCACGGGCGAGTGGTCCTCCCTCGACCTGGGCCTTGTGGCCAAGGGCTATGTGCGGATGTCCGTGGGCGTGGACGGTGGCCTCCTCGAGCTTTCAAATCTCCTCTCCAATCCCATGGCCCTGATCACCGAGCCCATGACCCTCACGACGGGCATTGGCCTGGACGCCGGCCTCCGGTGGAATTGGAAGGAAACCTTCGCCGTGGGCCTCTCCTGCCGGGATCTCTTTAGCCCCGCCGTGGTC
>JAKPBN010000226.1 GCA_029778945.1 Spirochaetota bacterium
CCAAAAACGTAAGCAAGTCCATCACCGTGGACTAGCGGGTAAAGTCGATATACCTGGAGCGAATCGGAGAAAAACCTCCCAGGGTCGCGAATTTTCCTTGCGAAAAGGCGCTGAAGCCGGCCTATATTGCAGTATCTTTCGGACATTACGCAGTAAGCGTTCAAGGCTCCCGCCCATATAAGGAGAGCTATCGATGAGGAAAATGTCTGCCGCGATCGCCGCGGCCATCGCCGCCCTGGTTCTGGGCCTGAGCTGCGCCTCCACCCAGCTCGCCTTCCTGGACAAGGCCGTTCCGGATCCGGTCAAGTCCAAGATCGTCACCGATGCGGGAATCGCCGCCTACAATGAGACCCTGGTCCAAAAAGGCGAGCTTTCCCAGGTCGAGTCCATCAAAGCCTATTTTATAAACGCCCTCCGCTTCGATCCCGGCAACGCCACGGCCCAGCGCTACCTGACCTTGGCCTCTAACTTCAAGGCGACCTACCTCCAGGACATCCTCAAGAAGGCTCGGGCCCTGGCCAAGAAGGATGGGCGCACCGAGGATGAGACTTATCGCCTCTGCGTCCTCGTCCAGGAAGCCTCGACGATCGACGCCAAGGATCCGGAGCTCCTCAAGCTGGACAAGGATATAGCCACCGCCCGGGACGCTCTCGTGAACGCCTACCTCGCCAAGGCGAACCTGGCCCTGGACAAGAGGGCCAAGGCGACCACGGACGCCTCCAAGGAGACCCTGGCCGTCACCGCCTTCCAGTCCCTGGCCAAGGCCTCGGCGGCCGATCCCTCGAACGCCAAGGCCCGGTCCCTACTCTCCCAGGTCAAGCCCGACGTCACCGCCATTGTCCAGAAAAGCCTCAAGGCCGTGCCTGCCCTCCTGGACAGCGCGAGCTACACCAAGGCCAGGACCCAGATCGACCTGGCGGCCAACCTCAGCTCCAAGCTGGGGGGGAGCTATGACGCCCCGGTGAACAAGGCCTATTACGACCTCTACTTTGCCTGGGCTTCCTATTTCTACAACAAGAAAGACTATGCCCAGGCCGAGCCCAAGATCGCCGCGGCCCTGAGCGCCCAGAAGGATCCCGCGGCCCTGGCCCTGAGGCAGAAGATCGCCGTCCTCAAGGACCAGAGCGAGCAGGGAGCGAACTTCGAGGAGGGACTAGCCAACGTCGACAGCCTGATTAAGCGCGGCTCCCTCGCCCCGGCGATGCGCATCCTCTCCGCCCTGGCGGTCAAGACCACGGAAAAGGCCAAGCTCGACCAGATCGAGGAGCGCCGGACCCGGATCAAGAACGCCTTGGCCGATGCCTACGCCAAAGGCGTAGCCGCTTACCAGGCGGAGAAGTTCGACATAGCCATCGATGCCTTGGACGACATAGTGGGAATCGACCCCGGCTACCAGCAGGCCGCAGACTACCTCGAAAAGGCCAGGGCCAAACAGCAGATTCTCTTGGGCAACTAGGGCGGGCCCAAGGGCCCGGCCGATGGGAGGAACCATGAAAGTGCCGAAACTGGAAGAGCGCATAACCCGCATCATGGAGCTAGGCTACTCAGTCCTCCTCCTGGTCTGGTTTTTCCTGCCCTTTGCCCTGAGGACCCCCACGGCCCTCGTCCCCGGCCGCCTGGGCTCCCAGCTTGGCCTCGCCGGCCTGGGGGGAGGCCTCCTCACGGCCATGGCCTGGCTCGTCCCCCTGGTGGCCCTCTGGCAGCTAGCCTTCTTCTTCGTTGAGAAGCAGATCCCCCCCATACTTGCCAGGAAAAGCCCCCTCGCCCTCCTCCTTGGTTTTCTGGCCTCGGGCATAGTCCTGGGCTCCCACGTCCTCCATGTCCTGGCCTTCGCGGCCACGGCCAGCTACTTCGCCAAGGTCGGCATCTTTGCCTGGATTGTCCTTTTCCTCAGCCTTGGCTATAACGCCTATGTCCTCCTCGGCCTTGTCAGGCTCGTGGGATCCCGGGACAAGTCCCGCCAGGAACTCCAGGCCTTCAAGTCCGAGCGCGAGGCGAGTCCCGAAGCCAAGGTCTACGCGGGCATCCAGAAGCGACTCCTCGTATCCTTCCTGGCTCTGATCACCGTCGTGATAGTCATCATCTGCGTCATCCTGCTCCGGGATTTTTCCCAGACCCTCCTCTCCTCGGTGATCGCCAATGGCGAGAGCATTGTCGACAGGACGGCCTCCATGGCCAAGTCCAGCCCCGGGGATGGCAAGGACCACATCTCCCGGGACGACTACCTCCGGGACGAGGCGAACAAGAACAAGAAAGCCATCTTTCCCTTTAACAACCTGACCTATTACAGGAACGTCACCAGGAGCGC
The DNA here is from genome assembly GCA_029778945.1 of Spirochaetota bacterium. Lineage (GTDB taxonomy): Bacteria > Spirochaetota > Spirochaetia > Treponematales > Rectinemataceae > JANYKC01. The sequence continues at coordinate 2,309 of JAKPBN010000226.1, forward strand.
CACGGTCAGCGACACCAAGAGCGTCTCCGCGGACCCCAAGGCCGTCGCCACTGGGACCAAGTCCGCCACCACTGGAGCCAAGAGCGCCACCACGGCCACCAAGAGCGCCACCACGGGAACAAAGACCGCCACCACGGCCACCAAGACCGCGACCACGGACACCAAGAGCGCCGCCCCTGGCACAAAGGCAGCCAACACCGATACCTTTGTCGCCCTCGAATCCACCCTGCCCTCCCTCGTGGGAAAGAAAGTCACGGCCGATCCGGAGAGCATCAAGACCACGGGCTGGCGGGCCAGCGCGGACGGCAAGCGGATAGAGTTCACCTCCCCGGTCACCCTCTCGGGCCAGATCCTGGGCTATGTCTCCGCTGACTATGACCGGGATGTCATCTACGAGCCCTATTTCAGGACCCAGACCAAGGTCTTTGTTGTCGCCTTCCTCTTTATCTACCTGTCCATCTTCCTCACCTACTTCCTGGGCCGCGCGATAGTCCTTCCCCTCCTGTTCCTCAACATGAGCGTCAACCGGATCTCCAAGACCCTGTCGGGCATGATCGGGGGCCGGATCAAGATCGCGGCCAACCTGCTCACCTATGAGGACCACGTGAAGACCAAGGACGAGATCAAGGGCCTGTCCGTGGAGATCGGGGACATGACCACGGTTATCCGCGGGGTCGTGCCCTATATCTCGGCCTCGACCCTCAAGTACGCCGACCGGGCCACCCCCACCTCGGAGGCCCGGGACCTGGC
>JAKPBN010000245.1 GCA_029778945.1 Spirochaetota bacterium
CTTCCTCTGGGCCTGCTCCAGCTCGAGCTATCAAGGCGAGGGCTCCCTCGGCGAGGGGGGGCGGGGTCCCTCCATATGGGACGAATTCTGCGCCCGCCCCGGCGCGATAGCCGACGCCTCTACGGGAGCCTTTGGCTCGGATTCCTGGCGGCGCTGGAGGGAGGATGTGGCCCTCCTCAAGGGCCTGGGCGTAAACGCCTACCGCCTCTCCGTGGCCTGGCCTCGGATCCAGGCGGCGGGCCGCGGCCCCGGCATCCAGGCTGGCCTCGACAGCTATCGCCGCCTCTGCGAGGCCCTCCTCGAGGCCGGGATCGAGCCCTGGATCACCCTCTACCATTGGGACCTGCCCCTGGCCTTGGGCCAGGAAGGCGGCTGGCTCTCCCGGGATACGGCCAAGCGCTTCGCCGACTACACCGACATCGTCACAAGGTCCCTGGGCGACCTGGTCGGGGCCTGGGTTACCCTCAACGAGCTCTGGTGCTCGGCCTTCCTGGGCTATGCGACCGGGGAGCAGGCCCCGGGCCACCGAAACGAGGCCGAGGCCTATACGGCCACCCATCACCTCCTCCTGGGCCACGGCCTGGCCATGGCCGTCCTCCGGGCCAATGTCCCGGGCCGGAAGGCGGGCATCGTGATCAATCCGGCCAAGCCCAGGGCCGCCAGCCCCAGTCCCGAGGATGAGGCTGCTTCCCTCCGGGCCAGCGTGGAGCGGACCGGGCTCTGGCTCGATCCCGTCCATGGCCGGGGCTATCCCGAGGCCCAGCTTGCCCAAAAGGGTGTAGCCCTTCCCGTCCTGGACGGCGACCTTGCGGCTATCGCGGTCCCGGTGGACTTTGTGGGGGTCAACTACTACAACGAGGATATCGTGAAGGCCGTGGACCCCAGCCCGGCCCATCCTGCGGGCTATGCCTATGTGGAGGGCCGGGAGAAACGGACCGAGATGGGCTGGTCTATCGTCCCCGCCGGCCTCACGCGGATCCTTGGCTTTATCCACGAGACCTGGAAACCCGCGGCCCTCTATGTCACGGAAAACGGGGGCGCCTTCCCGGACTCGCGGATCGAGGGCGGCCGGGTGCTGGACCAGGATCGTATCAACTATTTGGAATCCCATATCGAGGCCTGCGCCAAGGCCCTGGAGGCAGGCCTCCCCCTGGCCGGCTATTTCGCCTGGAGCCTCCTGGACAATTTTGAGTGGTCCTGGGGCTATTCCAGGCGCTTTGGGCTTGTGTCCGTGGACCGGGCTAGCGGCGCGAGGACCCCCAAGGCCTCCTATGCCTGGTATCGGGACTTCCTGGCTGGGAGGCTTTCGTGACCGCAGATCCTCGCGACTTGATGCCCGCAGTCCTCAGCCTCAAGGCAGGCCTCGGTAGGCTCGACCTTTCCCGGGGCCTTGGCCTCAACCCAGGTCCCGGCTGCGAGGCCCCGGCGGAGCTCCTCCGGACCTGGCTCGCGGCCGACCTCCCGGCCACCCTCGGCCAGGCCCAGCTCGCCTCGGTGGAAGGCGCGCCGATGCTCAGGCTTGGCCTCGAGGCCGGCCTTTCGCTGCCCGCGCCCCCGGGGGCTCCCGAGGAGGCCCGGCGGGAGGCCTACAGGCTCGACCTGGGCCCCGGGGGGGCGAGCCTCGTCGCAGGCCGGGTGGAGGGCCTTTTCCGCGGCGCGGCCTGCCTACGCCAGCTTGTCCTCTCCGCAGTCTCCGCCTCTGGCGAGGGCCTTCCGGCTATCGCCGCCTGCCGCATCGAGGACTCTCCCCGCTTTCCCTGGCGGGGCTTTCTGTTGGATGCGGCGCGCAACGTCTTTGAGCCGGAGTTTATCGAGCGCCTCCTCGACCTGGCGGCCCTCCACCGCCTCAACGTCTTTCACTGGCACCTCACCGACGACCAGGCCTGGCGGATCGACCTGCCTGGCCTGCCCGAGCTGGCCAGGCTTGGGGGACGGCGCCTGGATAGGCGCTACAATGTCGAGCGCTGGAAGACCGGCAGCTACTCCGCCGCCGACGTGGTGCGGATCGTGGCCTATGCCGCGGCCCGGGGCATCACTGTGGTTCCCGAGGTAGAGACTCCGGGCCATGTGGTCGCCCTCCTCGCCTCCATCCCGAGCTGTCCTGCGCCGCCGCCCAGGCGGGGCCCGGAGCCCCGGCGCAGTTCAGCCCCGAGGACCGCTACGGCATCTTTGAGGACATCCTCTGCGCGGGCAATGATGAGGTCTTTGCCCTCCTGGACAAGGTCTATGAGGGCTTGTGCGCCCTCTTCCCGGGCCCCTGGGTCCACGGGGGCGGGGACGAGGCGCCTAAGTCGAGGTGGCGGGAATGCCCGCGTTGCGCGAAACGCCGAGTGGCCCTGGGCCTTGAGGCGGACGTGGCGGGCCTGGAATCCCTCCAGGCCTGGTTTATGGGCCGGGTGGGGGGCCTCCTCGCGGCCCGGGGCAAGCGGATGCTGGGCTGGGACGAGATCCTGGACGCCGGCGCCGCGGGTCCGGGCCAGGTTACGATCCCGGCGGATGCCTTGGTGATGTCCTGGAGGGGCTACGAGGGTGGGGCCGCCGGGGCCAGGCGGGGCCATGGGGTGGTGATGTGCCCCCAGACCAAGGCCTGCTACCTCGACCACAAGCAGGCCGACAGGCCCGGCGAGGCCGGCCAGCT
>JAKPBN010000249.1 GCA_029778945.1 Spirochaetota bacterium
CAAGAGCGCCGTCCAGACCCTTGCCCTGGATATTCCGGGCCTTCCCGGCAAGACAAGCCTTCTGGGCCTGCCCGAAGGGGGCTTAAGCTCCAAAGCCATCCTGCTCCAGAGCACGGGGCCGGGCTTCCTGCGCTATGAGCTTTCCTCCGATCCCGCCCAGCCTCCCCGGGAGCCCACGGCTTCCTCCTCCACGATAGGCCAGGGCCTCAAGCTGGATCCTCCCGAGGGTAGCCTCTCAGCCTATTCCCTCAGATACCGAAGCTTTGATTCCGCCGGCCGTGCCCTGGATGAGGGCGGCGAAGCCAGCTTTGTCATAGACCGGGATCCGCCGCCCCCACCCAGGCTTTCCTCCGAGGTACCGGGCTATTCGTCCCGGCCCTTGAGCCTGTCCTTTGTGCCGTCGGAAGCGACGGTTATGGTGGCGGTGGATGTGGACTCCCGGCCGGGCAGCTATTCCGCCGTCACCGGTCCCTTGAGCCTGGAAGGATCGCCCTCGGGCACCGTCGAATACCGCATCCGTTCCTATGCCGTGGACAAGGCGGGGAACCGATCCGCTGATAGCCCGGTCAAGGCCGTCCTCGTCGACCTAGGGACCCTTTATGTCGCCGAAGGGGGGCCTGTCGATGGAGATGGAAGCCGGGATTCCCCCTTCCCCAGCCTCGACAAGGCCCTGGGAAGCCTCTCGCCAGCCTCGGGCTCGGCCCAGAGAAAGACCCTCCATCTCCGGGGCACCCTCGCCCTTTCCAGTCCCCTCGCCCTTGAGGGTTTTGACCTGGTCATCGAGGGCGGCTACGATAGCGACTGGAAGCGAGCGCCCGGGCTTTCTTCGGCCCTCCACATCAGCGGCGGGGAAGGTCCGACTCCCATGCTGGCCCTCAAAGGCTCAAGCCTAAGCCTGACCTCGGTTTCCCTGCGGGCTCCCCGCCTTGAGGGCCCCCTCTTCGAGCTCCAGGGCTCAGAGCTGCGGATCTCCTCTTCCTCGATCCTCGCCTCGACGGGGGGGGACCTCCTCCTCTTCGATATCCGGGATTCCCGGCTTGGCCTCAGCGCCACCGAGGTCTTGGTAGGCGAGGGAGGCTCCGTCTCCATCCTAGGGGCCCGGAACTCGAGGATTGACCTGGAAAAATCGAGCTTTACCGGCTCGGGCTCCACTTATTTCTCGGCGCTCAGCCTCGAGGGGGGAAGCCTTGGAGTCAGGAACTGCAGCCTGAGCAGCACCGCCCTCCTGGGCACGAGGCTGATGGAAGTCCGGAACGCGGCGGTCGATATCGACGGGACTTCCTTTGATGTCCAGGGCGGCGGCGGCTTCCTGTCCTACGGCTCCTTTGAGGCCTGCACGGGCAGGCTTGTCAACAGCCACATCCTCCTCACCTGGGAGGGCTCGGGAAGCCTCTTCCGGATCAAGGGCGGGAAGATGGCTTTTCTCCAGGACAGCTTTTACTGCCTGACCCGGAAGGGCTCCCTGCGCTTCTTTGACGCGGAGGGCCCCAATTTGACGTTGAAGAACTCGATCTTTTCCGCCAAGGGCGAGGCCAATATCCTCATCTCCTCCCCAAGCCTTCCTAGTCCAGGGGACGTGGCTTCCAACTGTCTGTGGGGCTTTAAGACCCTTGTCTCCGGCCCTAGAAGCTTGATAGATGTCCGCTCCCTCAACGAGTACAACGACAAGGCTTTGGCGGGACCGGGGCTGCCCAATTTCCTCGAGGATCCTTATCTGACCTGGGGTCCCAATCCGCCTGGAGCCTTTGTTCTCCAGGCTTCTTCCCGCTGTCTCGATGGCGGATTGGCCCTAGTCGAGCTGGGGTGGGATTTCGCGGGCCAGAGGAGACCCTCGGGCTCGGGCTTTGATGTGGGGGCGGACGAGCTCCAGCACTAAAGCTAGTGCCCGCCCGGAAACGACAAGGCCCGCCTAAAAAGGCGGGCCTTGTCGTTTCCGGGCGGGACGAGCCTAGATCAGGCTGCCGGCGTCTATGGTCGCGGTCTTGGGGATGACGATGATGCCATCCACTATGTGGTAGGAGCCATAGTCGCCATCCGTCCTCGCCCTGTCGTCGATGCCGATCCTGCAGCCCTCGCCTATGCGGGCATTTTTGTCGATGATCGCGTTCTTGACGATCGAGCCCTTGCCTATTCCGAGGTTGGGTCGGCCGAGGCGCAGGTTTTCCGCCTTCTGCTCATCGGTCTCGTAGTAGTCGGCGCCCATCGCCACTACCCCGTCGAGGCAGGAGCCGGACTCGATCACCGTGCGCACGCCGACTATGGACTTGGTCACGGAAGAGTTCGTGATAATGCAACCTTCGGCGGTCAAGGCCTGATTGAGGGTGCAGAAGTTGAGCTTGGAGGTGGGAAGGTTGCGCCTATGGGTGTAGATCGGCCTTTCCTCATCATAGAAATTGAAGCTCGGGTTGATGGAGCAAAGGTCGAGGTTGGCCTCGTAGAAGGACCGGATAGTCCCGATGTCCTCCCAATAGCCATCAAAAAGATAGGCGTTCACCGGGTGGGAGGCCAGGATCTCCGGGATTATCTCCTTGCCAAAGTCATTGGTGTCCCCCTCGAGGGCCTTTTCCATAAATTCCGCGGTGAAGATATAGATGCCCATGGAGGCCAGGTAATCCTTGCCCCCGGTCCGGCGGTCTGTCCGGAGCTCGATAGGCACCTTGTAGTCGTTGATATCCAGGTCGGGACCAGGCTTTTCCATAAAGGCCTCGATCCGGCTTTTTTTGTCCACCCGGAGTATGCCGAGTTGGCTCGCGTTTTCCCTGTCCACGTAGGTCGAGGCGATAGTCAGGCCGCAGCCGGACTCCACATGCTTCTTGAACATGTCCGCCAGGTCCATGCGGTAGAGCTGGTCTCCGGAGACGATCAGGTAATGGCTGGGGCCCTGGGGCCGGAAGTGGATAAGGTTTTTCCTCACCGCGTCCGCTGTGCCCTCGTACCAGCCCGAGTGGACTAGGGTCTGCTCGGCCGCGAGGATCTCCACAAAGCCCTGGGAAAAGGAGTCAAAGCTATAGGTCCTGGCCAGATGAAGGTGGAGGGAAGCCGAGTTGAACTGGGTCAGGATATAGATCTGCCGGAAGCCGGCGTTGATGCAGTTGGAGATGGGTATGTCGACGATCCGGTATTTCCCTCCAAAGGGCACGGCCGGCTTGGCCCTGTCCTTGGTCAGGGGGAAAAGACGGGTTCCCTTGCCCCCGCCTAGGACGATGGAAAGTACCTTGGACACGATGACGCTCCTTGAGGTGGCCGGGCCGCCGTTTACGCGGAGGACCCAAGTGGTTTATACAGTATAAGCCATGACTTCATCTTCCGCCACTCGGATTATCGACGAGCTCCTCGCAGACCCGGCCATTGCGCCCCAGGTCGCCCATGTGGAAGCTATCCCGGCTAGGGAGGCGAGCTGGGCCGCCCTGCCCGAGGGCCTGGATCCCCGCCTTGCCTCCGCTCTGGAGGCCAAGGGCTATCGAAGTCTCTACTCCCACCAGGCGGCGGCCTATAGGCTTGCCGTCGCGAGACGCAACTTTGTGGTTGTCACCCCGACGGCCTCGGGCAAGACCCTCTGCTATAACCTGCCGGTGGTCCAGACCCTGCTCTCGGACAATTCCGCCCGGGCCCTCTACCTCTTTCCGACCAAGGCCCTCTCCCAGGACCAGCAGTCCGAGCTCAACGAGCTCGCCCTCGGCGGGGACCTCCCTCTAAAGATCTTCACCTATGACGGGGATACCCCCGATTCCCTCAGGGTCGCGGCCCGGGACTCCGGGCGGATCGTGATCTCCAATCCGGACATGCTTCATGCGGGGGTCCTGCCCAACCACGCCAAGTGGATCAGGTTTTTCGCGGGCCTGCGCTTTGTGGTGATCGACGAGATGCATGCCTATCGGGGAGTGTTTGGCTCCCACGTGGGAGAGGTCATCCGTCGCCTAAAGCGAGTAGCCGCCTTCTATGGCTCCCATCCAAGCTTTATTCTCTGCTCGGCCACGATCGGCAATCCGGCCGAGCTGGCCCGGAGCCTCATTGGCGAGGAAGTCGAGGCGATCACGGAAAACGGAGCCCCCCGGGGCGAGCGGCGGGTTATCTTCTACAACCCGGCCCTGGTCGATCCCATCCAGGGCATCCGCAAGTCCTCGGCCACCGAGTCTGAGTCCCTCGCCTTGGCCCTCCTCCGAAAGGGGGTCAAGACTATCCTTTTTGCCCGCTCCCGCCTCAAGGTGGAGCTTATCGCCTCCTATATCAGCGAGGCCCTGGCCAACCTCTATACGGACAACTCCAGGATCAAGGTTAGCCCCTATCGAGGGGGCCTCCTCCCCAGCGAGCGGCGGGCCATCGAAAAGGGCCTCCGGGAGGGATCGATCCAGGGGGTGGTCTCGACCAATGCCCTCGAGCTGGGCATCGATATCGGCGGCCTGGATGCGGCGGTGGTCGCGGGCTTCCCGGGGTCCTTTGCCTCCTTCTGGCAGCAGGCGGGGCGGGCCGGCCGGAGGGGTAGCCTCTCGGTGGCCTTCCTGGTCGCCTCCTCGGCTCCCCTGGA
>JAKPBN010000250.1 GCA_029778945.1 Spirochaetota bacterium
CCATGATCCGGCCCTCGTAGATGACGGCGATGCGGTCCGAGAGGGCCATCACCTCATCCAGGTCCTCGCTCACGAGGAGGATGCCCGTGCCGGCCTCCCTTTGCTCGAGGAGGCGCTGGTGGATGTATTCCGAGGCCCCTATGTCGACCCCCCGGGTGGGCTGGGCGGCCATGAGGACGGAGGGCGAGCGGGAAAGCTCCCGGGCCATGATGAGCTTCTGGATGTTCCCCCCGGAGAGGTTCTTGACTGGGGTCTCCAGGCTGGGGGTCTTGACCGCGTAGTCCTCCACGAGGCCCAGGGCATGGCGCCGCATGGCCCCAAAGTCGAGGAAGATGCCCTTGCGGAAGCGCGGGGAGGCGTGGTCGTGGAGGAAGACATTCTCCTGGACCGAGACTTCCCGGATCGCCCCGTCCTTCATGCGCTCCTCGGGGATGTAGGCCATGCCCGCGTCCATCCGGGCGTTGATGTCCTCCTGGGAGATGTCCCGGCCATCGAGGAGGATCTTGCCGGCGGTGGGCTTGCGCATCCCCGCAAGGCACTCCCCGAGCTCCCTCTGGCCATTGCCCGAGACCCCGGCCAGGCCGACTATCTCTCCGGAGTGGATGCGGAGGTCCAGGCCCCGGAGGGCCTCGGAGCCGCGGTCGCCCATCGCGCACAGTCCCTCGATGCTGACGAGGGCCCGGCCCCGCTCCCGGGCCCGGGGATCAAGCTCCTTGACCTCCCGGCCGACCATCATGCGGATAAGCTCGGCCCGGGTGACGGATTTGGCGGGGCAGGTGCCGATGACGGCCCCGTCCCGCAGCACGGTGATCCGGTCGCTGATCTCGAGGACCTCGTAGAGCTTGTGGGAGATGAAGATCAGGGAATGGCCCTCGGCGACCATGCGCCGGAAGGTCTCGAAGAGGTCCTTGACCTCCTGGGGGGTGAGGACGGCCGTGGGCTCGTCGAGGATGATCAGGCCCGCGCCCCGGTAGAGGGCCTTGAGGATCTCCACCCGCTGCTGCTCGCCCACGGAGAGCTGCCAGACATAGGCCTCGGGCTCGACCTTGAGGCCATAGGCCGAGGCGAGCTCCCGGATCCTCGCGCTGACCCTGTCCAGGTCGAGGAGGGGGCCCCGGCTCGAGGCCTGGCCGAGGGCCACGTTCTCCGCGACCGTGAGGCTTGGCACGAGCATGAAATGCTGGTGGATCATGCCTATGCCGGCCTTGATCGCGTCCGCGGGGGACTTGAAGGAATGGGGCACGCCGTCGATGAGGATCTGGCCCTCATCGGGCTGGTACATGCCATAGAGCTGGCGCATGAGGGTGGACTTGCCCGCCCCGTTCTCCCCCAGGAGGGCATGGACCTCCCCGGGGGTCACGTCAAAGCAGACCTGGGAGTTGGCGCGCACCCCGGGAAAGCACTTGGTGATGTCGCGCATCTCGACCTTGCCATTCTTGCGCTTCCCGCCCTTCTCCAGATTGCTCATGCCTTCCGCTCCCTGCCTGAACTAGATCGCATAACGGGTTGTCCGAGATCCATCGATTCGTTTCGTCTCAGGATCGCGCGGGGTCCAGGGGCCGGATCAAGCCGGCGCAACAGCTATCGCCGGCTTGATCCTTCCCCTGGTCGCGCCTTTAGGAAGATGGGGTCTGGGGAAGACCCTGGGGCCTCCAACATCGTGTTGGAGGTCCCAGGGCCGGGGAAAGCGCTCTCGCCCCCGTCCTGGGGACTCGAGCTCGGAGCGTCCTCAAAAGCTCGGACGCTCCTCGAGCGCGTTCCCATCCACCTCCTCACTTATCGATCGGAGGCGGATCCCTTTCCTCGCAACCACAGGTTCCCTTCCCCGGATAGCTTAGGGGTTTACCTTGATCTTGCCCGACGTGATGTCCTTGATCGCCTGGTCTCCGGCGGCCTTGACGGCCGCGGGGAGCTTGT
>JAKPBN010000255.1 GCA_029778945.1 Spirochaetota bacterium
GGAGAAGCTCTCGATCTCCATCCGGAGGCCCAAGCCCTCGCCGCTTTTCCCGCCCATGAGCCAGAGGTTGAGGCCCAGCCTTTCCCTGCCCCGGGGGGGGACGAGGAAGGGGGCGGACCGGGGCGTGGCCGGGGAAGGGAAAACCCAGTCGTGGACCTGGCCCCCCGATCGGACCAGGAAATGGATGGAGTCCTTGCGCCAGGCGAAGGCCAGGATCGCGCCTTGGCTCAGGTCGAGCTCAAAGGAGGCCTGGCGCCCCCTGTGGCCCTCCCCAGGCTGGACGGTGAAGAAGAGGTTGGGCCCCGAGGCCTGGCCCCAGCGGGAGATCTCGATGTCTATCTCCCGGTTAGCGTAAGCGGGATTCACATCCCAGGTGTAGAAGCCCAGGACGGCCCGGGAGTCCATGGCACCGGGGACCGGGGCTAGGACAAGCTCATAGTCCCCGTAGCCCAGGCTCCGGTCCAGGAAGAGCTGGGCCGAGGACCATACCCGGTCCCGCTGGACGAGCTCGAGGACAAGGTGGCCTCGGCTATCGAGGTAGGCGTTGCGGCTATCGAAGATATTGGGACCCGGCCCCTGGGCCACCGGGCTCCCGACGACGGTCCAGGGATAGCCGGAAAACCTGAGCCGCCGGGCCGAGGAGCCCTCCGCCTGGGCTGGGGCCCAATCCTGGTCCTGGGCCGGGGCTTGAGACCCAAGGCCGGCCCAGAGGAGGGCCAGGAAGGCCCAGGCCCCGGTCCTGCTCACCGACCCACCATAGTGACTAGCTTTTTGACCAGCAGGTCGCTGTTCGAGGAGTCCATGGAAAAGGACCCGATGGCCATCAGGTCGAGCTGGGCGAGGGTCCGGGCCTCAGGGCTCTGGGTATGGGAGCCAAAGGTAAAAAGCCGGTCCCGGAGGGGATCCACGTAGGCAGACATCTCCCTCAGCTGGTCCCAGCTGATATAGCCGACCTCCCCCACAAGGCTGGGGACAATGAAGAAGGTGGCCTTGATGCCAAAGCGCCTGAGCAGGGGATAGGCTATCGCGTAGACCGATAGATCGCCGTCATCGAAGGTCAGGACAGCGAGCTCGGACTGGAAATTATGGATATCCCGGTTGGTGGGTCCTCCCTTCCTCCCAAACACGAGGTTATGGTAGACCAGGACGAGGACCTTGGGATCCTGGCGCAGTGGAAGGGGGCCTTCCTCGAGCCAGGCGGGATCCAAGGTCATGAGGATTCCCGAGCCGGTCGCCGGGAGGACTGTATAGCGGAATCCCTGGGCCTCCGCCAAGCCAGGCCACGCCAGGACCAGGAAGAGGAGCAAAAGTCCGCGTCGGAACAGGCGAAGGAGCCGAGGGCCCCCGAGACATGGCAACTTGGGCATCGAACCTCCCCATCCCTCCGCAAGTCTAGTCCATGGGGCTGGAAGTTCAAGGCTTCTGTCGGGATGGAGGATCCTCTCGTGAATTAACCAAAGCCTAACCAAAGCTGAGCCATCGCCTGACACACAGCCCGTAACCTTGCCCCAGCTTCCCTAAGGGGAGCCCGCTAGTACCGAGTATCCGCAATGGAGGATTCCAATGAAGAAGATCCTGGCTTTCGCCCTCGCCCTCGCCGCCGCCTCGGCTTCCTTTGCCCAGCTCTCCGGCAACTTCACCTGGGGTGGCTCCACCACCGTAGGCCCGATCGCCCAGCAGGCCATTGAGGAGTTCCAGAAGGCCAACCCCGCCGTCAAGGCTTCCTATGAGCTCACCGGCTCCGGGGCGGGCGTCAAATCCCTCCTCGCCGGCCAGTACGGCCTCGCGGGCTCTTCCGCCGAGCTCAACGCCGACCAGCTCGCCGCCGGCGCCGTCGCGACCCCCATCGGCCTGGACGGCCTGTCCGTCGTCGTCAACAAGAACGTGAAGATCGCGAACCTCTCCAAGGCCAACCTGGCCAAGATCTTCCATGGGGAGATCACGAACTGGAAGGATGTTGGCGGAACGGACATGAAGATCGTCGTCGTGAACCGGGACGAGTCCTCGGGCACCTACACCTCCTTCTTTGACATCTTCCTCAAGTCCGCCTACAAGGACATCGCGACCGCCTACACCAAGAATGCCATCGTTACCAAGGAGAACGGCGAGGTCGCCGCCAAGGTTACCGCCACCCCCGGGGCCATCGGCTATGTGGGCATCGCCTTCGCCGACGAGGTAGTCAAGGCCGGCGGCCGCGAGCTCATGGTCGACGAGGTGGCTCCCACGGTCGCCAATGTCATCGCCAAGAAGTATGCCGGCTCCCGCTACCTCTACCTCGTGACCAAGGGAGCCCCGGTGGCCGGCTCGGTGGAGAAGGCCTTTATCGACTTTGTGCTCAGCCCCAGGGGCCAGGCCATCGTCAAGTCCGCGGACTTTATCCCGCTCCCCAGGAAATAAGCCCTACTAGGCAGGCATCGGGGCCATCCCTCGCGGATGGCCCTTTTTCGTGCCCCCGGCCCGGGCCGGGGACGGGCCCTTCCGGCGTTTTAACCATTTGCTAACACAAAATAGGCCATACCCTCATGCGTCTCTCGTATGATCCTCTCGAATGCTGGCAGAACAAGGAGCCCGGGCGTGAAGCGACGCAAGGCTGTGGAAAAGACCATTGAGGCCGCACTCCTGGGCTCGGCCCTGGTTTCGGTCCTGGCCGTCCTCTTTATCACCATCTTCCTTTTCCGGAGCGGCCTCCCCCTCTTCAAGAAGGTCAATGTCCTCGAATTCCTCTTCTCGACCAACTGGACCCCGACGGCGGCCCATCCCCACTTTGGCATCCTCTCCTTCATCGTGGGCTCCTTCTATGTGACGGGCATAGCCCTGGCGATAGCCGTGCCGGTGGGCCTGTCCGTAGGGATCTACCTGGCCGAGCTCGCGGACCGCCGGAACTCCCGCTTTCTCCGCTCCGCCGTGGAGCTCCTCGCGGGCATCCCCTCGGTCATCTACGGCCTCTTCGGGATCGCGGTGATCTCCTCGGCCTCCAGGTTCCTCTTTGGCGGCACGGGCTACTCGGTCCTTTCGGCGGCCATCGTCCTCGCGATCATGACCCTCCCGACGATCATCAATGTCACCGAGGTCTCCCTGCGGGCCGTGCCCCGGGAGCTCAAGGAGGCATCCCTGGCCCTGGGCTCCACGGAATGGCAGACGATCATCAAGGTCCTGGTGCCCGCTGGCAGGTCGGGCATCATCGCCGGGGTGATCCTGGGCATGGGACGCGCGATAGGCGAAACCATTGCCGTCCTCATGGTCGGGGGCAACGCCCCCGTGATGCCCAAGGGCCTAAACAGCATGGTGAGGACCCTGACCATGAACATCATTACCGACATGAGCTACGCCACGGGGGACCACCTGACGAGCCTCTTCGCCACGGGCATCGTCCTCTTCGCCTTTATCCTCATCCTCAACCTGGGTGTCCAGGTCTTCCTCAAGCGCAGCATCTCGCAGATCGAGGGGGCCGCCGGTGCCTGAGCTCCTGAACGTCCGACCCAGGGCCGCCACCCCCCATGGCCGCCGCATCCTGGCCCAGCGCCTGGCCTTTGGGGTGATCCGTGGCCTCTCGATCCTCACTATCGCCATCCTGGCCCTGATAATTGGCTTTATCCTCTACAAGGGCCTCCGCTTCAGCTCCGAGACCCGGTCCACGGTCCTCCCCTGGACCGAGGCCGCCCCGGACGGCCTCGTCGTGGTCACCCACCCAGGCTCGGAGCTCAAGACCCTCGAGTTCCCCGTCCTCTTTGGGATTTTCACGGACGAATACATCAACTGGGCCAAGATCGACGGCGAGGACGGGGACCTCCTCCCCCTGGCCGTCGACCCCGAGAGCCCCGAGGGAAGGGCCGCCGCCAGCCTCCTGTTCGGCAGCCCCGAGGCCGCCGCCTGGGGGGGCCTCACGGAATTCCTGCCCAGCACCGCCGCGCTCCTGGACAAGCTCACCGCCACCCCAGGCACGATCGCCATCGTCCCCGAATCGGCGATCGCTGACCGCAAGGACCTTGTGCGCGCCGGCCTCCGGCGCCTCTCCCTGGCGGCCAACCCCGAGGTCCTCGCGCTTGTGGAGAACCGCCAGGTCGAGGATCTCACGGACGAGGACATAAAGGGCCTTCTCGCGGGCTCGATCTCCAACTGGTCGGCCTTGGGCGGCCCCGAGCTCCCGGTGGTCCTCCTCTCCCCCCCCCTAGGCTCTGGCCTCGCGGCCACGGTCGCCAAGGCCGGACTGCAGAGCAAGGGAGCCCCTGCCGCCAGCCACGAGGCCTATATCGCCGCCCTGGCCTCGAGCCCCGGCGCCGTGGGTCTCGTCTACGCCGAGGACCTGGAGGCGGCGGGCCTCAAGACCCTCACCCGCAAGGGCCTGGACAGGGGCTGGAACCTCAGCCCCTCCTATCTCGTCGAGGCTCCCCGGCTATCGGGCCGGGTGGGCGGGATCTCGACAATCATAGGCAACACCTTCTTCATGCTCATCCTCACCCTCCTCATGGCCGCCCCCCTGGGAGTGGCCGCCGCGGTCTACCTTGTGGAATACGCCCGCCAGGGCCCCCTGGTGCGGATCCTCCGCCTGGGCACCGAGACCCTGGCGGGGATTCCCTCGATCATCTTTGGCCTTTTTGGCATGCTCTTCTTTGTCAACATCCTCCACTTCGGCTTTGGCCTCCTCTCGGGCTGCCTCACCCTGACCCTGATGATCCTGCCCACGATCGTGCGGACCTCCGAGGAGGCGCTCAAGTCGGTGTCCCGGGCCCTCCGGGAGGGCTCCCTGGCCCTGGGGGCCACCAAGCTCCAGACCATCGTCAAGGTGGTGATCCCCGCCGCCGCCCCGGGCATCCTCACGGGCCTCATCCTCGGGATCGGCCGCGCGGTGGGCGAAACCGCCGCCCTGATCTTCACGATGGGCTCGGACTACAAGCTCGCGGGCGGGCTCTTCAGCTCGGCTCGGGTCCTCGCGGCCCATGTCTACATCATCTTCGCCGAAGGCATCTCCTTCGACCGGGCCTTCTCCACGGCCACGGTCCTCATAATCATCGTCCTCGTGTTCAACTTCGCGGCAAAGCGGCTCGTCGGGAGAATGAGCCGCAACGCCACGGCATAAGGAGCTCCCCAAGTGGACCCACGTCCCGCCAAGTTCCAGGTCCAGGGCCTCAACCTCTGGTACGGCCAGACCCAGGCCCTAAAGAGCGTATCCCTCTCGATGGAGGCCAACACCATCACGGCCCTCATAGGCCCCTCGGGCTGCGGCAAGTCCACCTTCCTCCGGGTCCTCGACAGGATGAACGACCTGATCGATGGGGTCCGAACCGAGGGGACCGTCCTCTATGACGGGGTCGACATCTTTGGGGCCGTCGACGTGATCGAGCTGCGCAAGAAGATCGGGATGGTGTTCCAGAAGCCCAACCCCTTTCCCATGAGCATCTACGACAACGTCGCCTATGGGCCCCGAGTCCACGGCGTCAAGGACCGCAAGACCCTGGACGCCACCGTCGAGCGGAGCCTCGTCAACGCCGCCCTCTTTGACGAGGTGAAGGACAGGCTCCACAAGCCCGCCCTGGGCCTCTCCGGGGGCCAGCAGCAGCGCCTCTGCATCGCCCGGGTCCTCGCCGTCGAGCCCGATGTCCTCCTCATGGACGAGCCCACGAGCGCCCTCGACCCGATCTCCACGGCAAAGATCGAAAACCTCCTCGCGGAGCTGAAACGGAGCTATACTATTGTCATTGTGACCCATAACATGCAGCAGGCCGGCCGGGTCTCGGACATGACCGGCTTTTTCCTCCACGGCGAGCTCGTCGAGCATGCCCCCACCAAGGAGCTCTTCTTCAATCCGAGGGACGAGCGCACGGAAAACTACATCTCGGGCCGCTTCGGTTGAGCGGGAGGACGGACGTCATGGGCAATCGCGTGCAACTCATGGAGGAGATGGGCCGCCTCCACCACGATATCCTCGCCATGGGCACAAAGATCGAGGAGAATCTCCGCAAGGCCCTCCTGGCCCTCCGGAACGGCGATGTCGAGCTGGCCCGGGACGTGAAGGCCTCGGACGAGGTGGTCAACGCCCTCCAGCTCAAGATCGAGGACCAGGTGGCCGTCCTCATAGCCACCCAGCAGCCGGTAGCCCGCGACCTGCGGGAGCTGGTCACGGTCTTCAAGGTCACGGACAACCTGGAGCGGGCCGGGGACCACGCCGTCCACCTGGCCAAGCTCACGATCAAGCTGGCCAAGAGCGGCGAGCCGGCCTTCCGCCAGACCGTCCACCTTGAGACGATGGCTGAAACCGGCTGCGAGATGGTCAGGGGCGCCGTCCAGGCCTACCTCAACCAGGACGCGGCCGAGGCCAGGCGGATCGCCGCCCTGGATGACGGGATCGACCATGAGCACAAGGCCCTGGTCACCGAGGTCCTGGGCCTGATGAGGGAGAACCCCGACCAGGTGCAGCGGGCATCGCGCCTCCTGACCACCTCGGGCTACCTTGAGCGCCTCGGGGACCACATGACCAACCTCTGCGAGGCCGTGGTCTACCTCGTCGAGGGCCATCACGTGGAACTCAACGACTAGGGGATGGCATGGCCAAGGCAAATGTGCTGATCATAGAGGACGATCCCGAGATCCAGGAGCTCCTTTCCTTTACCCTCGCCAAGGAAGGCTGGACCCTCATAGCCGCCCGGGATGGCGAGGCCGGCCTTGCGGCCCTGGCCTCCTCCTCCCCGGACTGCGTGGTCCTCGACATCATGCTCCCGGGCATGGACGGCCTCGAGGTCCTGCGCCGGGTCAAGGCCGAGCCCTCCTGGAAGCGACTGCCCGGGGTCATGACCAAGGCCAGGGGCGAGGAGTCGGACATCGTGGCGGGCCTCGAGCTCGGGGCCGACGACTATGTGGTCAAGCCCTACAGCCCCAAGGTCCTCGCCGCGAGGATCCGGGCCGCCCTGAGGCGGAGGGCCGACCTCTCGGTCCAGAGCGCCGAGGACGCCACCGTCCTCGCCCGGGGAGAGCTTCGCCTGGACTCGGGCCGCCACGAGGTGAGCTGGCAAGGCCAGGTGGTCTTGCTCTCGGCCACGGAATTCGCGATCCTGGAATTCCTCCTGCGCAACCCCGGCTGGGTCTTTTCCCGGAGCCAGATCATCGACGCGGTCAAGGGCCGGGACTATCCGGTCACCGACCGCTCGGTGGATGTCCAGATCCTTTCCTTGCGCAAGAAGCTCGGCGACGGGGGAGAGATGATAGAGACCGTCCGGGGCGTGGGTTACCGCCTCAAGGATTGAGGCGCGATGGCCCGCAGCCTTTTTAGGCAGATTCTCCTGCCCCTCGTGGCGGTGGCCTTGCTCTCGGGCATCCTCGTGGCCGCCGCGGCCTGGAGGGTCCTGGGCCTGGTCCACGCCGAGGGGACCGACCAGGCCTTCCTGGTCGAGGCCGCGGGCCTCGTCGCGGCCCTCCCCCCGGATCTCCCGACCCTCCTCGGCTCAAGGGCCCTCCTTTCAGGGGACCCCGGCCTGGGCCCTACGGAAGCCTGGGCCAAGGCCGTGGCCTCAGCCTCGGGCCGGCGCCTCAGCATCGTGGGCCCCGATGGCACGGTCCTCATCGACACCCAGGTCCCGGCCTGGACCCTGGAGAACCATAAAGGTCGGCCCGAGGTGGCCAAGGCCCTCGCCGGGACAGCCTCGACGGCGGGCCGGCCCTCCTACACCGTAGGCGCAAGCCTTTTCTACGCCGCCGCCCCCATCACGGCCAGCCTCCCCGGCGAGAACGGCCCCAGGGTCGTGGGGGTCCTGAGGATCTCCGCCGACCTGCCGGGCATCGAGTCCCAGGTCAGGCCCCCCCGCCTAGCCATCCTCCTCTGGCTCCTGGCCATAATCCTGGGGGTGGCCGCGGCCGGGGCCCTAGTCTCCCGCCGGGTATCCCGCCCCCTTGCGAGCCTAGCCGCGGCTTCCCAGGCCCTGGCCCAGGGGGCCAGCCCTCCGGAGCTTGAGCTTGGCCAGGCCCCCCGGGAGATTTTTACCCTGGCCACAAGCCTCTCCTCGATGGCCTTCGAGCTCGAGCGGCGGATCTCCGAGGCCGAGGCCGAGGGCCATGAGAGGGCGGCTATCCTCGACGGGATGGCCGAGGCGGTGATCGCCCTGGACAGGGACCTGCGGATCCGCATGGCCAATCCCGCGGCCCGCGCCCTCTTCGCCTGGGCCCCCGGCCAAGCCTCCCCCGAGGGCCAGGGCCTCCTCATGGCCACCCGCTCCACCGACCTCGAGGCCGCCGCCCTGGCCTGCCTGGGCTCTTCCTCGACCCTGGAGATCGAGCTGGCCCTCTACCAGGGCAGCGAGCGCTGGTTCCAGGCCTTTGTCACTCCCCTCAAGGAAGCCCCAGGCTCCCGGGCCGAGGGGGCCAGCGGAGGCCTCGTGGTCGTCCTCAACGACATCACCAAGCTCCGCCGCCTTGAGAGGGTCCGCAAGGATTGTGTCGCCAATGTCTCCCACGAGCTCAGGACCCCCATCCAGCTGATCAAGGGCTTTACCGAGGCCCTCCAGGAGATGGGTTCCGAGGCGGG
>JAKPBN010000275.1 GCA_029778945.1 Spirochaetota bacterium
TCCGTGACATAGCCCGTGTGGCGGCGAAGGAAACCTAGCTGGTGGCTGGCAATGCAAGCGAAAGTCATCGCCCTATCCTAGTCCTTGATCCCCGAGAGGGCAATTCCCTCGACGAGAAAGGGCCCGAGAAAAAGCCAGCCTGAGGCAAGGGTAGGGACGAGGGCCTGGGCAGGACCTCAATTCAGGCTTACGGCGGACCCAAAATCGTGGTAGCATCAAAACCTCGTTTTAACAGGCAGAAAGGCGGAATTCATGGACACGGTTATCCTAGACGGCCACTCCCTTACCTTGAAGAAGGTCGCCCTGGCGGCGCGCTTTGACGCCCAGGCCCTCCTCGCCCCGGAGGCGGAAAAGCGCATGGCGGCCTCCCGGGCTGTCGTCGACGACTGCGTGGACCGGGAGCTCGTCCGCTACGGCATAACCACGGGCTTTGGCAAGTTTTGCGACGTGGTGATCTCCAAGGACGAAAACGTTACCCTCCAGAAGAACCTCATCATGAGCCACGCCTGCGGGGTCGGGGAGCCCCTTCCCGCCGATGTGGTCAGGGCCATGGCCCTGCTGCGGGCCAACGCCCTTGCCGTGGGCTACTCGGGCATCCGCCCCTCGACGGTCCTCGCCCTCATCACCATGCTCAATGCCGGGGTGGTCCCGGTGGTCCCGGAAAAGGGCTCCCTGGGCTCCTCGGGCGACCTGGCGCCCCTCTCCCACCTGGCCCTCGTCCTCTGCGGGATGGGGGAGGCCTTCTACAAGGGCGTGCGCATGGGGGGCGGCCAGGCCCTCGCGGCGGCGGGCCTCAAGCCCGTGATCCTCCAGGCCAAGGAGGGATTGGCCCTGATCAATGGCACCCAGGCCATGACCGCCGTGGGAGCCCTGGCGGCCTGGGACTCCCGCAAGCTCGTCCGCCTCTCGGACCTGGCGGCGGCCCTGACCAGCCAGGCCCTCCGGGGCATCACCGACGCCTACGATCCTAGGATCCACGCCCTCCGGGGCCAGCCCGGCCAGGAAGTGAGCGCCGCCAATCTCCGGGGCCTCCTCCAGGGCTCGGGCTACTCCACCCGCCAGGGCGAGGAGAGGGTCCAGGACGCCTACGCCCTGCGCTGCGTGCCCCAGGTCCACGGGGCCAGCCGGGACGCGATCGACTATGTCTTCAACGTGGTCGAGCGGGAAGTGAACGCCGTGACCGACAACCCCATAATTTTCCCGCGGGAGTCCCCCCTGGGCAATGGCCTCGCCGATGGGGGCGAGGGAGACCTGGGGGAGATCATCTCAGGGGGCAACTTCCACGGCCAGCCCGTGGCCCTGGCCATGGACTTCCTGGGCATAGCCGTGGCCGAGCTCGCGAACATCGCCGAGCGCCGGGTCGAGCGCCTCGTCAACCCCAGCCTCTCCAATGGCCTGCCGGCCTTCCTCACCCGCTCAGGCGGCCTCAACTCGGGCTTTATGATCGCCCAGTATGTGGCTGCCGCCCTGGTCTCGGAGAACAAGGTCCTGGCCCATCCGGCCAGCGTCGACTCCATACCCTCGAGCGCCAACCAGGAGGACCATGTCTCCATGGGCACGATCGCCGCCCGCAAGGCCCGGTCCATCCTCGACAACGCCCGCCGGGTCCTCGCGATCGAGCTCCTCTCGGCCTGCCAGGGCCTCGATCTCCGGGCCGAGGCCCTGGGGGGCCGCCCCGAGGACCTCCTCTCCCCGCCCTGCGCGGCTGCCTACCGCCTCATCCGCTCCACCGTGCCGGGCCTGGGCCCGGATCGCGTAATGTATCCGGACATAGACGCCGTCACGGCCCTGGTGGCGGACAACTCCATCCTCAAGGCCGCCGAGTCCGTGGTGGAGATCGCCTAATTATGATTTCACCACGGAGCCACGGAGGACACGGAGAAAGAAGCCATACAGGAAGAATTTCGAGATTCCTCATGGCTGATGGGAATGAAGCCTCTCACCTCCGTGATCTCCGTGCCTAACGCTTCGCTAGACTTCGTTCCGTGGTGAACCGAAAAGGAGTATTGAGGTGACAAACACTGATATCGGCGCGGCGATGACCATCAAGCTCGAGTTCGACTCCCTTCCTCCGGCCCCGGTCTTCCAGGAGGGCATCCGCCGGGCCCCCCGGCGCCAGGCCGAGCTGACGCCGGCCCAGGAGGCCCTGGCCCTGGAGAACGCCCTCCGCTACATCCCTGAGCGCTTCCACGCGACCTTGGCCCCGGAATTCCTTGCGGAGCTGCGGGACCGAGGGCGGATCTACGGCTACCGCTTCCGCCCCGCCGGGGAGCTCAAGGGCCTGTCCATCGACTCCTACAAGGGCAAGTGCATCGAGGGCCGGGCCCTCCAGGTGATGATCGACAACAACCTCGACTTCGCGGTGGCCCTCTACCCCTACGAGCTAGTCACCTATGGCGAGACCGGCCAGGTCTGCCAGAACTGGATGCAGTACCGCCTCATAAAGAAATACCTCGAGGCCCTGGACGAGAATGCCACCCTCGTGGTCGAGTCCGGCCATCCCCTCGGCCTCTTCAAGAGCCATCCCTACGCGCCCCGGGTCACGGTGACCAACGGCCTCATGATCGGGATGTTCGACAACCAGAAGGACTTTAACGTGGCGGCCGCCCTGGGGGTGGCCAACTACGGCCAGATGACGGCCGGGGGCTGGATGTACATCGGCCCCCAGGGCATTGTCCACGGCACCTACAACACCCTCCTCAACGCCGGCCGCCTCAAGCTCGGCGTCCCCCACGACGGGGACCTCGCGGGCAAGCTCTTTGTCTCCTCGGGCCTCGGAGGCATGTCGGGGGCCCAGGGCAAGGCCGCGGTGATAGCCGGGGCGGCCTGCGTCATCGCGGAGGTCGACCCCTCGAGGGTGGAGACCCGCCGCAGCCAAGGCTGGGTGGACATCGTGGCCGACTCCCCCGAGCTGGCCTTCCGCCTCGCCGGGGAGGCCGCCAAGGCGGGCAAGGCCCTGGCCGTGGCCTTCCTGGGCAATGTGGTCGACCTCCTCGAGTGGGCAGAATCGCACAACGTGAAGATCGACCTCCTCTCGGACCAGACCTCCTGCCACGCGGCCTACGAGGGCGGCTATTGCCCGGCGGGCACGAGCTTCGAGGAGAGGACCCGCCTCCTTGGCCAGGACAGGGCCGCCTTCGCCCGCCTCGTGGACTCAAGCCTCGCCCGGCACTTCCGGGTCATCCAGGGCCTCGCCGCCAAGGGCACCTATTTCTTCGACTACGGCAACTCCTTCCTCAAGGCCGTCTGGGACGCCGGGGTCAGGGAAGTCTCGAAAAACGGGACTGACGAGAAGGACGGCTTTGTCTTCCCCAGCTATGTGGAGGACATCCTGGGGCCCGAGCTCTTTGACTACGGCTACGGGCCTTTCCGCTGGGTCTGCCTCTCGGGGAAGGCCGAGGACCTCCGGAGGACCGACGCCGCGGCCATGGCCGTGATCGACCCGAACCGCCGGGGCCAGGACCGGGACAACTGGTGCTGGATCCGGGACGCCGAGAAAAACCGCCTTGTCGTGGGCACCCAGGCCAGGATCCTCTACCAGGACGCCCTGGGCCGGCGGGACATCGCCCTGAAATTCAACGCCATGGTCCGCTCGGGCGAGGTGGGGCCCATCATGCTCGGCCGGGACCACCACGACTGCGGGGGCACGGACTCCCCCTTCCGGGAGACCTCGAACATCAAGGATGGCTCCAACGTTATGGCGGAGATGGCCACCCAGATCTACGCAGGCAACGCGGCCCGGGGCATGAGCCTCATCGCCCTCCACAATGGCGGGGGCGTGGGCATAGGCAAGTCGATCAACGGGGGCTTTGGCCTCGTCCTAGACGGCTCGGCCAAGACCGACGCGGTGATCAACATGGCCATGCCCTGGGACGTGATGGGCGGGGTGGCCCGCCGGGCCTGGGCCAGGAACGCCCATGCGGTCGAGGTCTCGGCGGAGTACAACCAGGACCACGCCGAGCTCGGCCACATCACCCTACCCTACAGCGTGGACCCGGCCCTGATACAGCGAAGCCTCTCGAAGGGCTAGGGCCCTCGGACTAGACGATCCTCTCCGCCTTGCGCCCCGGGGGGCACTGGAACATCCCAGCCCGCTTGGATATGCTATCCCGTATAGTATCTCGCGGAGGTTTTCGATGCCCGTGAAGCGCGATTTTGGACTTTCCATAGATAGGCTCTCCCCCGATGTCAGGGAGCGCCTCGTGTCCTATATCAACATCAAGCTGGCCAGCCTGGGCCATCCCATCTATAGCCGTGAGGGCACGGCTTTTGTCGACCTGGCGAGCGACATGCTCGAGAACATGAGGGAGCGCAACCGCCTGCTCTCGGGCTACCTTCCCCCCGCCGACCGGCGCATCCAGGATTTTATCAATTCCTACCTGGGAGACACGGGCCTCGAGCGCCTGCCCCGCCTGCCCTCGAATACCCTTGTCCTGGACCGCTACGGCATGGCCCGGGAGCTGTCCCTTCCCCCGGATGTGGACAAGCACATCTCTCCCACCCTCACCTCCTACCGGGTGGGCAACGGGGTCCTCCACAACCCCACGAGCGACCGCCGCACCACGGAAGGGGTCTTCCACGTGGCCGAGGGCGGCCTCCCCGTCCCCCCGGACAAGAAGGCCGTGCCCGCCGCCGTCTTTGGCCGCCTCCTCGAGGCAGCCCTCCAGCCCCCGGCCGACCTCCTCGAGCTTCCCTTTACCGCCAAGGAGGAGGAGAAGGCCCGGGCCTTTGTCAGCCTCCTTCTCCGCCCCGTGGTCAGGCCCGAGGTTCCGGGCTTCTGCGATGAGCGCTCCATGGAGATCCGCTTTTTCGCCCCGGGCTCCCTGGCCGCCAGCCTCGACTTCATCGAGTCCATCTTTGGCAACTCCGGGGACCCCTATGTCGCGGAAAACGACGCCGCCCTCGATCCCCTCCACTGGACGGGCACCACGGGCTGCATTATCCTCGCGACCCACCTGACCAAGATGCGAAAAAAGGACCTAGGCCTCCCCGCCTGGGAGGACGCCACCGAGCGCCAGCGCCGGGACGGGATGGCCTGGAAGGACGCCGGGGAGCTCTACAACGGCGGCAAGGCCTTCAAGCTCTGCGCCCGGGACGACCGCGGCGTGATCATCTCGATCATCGCGGACAACTACTTCGGCTATTCCAAGAAAGAGGTGAAGTCCCACATCTCCTTCTCCGCCAACATCATCGGTGTCGCCGAGGAGGAGCACGCCGGCGGCGCCCTGGTCTTCCCCTCCTACAACCTGGGCACCCGCTTTGTCCCGGACACCAACCTGCGGAGCCGGGGCCACAGCCTGGACAGCGTGACCGAGGTGATGGGCTCAAGGATCGAGGTCAAGGCCGATGGCTATGCCGTGGACAAGACCTTCCCCAATGTCGTCTACCTCCCCGAGGACGCCGTGATCTCCCTCGAGGACCAGACCGCCCGCTGGACCTGGGCCGGGGCCGAGGTCTGCCTGCGGGTCCTCCCGAGCGAGATCTACGTCCATCCCACGGGCTATACGATCCGTATGGAGCGCCACCCCGGCTCTGGGGCCTGGCGCCTCGTGGGCACCAATGCCGAGGGCCTGCTCTGCCACAAGCCCTGCACGGTCTCCGGGGGCGGCAAGTCGGAGATAGCCAAGTCCATAACGGACGCCATCTCCTACTCCCCCCTCATCATCGGAGACTACGAGGCCGACCTGGCGGCGGTGCGCAACATCATCGAGGGCAACTATGGCAAGAGGTTCAAGGAGGCCGCGGAAAACCACGGGGACGCGTCCCGGAAGATCCTCTCCTCGGGCCGATCCCTGGGCTCGGTGATCAAGCTGCTCTCCCCCTCCCCGGCCTACACGGATGAGTTCAACTCCTGGCTCAGGTCGATCCCCGAGCGCATCAAGGCCCTGGTCTTCCTCGTCAAGCGCTTCTACCGCCCGGAGTGGAACGGCGAATGGATGTCCCGCTTCACCGTGGACAAGGTCAACGGCTCCACGGGCAATATCCTCAAGTTCGAGGGCCGCCCCATCCTGGGCTCCTACCTCCGGGTGGGCCGGGACGCCTCGGGCATGAACCGGACCTTCAAGCTGAGGCAGGACTTCATGCCCGCGGACAAGCTCCAGTGGGAGGACGACATCACCTCCTCCACCGTCGTCCCGGCCTCGCGCCTGGCCGATCTGCCCGGCTGGGTCGACCCCGACTGGAGCCTCAAGTTCTGCCGCAATGTCGAGGCCCGCTTCTTCCAGAGGCCGGACGACGCGGTGATCCGCGGCTATGACCGCCAGGCCGAGAAGGACCTGGCCAGGAAGGACAACTTTATCTCCAACTTCGAGCCCCTCCCCCAGGAGATGGCCGCCCAGATGGTGGAAAAGACCGTCCGCTTCAGCGAGTACACCGAGCCCATGAAGGCCTTTATCGAGGGCATAGCCAAGGACGGAAGGCCCGACTGGTTTGTCGCCTCGGACAAGCTTCGCATCGTGGACGGGGCCCCTACCAAGAACCCCCGCTACCTCCAGCTCGACCCCAACTACTCCCACCCCCTGGACCGCTACCTGGCCGACCTGGGTCCCCGCCTCTACCGCCGGGTCGGGGTGGACAGGCCCATCCTCCACCCCGTGGGAGCGACCCTGCCCGGCCGCAGAAACAACCCTGCGGACACCGCCGCGGGCATCAGGCCCCTGGCGGTCTACGGCCCCATCCACTACCAGGACCTGCCCGAGCTCTTCATGGACTTTATCTGCTCCCTCACGGGCAAGAGCCCCTCGACCACGGGGGCGGGCAGCGAGGGAGCCCTCACCAAGGGCCCCTTCAACGCCCTGGTGCCGACGACGGACCTGAACAATGCCCTCCTCTCGTTTATCCTCACGGGCTATCCGGGCTTCTCCACGGCGGCCGGCTATATCGGCAAGGCCTACAAGGTCGAGCACGACGTCTCCCTCCTCGTGCCCGAGCTCTGGTCCCGCCTGGGCCCGGAGGAGCGCAACCCCGACTTCCTCAAGGCCCACGGCTTCCTCGAGAAGCTCGAGGACTTCGACTACGAGGGCCGGCGGATCCCCGCCTCCCGCCTTGGGTGGCGCATAACGCCTCTCTTTGCCGCCAACTACCTCGGGCGCATCTTCGACAATCCCTCGAGCGTCTTTTCCGACGACATCCTCCGGCCGGAGATCCAGTCCATGCCGGACTTTGTGGACGGCATCCTCAACATCGCCGAGGCCCAGGCCAAGGCCGCCCGGGACTACCTCTTGGACGGCTCCATCGAGGCCGCCATTCCCCCCCTCAAGGCCATCCTCCACGTGATGGCGGAGGGCTCCTGGGAGGGCAAGGGCATCGACGATCCCGAGCTCCGCAGGCTCTTCGACCGGGACTATGTCCTAGCCTCGGACTGGTACAAGGAGAGGATCGAGCGGCACAAGGCTCGGGAGATCGCCTATCTCGAGACCTCGGCGGCCTATCTCAAGCGCTTCCTCGCCGAGCGGGCCGAGGCCGGCTCCCTCCTCGTGAGGCGGGCCCAGGCCGAGCTCGGGAAGGTGGAGGAGCGGACGGCCTACGCCAAGTCCAAGACCTACCTCGAGAGCCTTGTGGGCACCATAGGCCTTGATCCGCTCTTCCGGGGCGGAAAGGCCCAATGAGGGCCCCGGCGAGGCCCGTGGGGGACCTCCTCGTCGAGAACATCGGCGAGTTGTGCACTCCCCGGGGCTTTACCGCCCCCCGGGGCAGGGAGGCCATGGGGCGGGTCGAGGTGACAGAGGGAGCCGCCGTCCTCGTCAAGGCCGGGCGGATCGAGTACGCGGGCCCCGCCGCCGGCCTCCCGGCCCAGGCCAAGGCCCAGGCCCACGAGGGCAGGCTGGCCCGCCTCGACGCCGGGGGCCGGGCCGTCGTCCCGGGCTTTGTGGACTCCCACACCCATTTCGTCTTTGCCGGCCACCGGGCCGAGGAATTCCTCTGGCGGGCCGAGGGCCTGCCCTACATGGAAATCCATAAGCGCGGGGGCGGAATCGCCCGCAGCGTCACCGCCACCCGGGCGGCCTCCCAGGAGGACCTCCTGGCCCTGGGCCGGGCCCGCCTCAAGACGATGCTCTCCCTGGGGGTAACCACCGTGGAGGGCAAGTCGGGCTACGGCCTTGACCTGGAGACCGAGCTCCGGCAGCTGGCCGTGATGGCCGAGCTTGACCGGGAAGGCCCGGTCGAGGTGGTCCCCACCTTCCTGGGGCCCCACTCGATCCCCGGTGAATTCAAGGGAAGGCCTGCGGACTATGTGGACTTTGTGGTCAAGGAAGTCCTGCCCGCCGTAAAGGCCCAGGGGGCGGCTAAGTTCTGCGACATCTTCTGCGAAAAGGGCATCTTTGAGCTCGAGGACTCCCGGCGCTACCTCGAGACCGCCGCGTCCCTGGGCTTTGGACTCAAGGTCCACGCGGACGAGATTGTGGCCCTGGGAGGGGCCGGCCTCGCGGCCGAGCTCGGCGCGGCGAGCGCCGACCACCTCCTCAAGGCCTCGGAAAAGGACATAGGCCTTATGGCCAAGGCCGGGGTTGTGGCCGGCTGCCTCCCCCTCACGGCCTTTACCCTCCGGGAGCCCTATGCCAACGCCCGGGCTATGATCGACGCAGGCTGCGCCCTGGCCCTGGCCTCGGACCTCAACCCGGGCTCCTGCTACTCCCAGTCCATCCCCCTGATCTTCGCGATAGGCGTGCTCTATCTCGGCCTCTCCCTCCCGGAGACCCTGACAGCCCTCACCCTGGGCGGGGCGGCCTCCCTGGGCCTCGAGAGTCGCCTTGGGAGCCTTGAGGCCGGCAAGGACGGGGACCTCCTCGTCCTCGACGCCCCGAGCATGGCCTTCCTGCCCTACCATGCGGGGATGAACCTGGTGCGGACGGTGGTCAAGGCTGGGCGGATCGTCGTCTAGCCTCGAATCCTTGCCCTTTGACCCGCCAAAAGCTACACTTGGATAGACGATCCAATCCTCCAGGAAGGTTCCCGCATGCCCAACAGGATCAAGAGCCGCCTCGATTCAGTCTACGCCGTCTCGGACTATGCCACCCGCAGGCGGGCCTCCCTCACCCTCGTGACCCTCCTCGTGGTGGCCGGGGCCCAGATCCTCTATGGCCTTCCCAGGATCCTGCTCCTGCGGGACATGATAGGAGTCCTTTCCCTGGTATGCGTCCTCCCCTACTCCCTGGCCCTTGTCCTCCTATTCCGCAAGCAGGCCTCCGCGGCGGCGGCGATCCTCAGCTTCACCGTCTTGGCGACCCTCTCCATCCTCCTCCTGGCCGATCCCCTGGCCTACCCCTACGAGAGCTTTGAGTATGGCCTCTACCTCAGCGCTGTCCTCATCATCTCGGCCCTGGTCAACCCGAGCCGAAAGGTGCACATCTCCCTTTCCGTCCTGGCCGAGCTTGCCCTCATCGCCCACTATATCTTCCGGGTGCGGATTGTGGGCGAGGCCCATCCCGAGACCAAGCCCCTCTCCAACGCCATCATCACCTGTTTCCTCGTGGGCGTCTCGGCGATCATCACGAGCCTCATCCTCAGATCCAACAAGGAAGTCCTGGCCGTCGCCGTCGCGGAGGCCCAGAAGAACCAGGAAAGGTCGGGACGCCTAAGCCAGGCCGTGGCCGCCTCCCGGGAGGCCCTCGACTTGGGCAGGGGCCTGGCAGGCAGCGCGGAGGCCCAGATCAGCCTCGCCGAGGAGGGCGCCGCGGGCCTCTCCGCCGTGGAAGCCCAGTCGGGCCGCCTCCTCCAGGCCGCCGCCGGCCTCCAGGCCTCGGCCGAGGCCGTCAAGGTCCAGGGGACCCAGCTGGCCTCGGCCCTGGAGGCCCAGAAGGAATCGGTCCGGCAAACCACCCAATCCCTGGTCACGATAGGCGATTTCGTCTCCACCGTGACAAGCCTTTCCGGGGAGAGGAAGGATCACCGGGAGCGCCTGGGCGGCCGCTTCCAGGAGGCCGAGGGGGCCGTCCAGTCGGCCTCGGCGGCGATCGAGGCGATAGCCTCCAAGACCGCCTCCCTCCTAGGCCAGGTGGGCTCGGTCGCCAAGATCGCGAGCCAGACCAACCTCCTGGCCATGAACGCAGCCATCGAGGCGGCCCACGCGGGGGCGGTCGGCGCGGGCTTTGCCGTCGTGGCCAACGAGGTCAGGGCCTTGGCGGAGACGGCCAACCGGAACGCCAAGGAGATATCCACCTCCCTCAAGACCGCGGTCACGGAGATCGAAAAGGCCTCCAGCCTCAACCGCTCGACCCTGGAACACTTTTCCTCCATCCGAGGGGACACCGAGGAGTTCTTGGCCTCCGTGGACGAGCTTTTCTCCCGCATCGCCCTCCTTGAGTCGAGTGTGCGGGACATCGGAGCCGCCGCCGAGGGCATCAACGCCGCCGGGGAAAGGGTCAACGCCTCCCTGGGAGCCCTGAGGCAGGCCGACGAGGGTTCGGAGTCGGGCATCCACGACGTGAGGGCGGCCGCTGAGGTCCTCAACGGCCGGGTAGCCGAGCTCGGGACCACCCTAGCCTCCATCCTCAAGGAGGCTAGGACCATCAAGGCCCTGGGGCAGAAAAACGACAGCCAGCTCCTCGCCCTGGACTCCGAGGTCAGGAAGATCGGCGGATAAAAAAACCGCGGAGCCGCCTTTAGGACCAGCTTGGTCCCTTTGGCGATTCCGCGGCCCGGCTAGGGGTCCCCGAGGGGGAGCTACTTGGCGACCCCGGCCTCCTTGAGCATATCCTTGGCAAGATTCGTATCCTCAGGCGCAAGGCCACCACCGTTGACGGCATAGGTAAGGATGTTGATAGCCTCGTCCTTGGCGCCGGAATCGAGGTCCAGTCGGGCGAGAAGGAGGGATTCCTTATCCGGGAGTTGGTTGGTAGCCCTGGCCTCCCTGAGAAGAAGGATAGCTTGTCCGGTGGAACCCAGGGCGACCAAGGAACAGGCCTGGCCATACTTGGCCACGGTGACGAGGTAATCATTCGGCCGGGCATCAGCGGCTGCCTTGCCGAACATGGCGGCGGATTCCTGGTAGCGACCTTGGGTATTCAGCTCGAGAGCCTTCCTGATCATTATCCTAGCGCTGTCATAGTCATCATTCCAATCGGTCTTGGCCACGGCATCGCCTATAAGATCTCCACGGACACCACCGACTGTGGCCTGGCTGGTCTTGGAGGGAGCCACAAGCTTCGCGAGCTTGTCCACGGTGCCGGAGCTCTTCTGTTGCTGGGCCGCCGCGGCCTTGGTAAGGGAATCCAGGGCAAAGGTGCCCGCCGTGGAGATGACAATCTTCTGCTTGCCATTGGCTAGCTCCACTAGGGAGGCCGTGGCCAGGCGAACCGTCTCCGCGGAGTCGACGATATCCCCTTCCTTGAGGCTGAGCCAAGCCGAGCCCTTCTGCCTCTCGACCTTGCCATCAATCCAGGTCACCGTAAGGGGGATTGCCCAGGCCGAGATTCCCAGAGCCATGGCACAGAAAAGGGCAAAAAGTCTCTTCATGTAGTCCTCCGAATTGCAAGCACTTCACTAATATATCCCTCCCCCCCGGCAAATGCAGGGGGGGCCTGGCAAAATCCTAAAACGGCCCCCTAGGACTCGTCCCTTCCAGGCTCTTCCTCGCGCCAGGTGCTGGGTGCGAGGAGGGCGGGAGGCATCCTACCCTGTCCGTCCTGGGGCTGGGGGCTCGGGAGCTGCTGGCCCTGACTTCCGCCTGCGGGCTGGGCCGAGGAAGAGAAAGAAACCATCGTAGCAGGGGCCTCCTCCGTGGGCTTTGCCCCAGCCTTGGCAGGCCTTGGATCTTCGTCCGTCTTGGCTGGCTCTATGGGCGCGGCGCTGCGGGTCGCCCCAGATTCGGGCCTGTAGACCACCGCTTGCGCGGGGGCCGCCGGCTGGGCCGAAGGCTGAGCCGCGACCGGGGCCGTGGGGCTAGCCGGCCTGGTAGGCAGGCGGGCCGCGGCCCTCGTGCGGCTCAAGGAGGCGTTCTGAGCCAGGACCCGAGCTTCCTCGACAGAAGAGGCTTGGGTGGACTTGCCGTAGAAGGAGGAGAAGGCGGCATAGGGGTCGGAGCCATAAGATACTTCGGAGGACTTCACCTGGACCTTTGTGGAAGCAGAACCGGCCTGGATCGATTTTGTGCCGGTGAAGGTCGAGCCGCCGTCCGAGGTGGTCATGGCTTTTTCTTCGCTTTGGTTTCCCGCGGCATCCAGCATGACGTAGTAGAAAGTCACGGTCTGGTGGGGGGATATCGTTGCGGTCACCGTGCCCGATGCGCCGGCGCCCGGGGCCAAAAGGCCAGTAGCCGTGTTGCCATAGGGTCCAGAGCTGACAGTCCCCCATTTTATGGCCGTGACGCCCGAGCCATCGGCCGATATTTTTAGCGTTAGGGTCGTGGCAGAATAGGTCGGCGTATCGGTGCCATTCTGGCTTGGCGGTGTCGTATCCACTATGAAGCTGGCCGTTGAGTCCTTTATGGCCGAGAGGTTGCCGACGGCGTCCTGGACCGCTCCTGCGGCGACCCTGAGCCCCACCGTTCCATCGGCGCTTGCGCCGTCGATAGGCAC
>JAKPBN010000310.1 GCA_029778945.1 Spirochaetota bacterium
AGGCCGCGCCGTGGCGGGCCTCGTCCTTGCACATCTCATGGACCGTGTCGTGGATCGCGTCGTAGCCGAGCTCCTTGGCCCGCTTGGCGATCTTGAGCTTGCCCATGCACGCGCCGGCCTCGGCGTCGGCCCGGAGCTGGAGGTTCTTGCGGGTGTCGGCGAAGACCACCTCGCCCAGGAGTTCGGCGAAACGGGAGGCGTGGTCGGCCTCCTCGTAGGCTATGCGCTTGTAGGCCTCGGCGACCTCGGGCAGGCCTTCCCGGTCGGCCTGGCGGGCCATGGCGAGGTACATTCCGACCTCGGTGCACTCACCCATGAAATTGTCCTTCAGGCCCTGGACCACCTCGGCGTCGAGGCCCTGGGCCACGCCGATCTTGTGCTCGTCCGCCCAGCCGGAGAAGCTCGCCTTCTCGTTGAACTTTTCCTTGGGGGCTCCGCACTGGGGGCACTTGGCGGGGGCTTCGGCGCCCTCGAAGACATAACCGCACACGGAACAGATCCAGGTTTTCATGGTGGCTCCTTTTGTAGAGGTAGCAAATGTGGAATGATTACAATATTTATATCCTGTCTTGCCAGGAGTGGCAAGGCCCAATCCCCTAGGATCTGGGTTTTCTGAGCATGGCAAAGTGGGTGGTCTGGCTCCGGGGCAGGGTGCCGGTCTCAGCCAGGGCAAAGCCAAACTTCTTGTAGAGAGCCACGTTGGCCGGGTTGTGGGTCTCCAGGTAGCAGGGCAGGCCCGACTTGTCGAATTCGGCGAGCATGGGCTCGATCAGGGCCCGAGCCAGGCCCTTGCCCCGGGCGGCCTTGGCCACGCCGATGGAGAGATGGTACCAATGGGGTCCCGGGGCCACCCGGTGGTGGAAGGCCGCAGAATATTCCCCGTACTCGCTGAAGCGGCGGATCACATCCTTGTCCACGGTCTTGCGCAGACCGAGGCCCCCGGCCCGGATAAACATGGGGGTGGATACCTCGACCCGCCCCGGGGGGAGCCAGAGGCAGACCCCCTCGGACCGGGGACCGGCGACCCAGGTCCGCCCCCAGAGGGAGGCGACCCTCAGGGTGTACTCGTGGATGTGGCAGGCCTTGGCCGGATCGTAGACCGGGGAGTCCAGGAGCCAGGCCAGGCAAGGATCCTCGGAAAAGGCCTCGGTGAGGCTCCCTATGGCCTCGGTCCAGCCCGGCCGAACCCGGCGGGGGTGGGCTTCTGTGGCGGCGGTGGTGGCTATCGCGGCATCCATGGTCACTCCTTGGGGGCGCTCCGGGGCGGCGGGGCATATCGCCGGTACCACCGGGGCCAGCCAAAGGATATCACGTCCCGGAGCCCATGAGGGCCGCAACAATCCTCCCCAGGCGGGCCAGGTCCTTTTCCGTGGCCTCGGACCAGATGGCGGCATTGAGGCGGATATAGTCCACATGCTTGTGGGAGGGGGAAAAGATCGTGCCCGGGGCTATGGTGATCCGGGAGGCCACGGCCTCTTTGTAGAGGCTGAGGGCGTCCACTCCTCCCGGTAGCCTCACCCAGATCACATAGCCGCCCTGGGGCCGGGCTATCCGGGTCCCCTCGGGAAAGCATTCCTCGATAGCCCGGGTCATCCGGGCCACCTTCTGGGCATAGGCCCTGCGGATCTTGCGGAGGTGGAGGTCGTAGCCCCCGCTCTCTAGGTAGGTGGCGATCGTCATCTGCCCCAAGACCGAGGTGCCCGAGGAGAGGGCCATCTTGAGCTTGCGCAGATCCTCGAGGTAGCGCCCCGGGGCTACCCAGCCTATCCGGTAGCCGGGGCTTATGTCCTTGGAAAAGGAGGAGCAGAGGAGGACGAGACCCTCCCGGTCCCAGGACTTGGCCACGCTGGGCCTCTTGTCCCCGAAATAGAGCTCCCCGTAGATGTCGTTTTCCACGAGGGGAACCTCCCGGGCCGCGAGGAGGGCCACAAGGTTGCGCTTCGCCTCGTCGGGCATGGTCGAGCCCAGGGGGTTGGCAAAGTTGGTCATGGCCACCACGGCCTTGACCGGGTGGTGGTCCAGGGCAAACTCCAGGGCCTCTAGGGAAAGGCCGGTCTCGGGATTGGCGGGGATCTCCAGGGCCTTGAGGTGGAGGGCCTCGAGGATGAGGAGGATGCCAAAATAGGTCGGGGACTCGATGGCCACGAGGTCCCCGGGGACGCAGACCGCCTGGAGGCAGAGGGCCATCGCCTCGCAGCAGCCCGCGGTGATCACCAGCTCGTCCGGCCCCAGGGAACAGCCCTGGCCAAAGGCCCTCTGGGCTATCTGGATCCGAAGCTCCTCGCAGCCCTCGGGAAAGAAGGAGGTGTCCACGTCAAAGGAGCCATCCCGGGAGAGCTCGGCCACGATCCGGTTGAGCCGGGCCGTGGGCAGGAGCTCGGGGTCGGGGGAAGCGGCGCCGAATTTGGCGAAGTCCGGGTCCTGGGTGTCCCGGAAGAGCTGGAGGGAAAGCTCGTCGATGGATACCGAGGTCGGATCCTCCCGCTCCGGGGAGGGGTCGGCCTCCAGGGTCCTGGCGGCGGGGCGGAATTTGACGTAATAGCCCGACTGGGGCCGGGCCTCGATCACCCCCCGGGTCTCCAGGAGGCGGTAGGCCTGGAGGACCGTGGAGAGGGAGAGATTGTGCTGCTCTGCGGAGTCCCGGAGGGCGGGAATGCGGCCGCCCTCGGGAAAAGTGCCCGCATGGATCAGGGCTTCTAGCTCCTGGGCAAATTGTTCATAGAGAGGAATCCTTTGGGCCATATTCCCTCCTTTTTGGGCAGAACAGTTTGGTAAGTCACGACCATAACAGTCTATCATAACT